>JAUYBU010000148.1 GCA_030693045.1 Bryobacterales bacterium | reverse complement strand
TGATGCCCACGCACATGCGCATCCTGGAATGCGTCGCCGCGCGCGACGCCCGGGGCGCCCGGCGGGCGATGAGCGAGCATCTTGTCACGGCGCTGAGCATCCAGAACGAACTGGTTGTGCGCACGACGACATGAGCAGGCCCCGGCGTAAGAATCGAAGGGAAGATTCGGAGGAACCATGGCAGTAGTGGAAACCGCGGTTTGGCAGCGGGACGCGAGCAGGAAGCGTAGCGCGTGCGCCAGCGCGAACGACACGCCCTGCCGGGCACTCTGGTAGAGCCTGACGCCGTGGGCGTCGCTGGCGTGCTGAAGATAGGTCCGGGTCCACAACCAGAGTTGCATGGCCGAGGCCAGCGTGCAGGCGCCGGTGCCGGGCCGGCGCACGTCGTCGCCGGGCAGGGTTCGCAGCAGTTCGCGCGGTGTGTTCACGGAAAAATCCATTAGGGGGAGAGTCCTTTCCTTGGTGGAGCCCAGTCTGAGTATCGATCCCTACGTCGTAGCAATGCGGGTTCGGGGGCCAGAGGGCGGGCTGGGGGGAGGGCTCGCGGGCGGTTTTGATGGAAAGAAAGGGAGTCCTTGGGTTCGAATTGTGAGGTTTCTTTGTGGTGGGGGATGGTGTGGGAGGGCGCGGCGCTGACACGAGAAGCGGAATGGCGAGATGGTGTGGTCACTGTAGCTCCCGTTCATAGTTTACCTCCCGATTCCGGCGATTTTTGGCGGGGGCTTTGATAATAAAGGAAATAAGGGCGGACGGAGGTGTGAATGGCCGGGCTCATCACCTCGGGAGAGGGCGGCGTTCTCCCGATCTGCGTCTCAATCGCTTCTTCGTCAGCGGTCGGTGCGGCTCGAAGCCGGGGCTAGCGACGTACAGCGCCGTGCGCTGGTCTCAATCGCTACTTCGTCGGTGTTCGGTCCGGCTCGAAGCCGGGGCTAGCGACGTACAGCGCCGTGCGCTGGTCTCAATCGCTTCTTCGCGCCCGAGGGCGCACGCGGCACGAGCTGGTCGAGCACGCTTCTCGCGGCCGGGCCGATGCAGCCGGCGCCGATGACGTCGCGGTCTGTCGTCAGCCGCTGGGAGAGACTTCCGATATAGCTCGATTCCACCGACACCCGCCCGGACAAGACGAATTGGAATCTCATCGAGAACCGTTGACTCAGTCCTTGCAGGTGATCGGGCCGTGCCGATGCGGGCCCCGCTTGCCGTCAGACTCCGGCCGAGGCCCGTCAGCAGGCCGATTTGCGCGAGTGCCTGGCTGGTCGCGTGCGGGGGGCCGGAGATGCCGGCCCCAAGAAGGATGCCGGGACCTCACTTCGCCAGCAGGGAGTCAACCTCGCTGCCGGCAGCCTTGGCCCTGGCATGCTCGTTCAGGGCGGCCTTGTAGAGGCCTTCGGCCATCTGGCGCGCGTTGCGCTTATCGACGGTGTAGGTATCGGTGAGAACCGCCTTTTCGACCGTTTGAACCCACTCGGGGGGCCAGGCTTCAATGCCCCGCAGAGCGCCGGCGAGGCCGGCTGCAACGTAAGCCTTGCAGTCGGTGTCGCGGCCGATGTTGATGGCGTTAAGGACCGCTTCGCGCGGGCGGCCGTCCGCTAAGCGGAAAGAGGCCAGGCCGCCGCCGAGGATCTCGATTGCGGCGGTGATGGGAAAGCGTCCCCCGCTGGGCTTGTACCTCTCCGCGTAGATGACGCGCAGATCTTTGTAGTCCTTCGCCTTCTTCGCCTGGTCGAGGAACCCCTGGACCTCCTGGCGCGCCCCGCGCTCGTTGGGCAGTTGCGCCAGCGCGGCTTCGATCACCGAGTTGACAGTGGCGCCCGGCCGCAACGCCTCGGCGGTAGCCGAGGCGAGGGCGGCGGCGTTTTCGAGCGCATAGTCATTCGGCAAGCCCTGACTGTCCTTGATGCGCGTGACATCCAGCGCGTCGCGGGCGGCATTGTCCGGACGGCAGGCGTTCACGATGCCGAGGACACCAATCATCTTGGAGGTGCCCATGGAGCCCGGCCAGGGGGTATAGCGGCCGGCGTCATAGGGAGGAATGCCCGCCTTGAGCAGGTTGTAGATGATTTGGTCCTGGTTGCCCATATGGTAGCCGAACTTATTCGGATCGACCCTCTCGATCCACTCCCGGGCCAATTCCTCGACGTTGACCCGGCCGCCCTTTTTGATGACGGCGCAAGCGAGCAGCTTGTAGCGCTCCATGCCGTCCTCGGTCCAGCCGACCTGGCGTTCGTAAGTTCTGGCCATCCAAGGCGGGCCGTAGCGCTGCGGGATAGGGCGAGCGGCCTGGCGAAGCGCCTGTTTGCTGGCCACGAACTTGTCAAGGAAACCGAAAGTGGACTCTATCTTCTCCCAGGTCCACCCCTCGACCGGCTCACCGATCGCATTGCCAATAAAGGCGCCGGCCACGGATCCGTAGATGCGAGCGAACAGCCGGTCTTTCGGCGACGCGTCGCCTGCCGGCTGGCCGTAGCTGACGATGACGCCCAGCACAAGGGCGGTGACAACGGCTTTCGACATCGTATGTCTCATGTGACAATCTCCTTTTCGTAATCTTCCTTCTCCGAACTCATGCGGCCCGGCCCAACCCACCTACAGCTCTAGCTCTCGACCGCTAACCCGGCGCCGAGCCTGCAGCTTGCATGCGAACAGCAAAGCCGGATTCCAGGTCTCTGCCCGCATGATTCGGTGCTTCCGCTTGCTGACGCGCGCGGCTCGGAATCGGTTCCGAGCCGCGACCGGGCGCCCTCCGGGCAGGGAGCGAAACTAGCGGTCCAGGCACTAGAAAATCAGTTTCACCGCGAGCTGGAGGATCCGCGGTTCCGACGCGCTGCTGATGACGCCGAAGCTGGGGCTGTTGACGCTGGTACCAGGCGATCCCAGATTGGCATGATTCAAAAAGTTGAAAGCCTCGCCGCGGAACTGCACCCGCCTCCGCTCGGCCAACTGGAAGTTCTTGAACAGCGAGAAGTCCAGATTCGAATCCCCCGGCGCGCGCAGTTGCCCCCGCCGCCCCGTGCCGATCGTACCCAGGGCGTTGGTTTTGAATACGCTGGTGTCGAACCAGCGCGCGATCTGATCCTGTTTGGAACGGCTCTTGGACAACTGCCAGGCTCCGCCCAGGTAGTCGGCAAAGTCGCCGCCCACGCCATCGTAGTTATTATCGGCGCCGCTGCGGACAGTCAGTGGAGTGCCGCTCGATGCGGTAAAGATCGCGTTGCTCTGCCAGCCGCCCAACACCCAGCGGACGGGGGCAGTCGAGGTCTTCAACCGCGGCAACTCCCAGACGGCGGAGATCACCAGCCGGTGGGTAATGTCGTAGTCCGAAGGCCCAATATTGTTGCGGTGGTTCCAGGGATCGGGGCCGGGACTGCCCGTCGCGTCCGAGCTGTCGTCGAGCGCCTTGCCAAAGGTGTAGTTGGAAAGAACACTGAACCCCCTGGCGTAGCGCTTCTGCACCGTGAACTGGAACGCGTTATAGGTGGAGCTGGACCCCGACTCGAAGAGCTGGAGCGAGCCGATCTTGGGGTTGTTCAACGGCCGGCGCGCGTTGACATTGCTGGAACTGGCGCCGGGGCCGTATATCCCCGCATTCTGTTCGTATAGATTCACCAGGTGTGTACCCTTGGAGCCTACGTAGCCGGCGCGTACCAGCAGGTCCGAGCGCAACTGGTGTTCGATGAACAGGTTCCAGTTCTGAAGGTACCCGGGGCGCATGCTCTGAGTCATGGCGAAGAAGGCGCTGTATGACGGTAACACCGCGCTGGCGTTGGGTTTCCAGGCCGCGGGATCGAGGATCGTGCCGCCTGAAAAGGGATCGGAGAACGACAATGGGCCGACCAGGGTGGTCTGGTTGGCCCAGGGGAATTGCTGGGTGATCTGGTTGAACAGAATGCTCTGAAACTCGTCGTAGAAAATCCCATAGGCGGACCGAAGCACGGTCTTGCGGGCGAAATTGTAAGCCAGTCCCAGGCGCGGCGCGAAAACTTTGTACCTGTTGGGGATGACGCCCTTTTCGATGCCTTTATCGCCATAGAAGAGCAGCCCCACGGGCGCATTCGGGAACTGGGTGGACTGCTGCCCCGGCACCCAGGTTTCCTCGCAATTCCCATACTGGCGCATTCCGGCGCGCGGGTCCCACCGCAACCCGAAGTTGACGGTCAGCTTGCTGGTGAGGCGGATATCGTCCTGCACGAACAGAGTGTAGTAGCGATGTACCACTCCGCCGGCTCGATAAGACGCCGTCTGGGTATAGCTTCCCATCACGCCCAATAAGAACTCGGCGTAAGAGTTGCCGGCGTTATTCTTACCTCTGTCGCTCAAGAACTGCCCGGTAAAACCGGCTGTTCCGCCGGCATTCGTAAAGCCTTGGGCGCCCGTCTTGTAGCG
>JAUYBU010000083.1 GCA_030693045.1 Bryobacterales bacterium | reverse complement strand
GCTACGAAATCCCGAAACTCCTATTTCGGGATTTCGTAGCCTGTCCCCGAAATAGGGTTTTGCGTTGCACCCCGCGCGCGCGATAAACTCAACGGTCTCGGAGCGTGCGGCGTATGGACATTTCCTGGATCGGTTTGCTTTTGATTCTGCTGGGCGGCGTAATGCAGGGCGGCTTCACCATCCCGCAGAAGTTCTTAAAGGGTTGGCGTTGGGAAATGGGATGGCTGGTCTACTCGATCGCCGCCATGATCGTGTTGCCGTGGACCATGGTATTGGCCACGATTCCGGACCCGGTGGCGGTCTACTCGGCCGCCGGCGCGCGCTCCATCCTGCTGGCGGCCGTGTTCGGCATGGGTTGGGGCATCGGGTCGGTGTTTTTCGGGCTGGGTGTGGCGGAGTTGGGCACGGCGCTCGGCTTTGCCATCATCATGTCGCTGATCGCCGCGCTGGGCTCCATCATCCCACTGGCGGTGCAGCATCCGGACCAGTTGCTGACCGGGCGCGGCATGCTGCTGTTTTTGGGTCTGGCGATCGTGATCCTGGGCGTGGCGCTGTGCTCGAAGGCCGGCGCGCTACGCGAAGCGGCCGCGCCGAAGAAGACCGGCAATTTCGTTCGGGGCCTGATCCTCTGCATCCTCTCCGGCGCGCTCTCGCCGATGTTCAACTTCGCGGTCGCTTTTCTGGACGACATTGCCGGACTGGCGCAAGCGCAAGGAGTCAGCAGCGCGACGGCTTCGGTCACCAAAATCGCCGTGGCGATCTCCTCGGGCTTCATCGCCAACGCCGGCTACTGCCTGTATCTGCTGCGCAAGAACGGCGGCTGGAAAAACGCCGTGCCCGGCGCGGTCCCGCGCAACGTGCTGCTGGCCGCGGCGATGGGCGTCCTGTGGTTCTTCGGCATGTATTTCTATGGACAGGGCGCGGCCCACATGGGGCAGTACGGAGCGGTGTTCGGATGGCCGCTGTTCATGACCGCGATCCTGCTGGTGGCCAATCTGCTCGGCCTCCTCACCGGCGAATGGCGCGGAGCGGGCGCGCGCGCGGTGCGCTTGCTGGCCTTGGGCAACGCGGCCATGGTCGCCGCCGTGATCGTTATTTCAATCGGCTCGCGGCCGTGAAAGATACCAGGCGATGGTTCGCCGCAAACCCTCGTCGAAGGGGACCCTGGCCCGAAAACCGAACTCTCGCTCCGCGCGGCTGACATCCAGACAGCGGCGCGGCTGACCATTCGGTTGAGTAACATCCCAAGTGATGCGGCCTTTGAAACCTGTCAGCCGGGCGATGGTCTCCGCCAGGTCGCGGATGGTGATCTCCACACCGCTGCCCAGGTTGACCGGAGCGGGTTTATCATACCGCTCGGTGGCCGCCAGGACAGCCTCCGCCGCATCTTCCACGTAGAGGAATTCGCGGGTCGGCGAGCCATCGCCCCAGAGAACGATCTCCGCGCGGCCCTGCTCGGTGGCTTCCACGCACTTGCGGATCAGGGCCGGAATCACGTGGGAAGTCTCCGGGTCGAAGTTATCGCGCGGTCCGTAGAGATTCACCGGGAGCAGAAAGATGGCGTTCATCCCGTACTGTTGGCGGTAAGCCTGGCATTGGACCAGCAGCGCTTTCTTGGCGATGCCGTAGGGGGCGTTGGTCTCCTCCGGATAACCGTTCCACAGATCGTCCTCGCAAAAAGGCACGGGCGTGAATTTCGGATACGCGCAGATGGTGCCCAGCACCACCGTTTTCTCGGTTCCGTACCGGCGCGCCGCGTCAATCAACTGGACACCCATGACGATGTTGTCGAAAAAGAAGCGGCCCGGGCTTTTGCGGTTGGCGCCGATTCCCCCAACCACCGCGGCCAGGTGGATCAGGATCTCGGGCCTGTGGACTTGGAAAAGTCGCTGAACGGCCTCGGCCTGCGTCAGGTCGTACTCGCCCTGAAGTGGAACAAAAACCTGGCGGCAGCCCGCGCTGTGCAAGCGTTCGACAAGATGGCCGCCCAGGAAGCCGGCGCCGCCAGTCACTACGATACGTTTCTCAGTGAGCCGGATCACATGTTCCTCCCCTGCGAGTCGATGGCGGTGCGCAGCGCGTCGTCTCCGCCTCTGATCTTCGAGTCGGCCTCTTTCAGATCGGCGTCCACCATGATGCGCACGAGTTCCTGGAAAGTGACCGTGGGTTCCCAACCCAGCACGCGGCGAGCCTTCGAGGCGTCGGCCATCAGGTAATCCACTTCGGCGGGGCGAAAGTAGCGCGGATCGATCTCGACAAACTCATTCCAGTCCAGGCCGGCGCGGGCGAAAGCGAGTTCGACGAATTCCCGGACCGTGTGCGCCTCGCCGGTCCCAACCACATAGTCGTCCGGGGCGTCCCGCTGAAGCATCAACCACATGGCGCGGGCGTAATCCGGCGCGTAACCCCAATCGCGCCGGGCATCCAGATTACCCAGGTAGAGCTTGCGCTGGATGCCGCGTTTGATGTGCGCGACGGCGCGGGTGATCTTGCGCGTCACAAAAGTCTCGCCCCGCCTTGGAGACTCGTGGTTGAAGAGAATGCCGCTGGAGGCGTGCAGGCCGTAGCTCTCCCGATAGTTCACCGTGATGTTGTGAGCGAACAGCTTGGCGCAGGCATACGGGCTGCGGGGATGGAACGGCGTCGACTCACTCTGCGGCGGAGGCGCGCTGCCGAACATCTCGCTCGACGACGCCTGGTAGAAGCGGCACCGCACGCCCGTCCGGCGCATGGCCTCGATCAGGCGCAAGGTCCCGCTGGCCACCACATCGGCGGTGTATTCGGGAACCTCGAAGCTGACCTTGACGTGGCTCTGAGCGGCGAGATTGTAAATCTCGTCGGGCCGCAGGTCATACAGCAGGCTGGCCAGAGAACTGCCATCGGTAAGATCCGCGTAGTGCAGGAAGAAGCGCGCGTCGCAGTCGTGTAAGTCGCGATACAGATGATCCAGACGGTCCGTATTGAAGCTGGAAGACCGGCGTTTCAGACCGTGGACCTCATAGCCTTTCGCCAGCAGTAACTCCGTAAGGTAGGAGCCATCTTGACCCGTGCTCCCAGTGACCAGTGCTTTCATCATTCGTTACTCCTCGGTTCGGCCGCCGGCAACGCGCAAATGTCCCCGGGACATGGCCAGGAATGCAATCGCCAGATCCTGCGCGTGCCGTAGCTTCCCTTCCTTCGCCCATTCAAGAAACTCTTCCGGCGTACACTCAATGACTTCGATCTTCTCTTCGCCATCCTGAGAGTTCGAGACCCTGGCGGCGCGTGGAGCGAAGTAGCACCACAACCGGGCCGTCAGGCGTCCAACGTCCGGGTCGAGAACGCCCAGTAACTCCAGGCCCTCCGCCCGGTAGCCCGTTTCTTCAAGCAGTTCGCGCCGCGCGGCCGCCTCCGGCGAATCGTCGCGGCAATCCGTGTGGCCGCTCGGCAATTCCAGGGAGTACCGATCCAGCGCGGGCCGGTACTGGCGTATCAACAGGACCTTCCCCGTGGTGGTGGTGGCCAGCACCGTCACGCTGTCGGAAGATCGGACCATGTAGTAAGGCTCTTGCCATCCAATACATGTCCTTTCGACCACGTCGAACCAACGCGTCGAAAAGACTACCTTGTCCTCGGGGTCATTGAGCATACCGAGTCAGTCGAGGTATTTCTTCAGCCACCCCAGCAACTCACTATAGAAGAACCGGCTGTTCTCGCCATTCAGCACCCAGTGATTCTCGTCCGGGTACACCACCAGGCGGCTGGGAATTTGCAGCCGCTGCAACACGCTCCAGTTCTCGATGGTCTGGTTGAGCGGGACCCGGTAATCCTTTTCGCCCACGCTGAGCAGAATGGGCGTGCGAAAGTTCCTGGCGTAACGGATCGGATTCTGCTCGCGCCACACCGGCCCCTGCTCCCACACCGGCCCGCCGTTGCCGACTTCGCGGTGAAAGATGGTGTCGCTCGTGCCCCACTGCGATTCCAGGTTGATCAGGCCGGCGTGGCTGAACAGGCAGCGGTAGCGCGTGGTGGTGGCTTGGAGCCAGTTGGCCATGTGGCCTCCGTAGCTGGCGCCGCCGGCGCACATGCGCGCGCCGTCGATGAACGAAAATCGCTTCAGCGCCTGGTCCACCGCCTCGTCGACTTCCTCGCCGGGGCCCTTGAGCGGATCGCCCTGAATCTGCTGCGCGAACTTCTCTCCGTAGCCGGTCGAGCCGGTGTAGTCGGTCATCAGCAGCACGTAGCCGGGCGTGGTCAGGTAGTGGTAGTTCCAGCGCAGGAAGAACTGATCGCGCCACATCGAGTGCGGGCCGCCGTGAATCATCACCACCAGCGGGTACTTCTTGTTCTGGTCGAACGCCGGCGGCAGGATCAGCAGGTTGTGGATGCGCTTGCCGCGCCGCGAGTCGAACCAGAAATGGCGCGGCGGCTGCCAGTCGATCCCGGCCGCCTGTGCGGAGTTGAAATCCGAGAGCGGCTGGTGACTGGCGGCGCGCGGGTCGATGCGCACCACCTCGGCCGGGTTGATCGAGCTTTCCCAGTTGGCGATGAGCACCGGCGCGGGGGCCCTCTCCGGAATGGCCAGCCCGGTGTAAGCGCCGAGCTTCATCTCGAACGCCAGCTTCGCCGCGCCGCCATCGGCGGGCATCGTGAAGAGCTTCTCGTGCCCCGCCTCCTCGGCCAGCAGGTAGATGGTTTTCGAATCCGGAGTGAATGCGAAGCTGTTGACCGAGCGGTCGAAGTCGCCGCCGATCGGCTTTGGCTCGCCCGAGGCGGGCCACGCCATCATCGCCAATCGCGCCAGGTGGTAAACCCTGTCGTCGCCGCCGCTGCGCAACATGTAGAGCGCTTTGCCATCGGGCCGGAACTTCGGCTGGCTGTAGCTGGCCTGGCCGGAGGAGATTTCGCGCGGC
>JAUYBU010000141.1 GCA_030693045.1 Bryobacterales bacterium | reverse complement strand
TCACCCCAACATGCGCGAGAGCGACGTGCGCGGGATGGACGTGCGCCGGTTCATCGCCGATTGCGCCGCGACCAATGCCGACGGCATCGTCGTCAGCGTGGGCGGGATTTACGCCTTCTACCCGTCGCGGGTGCGCTATCACTACGTCAGCCCGGCGCTGGAAGGGCGCGACTTTCTGAAAGAAACGGCTGAGCATGGGCGCGCCGCCGGGTTGCGCATCATCGCCCGCGTGGATTTCAGCAAGGCGCGCGAAGAAGTTTTCCGCGATCACCCGGAGTGGTTCGCGCTCCGCGCCGACGGCGCCGCCGTCCGTTCCGGCCCCTTCTATCAGGTCTGTCCCAACAGCCCCTACGCGGGCGCGGAGTTCGCGGTTCCGGTGATCCGGGAGATTCTGCGCGGCTACGCCGTGGACGGCTTCCATCTCAACGCCGGCGGGTTTCCGGGCTTCTGCTACTGCGAAAACTGCCGCAAACGCTACCGCTCGCGCTTCAACGCGGAACTGCCCGTCAAGCCCGACTGGAACAGCCCCGACTGGCGCCGGTTCCTGGCCTGGCGCTACGACGCCAGCGCCGAAAACTTCGCCCTGCTGCAACAGACCATGCGGGAAGAACGCGCGGGCGTCTTCTGGACCGGCGAGCTGGCGGGACTGGACGAGACGGCGTGGATGCGCAACCGCGCCTATGACATCGCGCGCCTGTCGCGCGCCTGCTCCTCGGTCATGTCCACCATCGACAACGTAGCTCCGGGCCGGGACCTCCGCTGGGTTTCGGGCATGACCGCCAGCTACGCGCGGTCGGTCGGCGGCCGGCCGCCGATCATCAATTTGAAGGCGCAGATTCGCGATGGGGGCTGGCCCCGCGCCTCGATGCCGGCGGCCGAGTATGCAACCACCGCATGGCAGGCCATCGCGCACGGGGCCGGCCTGAAGATGCCCGTCTTCGGCGTTCCGGGAAAGGGCGAGGACGAACGCAACATGCGCGTGATTGCCGAAGCGCTTGGCGTTCTGAAGCGGCGCGCATGGGTGTACGAAGACGCGCGCCCGGCCGCGCCGGTAGCCCTGGTTTGGTCGCAGCGCACGCTCGACATGTACGGCCGCGACGATCCCGAGAGCCGCTATACCGCGGCGGCGCACGGGTTCTACTCGGCTTTGGTGGAATGTCACGTGCCCTGCGTGGTGATCGGAGAAGAAGCGCTGACAGCGGAGCGGTTGAGCGCTTTTCGGGCTTTGGTTCTGCCCAATCTGGCGTGCCTGGATGACGCGCAAGCCGGGGCCATCGCGGCGTTCGCGCGGGAAGGCGGGGGAGTTGTCGCAACATTCGAGACCTCGCTTTGCGATTCCGAAGGCGACCGGCGACACGGCTTTGCGCTCGAGTCGCTGTTCGCCGCGCGATGTCTCTCCGCCAAAGCCGAGACCGCGCCGCGCGGGGCGTACCTGTTTAGACGCGACGCGCACGACCTGAACCGGTCGCTCGGCGAGGCCACGATCCTTCCCTTTGGCGGACCGTTTCTGCGCGTTCAACCCGGCCCGGGAACCGCCACGCCGCTGGTCTATGCGAAACATGGCAATGCCGGAATTCCGGAGGAGATCGATAATCCGGAGCCGGAATCCACCCCGCTGTGCGTGGCCGGCTCACCCGGCAAGGGGCGCGTTGTATACTTCCCCGGCGCAGTCGATAGCTTCTACTTTCACAGCCGTTTGCCCGGGGTACGGCAGTTGCTCGCGGACTCCGTGGCCTGGGCGTTGCGCGGCCGGCCACTGGAAACCAACGCGCCCGGCGGTGTGCAGTTGGTGATTTCCGAAAAGCCGGGCTACCGGTTCGTCCATTTCATCAACGCGGTGGGCCGCGCGCCGCTGGACGAGGTGGTTCCGCTCGCCGGTCTGGAGATCACGCTGGATGCGCCACGCCGGCCGCGGCGAGTGAGATCCCTGATTGCCGGTGAGAACCTGGCGTTCAAGATCGAGAAGGGCAAGCTCAACTTTCGGCTCCCGCACTTGAACGCCTACGAGGTGGTTGTGGTGGAGTGGGCTTGACGCGGTTCCGGCCGCTTCTTCAATCGGATTCCTGCTATCCTGACTGCATTCAGCGTAAACGGAGAACCCCTCGATGCTTTTCGAACAGCAGATCCTGGAACGGCGCGCACGGGCGAAAGACGCCATAGCGGGCATTCTGACACGGCCCCAAGGCCAACCCTTCGGCGATTACCGGGTGAAGTCCGCCAGCGGGAAAACCTATCGCGTGGCAATGCGCGGACCGGGCCTGTTCGAAAACTATTGCTCGTGCCCCGACTTCGCGGTCAACACGCTGGGGACCTGCAAGCACATCGAAGCCCTGCTGCAGCGTCTTCATCAGCGCCACGGCAAGGCCCTCGATCAAAGGGAATTCAAGCGCACCCGGGCCTCCATCTCGCTCATCTATGGCGACACCCTGGACGTGCGCCTGCGCCTGCCGGCTGCGCCGTCGCCCGCTCTGGCCGCCCTGGCGGAGAAGTACTTCGATCCCGCCGGCCTGCTGTTGCGGGAACATTTCCGCCAGTTCGAGCGGGTGTTGGAAGACCTGCGGAAGTTGGACGACCAGGCCGTGGTCTATAGCGATGTTCTCGAATACATCGACCGGGAGAACGAAGTCGCCGAGGGCCTGGAACTCGAAGGCAAGCTCCTGGCCGATATTCGACGGGGCAAGGATCCGTCGGAGGGGCTGCTGAAGACCCGGCTGCTGGCCTACCAGGTGCGCGGCGCGCTCTTCGCGGCCTGCCGCGGGCGCGTGGTCCTGGCCGACGACATGGGCTTGGGCAAGACCATCCAGGCGCTGGCGGCGGCCGAGATGCTGCGCCGCCGCAGGGGGATCGAGAGAGTGCTGGTGATTGCGCCCGCTTCGGTCAAGTACCAGTGGAAAACCGAGATCGAGAAATTCACGAATCTCTCCGCGCAGGTCATCGACGGCCTGCTGCCGCGGCGGAAGCAACTTTACGCGTCGCCCGCATTCTTCAACCTGACCAGCTACGAAGTGGTCCTGAAGGATCTGGAGCTGATGCGCGAGTTGCGGCCCGATCTGATCATCCTGGACGAGGCGCAGAGGATCCGGAACTGGACCACCGCCACCGCGCGCACCATCAAGCAGCTCAAGAGCCGCTACGCCTTCGTGCTCACCGGCACGCCGCTGGAGAACAAGCTCGAGGAACTCTTTTCGGTGGTCGAGTTCGTCGACGGCCGCCGTCTCGGCCCCGCCTTCCGCTTCCTCCAGGAGCACCGGATGGAGGACGAGAAGGGCCGTCTGCTGGGCTATCGCGGCCTGGACCGCATTCACCAGCAGCTCGATCCCATTCTTCTGCGGCGCACGCGCAAAGAGGTCCTGACCGAGCTTCCGCCACGCACCGACCAGATCTTCCGCGTGCCCCTGACCGAGGAGCAGGCCGGACCCTACTGGGAGCAAAACGATATCCTCGCCCGCTTGATGCACAAGTGGCAGAGGCAAGGCTGGCTTTCGGAAATCGACCTGCGCCGCATCACCTGCTGCATCCAGAACATGCGCATGTTGTGCAATTCCACCTTCCTGTTCGACAAGCAGACCAATCATTCTCCCAAGCTGGAGGAATTCCGCGAAATCATCCGCGAGCTGGCGCTGGAGGAGAACCGCAAAGTGGTGGTCTTCAGCGAATACGAGAGGATGACCCACCTGGCGGGCGTGGAACTCGGGAAACTGGGAATCGCTTTCGTCTCCCTGCACGGCGGGGTGCCCGCGCCTAAACGCGGCGCTCTCATGGACGCCTTCCGCCGCGATCCGGACTGCAAGGTGTTCCTCTCCACCGACGCCGGGGGCGTGGGGCTGAACCTTCAGGCCGCCTCGGCGGTCATCAACTTCGAGCCGCCGTGGAATCCCGCGCGCCTGGAGCAGCGCATCGGCCGGGTACACCGCATGGGCCAGTCCCAGCCGGTTCAGGCGATACACTTTCTTACTTCCGGCAGCATCGAAGAGCGGGTGTGGGAAACCTTGCGCATTAAGAAGTCGCTGTTCGCCGGAGTGTTCGACTCGCCGACCGATGAAGTCAGCTTCGCCGCGCTCGGAAAGAAGAGCGTTTTGCAGGCGATCAAGGAGGTCTTCGCCGAGCAGGCCGAGACGCCGCCACCCGCTCCGGCGCCTGTGCCCCAGCCGCAAGCTGCCCCCGCCCCGCCGCCGCAGGCTGTCCCAGCCCCGCCGCCTGTGCCGCAGCCGCAGACTGTCCCAGCCCCGTCGCCTGCGTCCGTGGCCGCCGCCGCGACGCAGGAGGAAGACATCCAGCAAGCGGCCGCCGCGACGCCGGAGGCAGACATCCAGCAGGCGGCCGGCAGCCTGATCGAAGCGGGAATTCACTTTATCGAGTCGCTGGTTCCCAAGGGCGGGCCTCAGGCGTCCGCCGAAGCCGCCGATAGCCCGATCGCCCGCGCCCTATCGAACGTGTTCCAGAAAGATCCGCGCACCAATCGGCCGATGCTGGCGATCCCGCTTCCGGAATCGGTCACCCGGGAGCGGCTGGCCGGAGCCCTGGCCGGACTGCTGAACAGCCTGACCGGGCGATCCTGACGCGGAAACCCGGCACCGCCGCGTGTGCGCTACAACACCGCGGTAAGCTGGATCTCGCCCGCCACGGGAGTGATCCACTTCTGTCTGCCGTGCCCCGGAAGCGGCTTTTCAGTGACTTGAACCACGCCGAAGCGCTCCAAGACCTGGACATCGCGCGACACGGCGCTCCTGTCCCGCTTCAGTGCCCTCGCCAGCTCGCCGATCGAGGCGGGGGTCTGCTTGATCTGCTTGAGCAGAAGCACGCGCTTCTCGGTCAGGATATGGAGCAGTGACTCTACGTCCTCGAAGGCGACTACCACACTGGATGGAATGGCGTCGCCCCGATCCGCCGCCCGCGCGAGTTTACGCCCGCGTTCGAAGAACGCATCCACTCGCTCCACTCGAATTTCAGTCTTGCGCACGTCCGACCTCCTTCGCCAGCCGATTCCACTCTCTTTGAAAACGCGCTTCGATTTGTTCGAAGCTCTCAAACCCGACCGTGGTTACCTTGCCTCTGTAGTGCCGGTGATGTTGTCCGTGAGCCGAGTCATAGGCCAGCACACGACCGTCCTCGCCCGCATAGATCAGGTGATTGATGTATGCGAGGTTGTACCGGACAACCCGGCCGCACCGATCGACCCAAATCTCCCGGCGCAACATTCCACCTCCCTTTGCATTGGACAGGTAAAACCGTTCATCAACGGCTTTCCGCACACCACCAGCCATGATTCATAATATCATGGCTGAGAACAGGCAACAAATCTGGGGGACATGCTTCGCGGGGGACACGCCTGTGTACCGGATAATCAAAATGAGACACGGTCGAAGGGGACAGTCTTCATCGAACGGGAGGGCAAGTGTCTCAGAGGTGGCGGAAGTATAGCCCGGCGTTTCGTGCCCGGGCGTTGGAATTGCTGAAGAGTTGCAGCAACGTTTCCGAGTTGGCCAGGGAACTGGGCATCCGGCGAAAGTGGCTCTACAAATGGCGAAATCAGGATCGAGCGAAGGCAGCCAGGACGGACGGGGATGCCAAGTCCCCGGCGTCGGTGGAGGCCGTGCGGGAGCCGGAAAACGGGGCGCTGCGACAGCGCCTGGCCGACCTGGAGCGACTGGTCGGCCGGCAGACCGCGGAGATCGATTTTTTTCGAAATGCCTTGCGAAGAGTCGAGGATCGACGCCAGACGAAAGGCGAGACTGGCGGCGAAGCATCTACGAGCAAATCCGGGTCGTGATGCAATCGCGAGGCGTTCTGGAGATCGAGCGGATGTGCCAGGCGGCGGGCGTCAGCCGGGCGGGATTCTACCGCGGTTGGGAGGAAAAGGCTCCGGAGGAAGCGGCGATGGCGTTGCGCGACGCCATCCAACGGGCCTCGGTCGAGTACCCGAAATACGGAGCGGCGAAGGTGGCCGAACTGGTGCGCAGGGGCGGCTGGGTGGTGAGCGTGTCGCGGGTGCAGCGTGTGCGGCGGGAAGACAACCTGCTGGCGGTGCGGCGGCGTAAGTTCATTGTAACTACGGATTCCGATCATGAGTTTCCGGTCTATCCGAACTTAGCTCAGTATATGGTGCTGACGTCAGTCAACCAGTTGTGGGTGGCCGATATCGCTTACATTCGGCTGGCTTCGGAATTCGTATATTTCGCCACGGTGCTGGACGCTTTTTCGCGGCGCGTGCTGGGCTGGTCGTTGAGCCGGAGTCTAAAAGCCACACTGCCGTTGGCGGCGCTGAACCGGGCGATCGCCGCCCGGCAGCCCGCGCCCGGTCTGGTGCATCACTCCGACCGCGGCTCGCAGTACGCCAGCAACGACTACGTGAGCCGGCTGGAAAACTGCAAGATCACGCCCAGCATGAGCCGGCCGGCGCGGCCGTGGGAAAACGCGAAATGCGAGCGATTCATGCGGACCCTGAAAGAGGAGGAGATCGAGTGCCGGGAGTATCGGACGCTGGAGGAACTGGAGCGGAATCTCGAGGATTTTATCGAGCGCTTTTACAACCGGATTCGATTGCATGCGGCCTTGGGCTATCGCTCCCCGGTGGAATTCAAACAACGGCAAATCGAGATCCAGGCGAAACCCGAGATGTCCGGGTTCCCCGCGGCGTTGAGTTTTCGGAGGCATCGGGAGATCTATCCCGATGTTGTTTCAAAGACACCCGGAGGCAAGCGCCGATGTTGACCAGGGTGCGGAAAACAGGGGAGGCGGCAACCAAGTCCGCCTCCCCTGCACTCATCGGAATGAGTCTCCGGCAGGATATTCCTGGCGGGTTGCTCTCCAGCAGAGCCCGCTTCCGCTTCTCCTGCCAGGACCATTCTGAAACAGAGGAATCTCGCTGCCAAGAAAAATGCAGCGAATGGCAAGGTGTCCCCTTCGGCCGTGTCTCATTTTGATTATCCAGTACACCTTTCGTCCGATTTGTCCAGCGGATAACCGGCCCAATCTGTCTGAACCTCAGTTTCAGCGTAAGCGCTTAAGAATCAGACAGATTGGCCGGTTATCTCTTAGTTGACCGGTCCAATCATTGGACGCTCCATTAACCTGCTGATTCCATTCGTG
>JAUYBU010000123.1 GCA_030693045.1 Bryobacterales bacterium | reverse complement strand
AAGAACTGGGCCACACCGAGCCGCGCATGCTGGCGCTGGTTGTGCCCAGCCTAATCGGATGCATCCTGGGCGCGCTGCTGCTGCGCTGGACGCCGCCGGCGGCGTTCAAGACGCTGATCCCTTACCTGATCCTTTTCGCGACCCTCCTCCTGATGGTGCAGGAGCCGGCGCAGCGCTGGCTGAAAGCAACGGCGGGCCGAACTCCCCACACGGCGTCAAGCTGGCTGGTTGGTGCGATGTTCTTTCAACTGCTGGTGGCAATCTACGGCGGATACTTCGGCGCGGGCATTGGAATTCTGATGCTGGCCGCCTTGAGCATCCTGGGACTGACCGACATTCACCAGATGAACGGTTTGAAAAACTTCCTGGCGATTTGCATCAACGGCGTCGCCGCGCTGTACTTCATGTGGGCGCACATGGTGTACTGGCCGGTCGCGGCCGTGATGGCGGCCGGCGCCGTCGCGGGCGGCTACGGCAGCGCCGGCATCGCGCGGCGTCTCGGCCGCCGGGTGGTCCGCCGCATCGTCGTCGCAATCGGTATCGGCATGGCCCTGTCCCTGCTCGTAAAGAAATAAGTAGTACAGCCTTCAGGCTGTGTTCACTAATCCAGCGCCGCGCCCAGCGTCACCTTGACCTTCATGCTGCGGCCGCCGCGGGAGATCAGCAGTTCGGTTGTGTCTCCCGCCCGCTTGCGGCTTAGCGCGCGGCTCAACGCGTCGCCCCGGTCGACCGGCTTGCCGTCGATGGCCATAATCAGGTCCCCACCGATGCCCACCTCGTTCAGCCCGATGGTGACCCACCGGCTCGGGCCGCGCAGTCCGGCCGCCGCGGCGGGGCTGCTGGCGCTCACTTCCTGAATCAACAGGCCGCCTTCGGCCGGCAATTCCATCGCTTCGGCCAGATCGCCCATCACATAGACCACCGCGATTCCCAGCCGCGGACGCTGGTAGCGGCGGCCGGCCGAATAGTCGTCCAGCATCGACTTGGCCTTGTTGATCGGCATGGCGAAGCCGATCCCGATATTGGACCCCGGCCCAAGGATCGCCGTGTTGATGCCTATCACGTTGCCCTGCGAGTCCAGCAGCGGCCCGCCTGAATTGCCGGGGTTGATCGCGGCGTCGGTCTGCATCATCCCTTCCAACTCGCGGCCCCGCTCATCGGCGATGGTCCGGCCAAGCGAGCTGATGATCCCGGTGGTCAGCGTGCCCTCCAAGCCGAACGGATTGCCGATGGCCAATACCTTCTGGCCCACCTGGATTCCGTCGGAATCGCCCAACGGCAGGTAGCGCTCCTTCTTCTTGGGAGTGATGCGGATCAGCGCCAGGTCGTTGGTCGGATCCCGCACCAGCACTTCCGCCTTGTACCGGCTCTTGTCGGCCAGCGTCACCTGCACTTCGGGCGCGCGCCCGCTCACCACGTGGTCGTTGGTCAGGATCTTCCCGTCCGCGCTGATCAGGAAGCCCGAGCCGGTGCCCGTGTCCGGGACGATCTGCATGAACCAGCCCCGCCGGTAGACCGTGCTGGTGATGTTCACCGTCGCCGTGTGAGCGTTCTTGTAGATCTCGATGTTGTTGACCTCGTCGGAGCTGAGGCCCGCGCCGCGCGCCACGTTGGGGCCGCTCCAAAGCCGCCCCACCGGCGCGAAATCGCCGAACCGCCGGACGAAGGGAAGCTTCGTCGTCATGTAGACGAAGGCCGCGATCAGAAACGCGGAAATGATCAGAAACCGATGCTTCTTCATACTTTTTGAATGCTCCGAAGGGATTGGAAAACCGCCAGGGTCTGCCTGTCGGTCTCTTCTCTGGCGCCCGACGTGTCCACCACGTAGTGCGCGTACTTTCTCTTTTCTTCCAAGGGCATCTGCCGGGCGATGCGCATCAGCGCCTGCTCCCGAGTGATTCCGTCGCGGTGCATCGCGCGCTCCACCTGGGCTTCCAGCGGGCAGACCGCCAGGATCAGCCGTTCGAACCGCCGCCAGCTTCCCGTTTCAATCAGAATGGCTGCTTCCACCACCACGATACCGTTCGGATCGCGCGCCGCCGCCCGCGCGATAAGCTCCTCTTCGCGGCGAATCACCACCGGGTGAACCAGGCTGTTCAGCAACTCCAGGCGATCCGGATCGCCGAAGACCTCGGCGGCCAGCTTGCGCCGGTCGATACGCTCTCCTTCATCCAGGATACCGCGGCCGAATTCGCGGACTACCGGGGCACACGCTTCGCCATCCGCTTCCAGCGCCAGGTGGCCCAGTTCGTCGGCCGAGATCACCTCGCAGCCCAACCCGGCCAGCGCGCGGCCCACGTGGCTCTTGCCCGACGCCAGCCCTCCGGTGAGTCCTACGCGGAGCATAGCCCGAGCCTCCGCTGGGCCGCATCAATCGTGTTCACCATCAGCATCGCGATGGTAAGCAGTCCCACGCCGCCCGGCACCGGAGTGTAGCCGCCCGCGATTTCGGCGACCTCGGTGGGATGCACGTCTCCCACCAGAACGCTTCCGTTCTTCTCGAACAGGGCCAACTTTTCCGGCGCCCCCGCCAGCAGCGAGATCACCTGGGCGCGATCCGATAGCCGGTTCATACCGACGTCGATCACCGTCGCGCCGGGCTTGATGAACTCTCGGCGGATGAAGGCCGGCCGCCCGATCGCGGCCACCAGGATGTCGGCGCGCGCGCACTCCTGTGCCAGGTCCGCGGTGCGGGAATGGCAGATCGTCACGGTCGCATGTTGATGCAGCAGCAGCAGGGCCATCGGCTTGCCGACGATGTCGCTGCGGCCCACCACCACGGCGCGCCGCCCCGCCACCGGGATTTCGTAGCGCCGCAGCAGTTCCATGATGCCCGAGGGCGTGCAGGGCCGAAGCCCGGCGCGATTAGCCACCAGGTTCCCGACGTTCACCGGATGCAGGCCGTCGACGTCCTTTTCCGGGAGTATCGCGGCCAGCACCGCGCGAGTGTCCACCTGCCTGGGCAGCGGCAATTGCGCCAGGATACCGTCAACGTCCTCGCGGCGGTTGAGCGTGTCGATCTCGGCCAGCAGTTCCGCCGTCGTCACGCTGGCCGGGGGAGTGAGTTTCTCGCTCGCGATCCCCAGCTCCTGGCACGCCTTCACTTTCCCGCGCACGTAGATTTCCGAAGCCGGGTCGCTGCCCGCGAGAATCACCACCAGGCACGGCGGCCGGCCCGCCTGCGCCACCATCCGCTCCACCCGCGGAAGGCATTCCTTCCGGATCTCGTCGCGCACCCACCTCCCGTCCAAAAGAAAATGCGTCAGCCTGGTATGGTCCATTTATTTCGAGTGCCCCGTCCCCGGTTTCTTCAGGCGTCGGCGAACTTCTTCACCCGGAAATGGTAGATCAGCGCGCCGGTCGCCACCGTCAGCACCGCCGCCGCCGAGATTCCGGGCCTGAGCCAGAATCCAATGAGCGTGGTCCACAGGCCGATCACCAGAAAGATCGACGGCATCAGCGGCCAGGCGAAGTTCACCACCTTCAACTTCTGCCACTCCGGGCGCCGGCGGAAAATGAACAAGGAAGAGACCGCCATCACGGCGAAAAAGTTGAGCGTGAAGCCGATGTACTGCAAAAGGTTCGCAAAGGGCGTCAGCGTCAGAAGCATGGCGCACAACCCCTGCAAGCTAATGGCAACCACCGGTGTGTGCCACCGGCGGCTGACTCTGGCCGCGATCGGGAAGAACGCCTTATTCTGCGCCATGGCGTAGTAGACGCGCGGGCCGATCGTGACCATCGCGTTGACCGTCGAGACCAGCGACAGCGCCATCAGCGCGCTGTAGATGCCCGCGATCTCGGGGCCGAACAGCCGTTTGGCGGCCAGCGAGCCGATCGCCACCACGCCCTTCATGTCTTCCAGCGGCGCGCCGTATATGAACACCATGTTCAGGGCCACGTAGATCGCCGTCACCAGCACCGTGCCAATGGTCAGCGCGATGGGAAGCGTGCGCGCCGGCTGGCGTAACTCCTCGGCTACGTAAGTGGCCGCGTTCCAGCCGCTGTAACTCATGTAGATGAAGAACAGGCTGATGCCGAATTGAAGGTACAGCGGGCTGACCGACGTGCGCACGGCGGGCATCGAGAAGTGCTGCCAGTTTCCCTTGCCCAACAGGAAACCGAACACCACGAAGCTGATCACCACCAGGACCTTGGTGCCCGTGAGAACGTTCTGGATCTTGGCCACGCGGCTGACGCCGAAGAAATTCAACAACGTGAAAAGAGCGATCAGGCCGCACGCCAGCAGTTGCGCGCCGCCCAGCTTGATCCCGAACGTGCCGGAACCGATCACATAGGCGGCATTGGCCGACTGGGCCCAGGGAAAGAAGTAGCCGAGATAGTCGGAGAACGCCAGCGCGGCGGCCGCGATGGGCGCCGAAAATCCGGCGAAGAAGGAAACCCACCCGTCCACGAATCCCCAGGTCGGGCCGAAGGCGCGCGTGAGGTAGACGTACTCGCCGCCCGAACTCGGGAAGTTGATGCCCAGCTCCGAGTAGCAGAACGCGCCGGCCAGCGCGGCGATCGCCCCGACAACCCAGATGGTCAGGACCATCGAGGGGCTGCCCAGGTCGCCGGCCAGGAATCCGGTGGTCGTGAAAATGCCCACGCCGATCATGTTCGAAATGACCAGCGCGGTGGCGCTAACGATACCCAACTGCCGCAGCAGTCCGGGTTTGTCTTGAGATGAAGTCACGATGGACATTGTACGCCACAAGGCGTACGATGCGGGTATGGGTGTGGTTGCCGTTTGGGCGCTGCTGCTTCTTCAAACCGGCGATCCGTACGCCGGACGCCGCGAAAACATGGTGAAGTCCGACATCCAGGCGCGCGGCGTGCGCGACGCCCGTGTGCTCGCCGCCATGCGCGCGACGCCGCGGCACCTGTTCGTCCCCCCGAGCATCCGCGCGATGGCCCACGACGACCGCCCGCTCCCCATCGGTCACGGCCAGACCATCTCGCAGCCCTACATCGTCGCCTACATGAGCGAGCTGCTGCGCACGGCGCCGGACCTGACGGTGCTTGAAATCGGCACCGGCTCGGGCTACCAGGCGGCGGTCCTGAGCGCGCTGGTCAAACAGGTCTGGACCATCGAGATCGTGCCGGAACTGGCGCGCTCGGCCGCCGCGACGTTCCAGCAACTGGGTTTGAAGAATGTTGTAACTCGGACTGGCGATGGCTACCAGGGCTGGCCTGAAAAGGCGCCCTTCGACCGGATTCTGCTGACCGCCGCGCCACCCGAAGTCCCCCAGGCGCTCCTCGATCAGCTCAAGCCGGGCGGGCGTCTGGTGGCCCCCGTGGGCGCCGGTCCGTTCTCCCAGGAGATCGTCGTCATCGACAAGCTGAAGGATGGAAAACTGAAACGCCGCAGCGACATCCCGGTGATTTTCGTCCCAATGGTCACGAGATGAGACTCGGGGACACTCCGGGCTACCTTCACGCGAACCATCGTCTGACTAGCCCACAGGCGTGTCCCCCAAGCGACCCGAGCCCCTCACTCCGCCACCAGCCACGCGACATACCCCCGAAACAGGACCTCCCGAGCCTCCCCCTGAAAAACAAGCGCCAGCGTCCCGGCGCACCACGCTCGAATCTCCCGTTCCGAAACCCCGTTCCATACCGCCTGAGCCACGTTTGTCTCGGTCATGACGTAGTCCAGGTAGGAGTCCGGATTCAACCTCAGCCCGATCTCGAAATACTCATGACCGCTCAGCCGAAAACCGGAGCCGGGCGAACCAAGTGACTCCGGGCTGATCTCGTGACCGGAACCGGACGGCCTCGGGTAGCGGCGCAAGAACTCCGAGTACCATGTATCGAGACTAACCGGTCCCCGGAAGTTTCTGCCCTCCGAGAAATCGTAAATCACCAGAACGCCCCCGGGCGCGAGCACGCGCGCGGCCTCCGGGAAAAACAGACTCAAGTCGGCGTAGTTCAGCGACCCCGCAGCCGTGATGATGTCGATGGAATGAGAACGCACCGGCAACGCCTCGGCGGCGCCAACTGCGAATGAAGCGTTGGGCGCTACTCTCGAACTCCACTTGAGCATCGCTTCCGCCGGCTCGATCCCCACGCAATGCCGGGCTATCAACTCCAACGGCCTGGTGGACAGGCCCGCGCCGCACCCCACATCCAGAGCGCAATCCAGGCGCCTTGTCAGTCGCAGGCGTTGGCGCACCATCTCGATGATGCGCGGATGCACCGCCGGCCGCGAGTTAGCGTAACCGGCAGCCATTGCAGAAGTGTTGTACAGGTCGCACTTACTCAAGACAAGACCTTCCATGCTGAAGCAACACAGACAAGATACCAAGGAGAGTCGCTGCCGGTCAAAGACAGACTATGAGGCAGGGGCGGGGCCGCCCCCGCCCCTGTGAATCGATCAGAAGACAAAGCGTAATCCCAACTGCATGGTTCGGGCGTTGCTCGGGAGAGTTATTGTTCACGCGTCTACCTCCTGGTAAAGACCGGATTAAGAAGCGTGCTCGCTCTGCTTACTTAGATTCAAACCCCAGCCATTGAGAATCAACTGTCTTTCAGTATTGCAATCCTCCGGCCATACGGGCCGTCCCCGGAAAATCAGTGAGTTGCCGAAAGTTAGTTTACTGTGGTTACCAGCACACTCCGGGAATCGGTAGGAATCCTACTGAGACGCTCCCGAAAGTGGGTTAACACGTGTGACGCGGGCTTCTTCCGAGCCGCGCGCGGGGGCGCGCAGGTTCGCCTGCATCTGTGCGGCCTCCGCCGGTGTGAAAACCAGCCCACCTTCCAGCGCGCGGGCCAGATCCGTTCCCTCCCAAGGGACATGCATGATGCCCGCGGCCGAGTGCATCGGCGTGTTCAGCAACAGATGGCCGATTTCGTGAGCCACTGCGTGACCCAGAATGACCTCCTCGGTCCGCGTGTGTCGCTCCACCAGCCGGGCCAGTTTCTGGATGCGATGAAAATAAATGTACGCCAGCGAGCCCAGCCCCTGCTCCCCCCCAGGCAGCGCCATGCCCAGCGAGGAATTGACGCCGTGACCGTCAGGCCCCAACCGCAGGGCCATCCGGCGCGAGAGGATTCTCAGCGTGATGTCGGAACTTTCGAAATGCTTCGGTTCCCCTAGGCGCTTCATGCCCGGCCTCGGAACGCGAACGGTTCTGCCAGACCATCTCGATCCCGGCCCGATGAAGGATCCTGGCGGCCACGCTCTCCGCCCTGCCGAGTGCGCCGGGCGTGATACCGGCATAATCGTCCACCGTCACAATGACTCGCGTCTCAGCCTCGCCGTGAACTGCCAGGCACAGGGGAAAAAGCGCTGCCCAAACAATCTTTTCGCCGATTCCCATATTCCCTCCTGCTGCATCCGGGAAGGCGGGAATCGAGCCGGAAAACAACAACGGCGGAAAAAGAAAATCGGGGGCCGCGTGCTATACTCACGGCAATCGACGTAAGCGCCGAACCGAGGGGGGCGTGGTGAGTCCGTCCAGACAGGAATTGACAGGGCTCCTGATGGCCTGGGGCCAGGGGGACCAAGACGCGTTGGATCGGCTGATTCCGGTGGTCTACCAGGAGTTGCGGCGCCTGGCCCACTGCTACATGGCCGGGGAGCATACCGGCCACACCCTCCAGACCACGGCGCTGGCTAACGAAACCTACCTGCGGCTGGTGGATTGCCAGCAGGTGCGCTGGCAGGACCGAGCCCACTTCTTCGCCGTTTCCGCCCGGTTGATGCGTCGGATTCTGGTGGACTTCGCCCGCTCGCGCCACTACCAGAAGCGGGGCGCCGGGGCACGGCCCGTGTCCTTGAACGAGAACCTGGACCTGGGCCAGCCCGAATGCCCCAACCTGGTCGCGCTGGATGACGCCCTCGAGGCGCTGGCCGCCGTGGACCCCCGCAAAAGCCAAGTGGTGGAGCTGAAGTTCTTCGTCGATCTCACGGTCGAGGAGATCGCGGAAACTCTGCGCGTCTCACCCCAGACGGTTTTGCGGGATTGGAAGCTGGCCAAGGTCTGGTTGCGGCGCGAGATGAAACGGGGCAACGGTCGTGACGCCTGAACGGTGGCAACGGATCGAGGTACTCTACGAGCGGGCGCTGGCCCGCGAGCCAGCGGAGCGGGAACCCTACCTGGCCGAAGCTTGCGGAGAAGACCACGAGTTGCGCCGCGAAGTGGAATCGCTGCTGGGTCACGCGCAAGGGGCGGACGACTTCCTGGAGAAGCCGGCCCTCGAAGTCGCGGCGCGGCAGTATGTCTCGGCGGTGACGGAGGATTTGACGGGCCGCAATCTGGGCCGCTACGAAGTGCTGGGCCGGCTGGGCCGGGGCGGGATGGGCGAGGTGTACCGTGCCCGGGACTCGAAGCTGAAGCGCCAGGTGGCGTTGAAGGTGCTGCCGCCGGAGAGCGTGGCCGATCCCGGGCGCCGGCGGCGGTTCGAGCAGGAAGCGCGGGCCGCCTCCGCGCTGCACCATCCCCACATCGTCACCATTCACGACATCGACCAAGTGGACGGAGTTGTCTTCATCGCCATGGAGTACGTCGAGGGCCGCACCCTCGCTCAACGCATCGGGCGCAAGGGTCTGCCGCTGCGCGAGGTGATAGAGTACGCCATCCAGATCGCCGACGGACTGGTGGCGGCGCACCGGGCAGGCATCGTGCATCGCGACCTGAAGCCCGCTAACGTCATGGTCGGCGCGGATGGCGCGGTGAAGGTTCTGGACTTTGGTCTGGCCAAGCTGATCGAACGGCCAGCGCCCGGCGAGTCCGACAGCACCGCGACTCTGCGCGCGGAGACCGAAGCGGGCGCGATTGTGGGGACGGTGGCCTACATGTCCCCCGAACAGGCCGAAGGTAAAAGCGTTGACGCCCGGTCGGACATCTTCAGTTTCGGCTCGGTCCTGTATGAGATGGTGAGCGGCAAGCGGGCGTTCCAGGGCGACTCTAGCGTCTCGACGCTGGCAGCCATCATCGAGAAGGAACCGCCGCCGCTGGCTCCGGAAGTGCCGCCGGATCTGGCGAAACTAATCCGGCGCTGCCAGCGCAAGCAACCCGAGCGCCGCATCCAGCACATGGATGACGTGAAACTGGCGCTGGAGGACCTGAAGGAGGAACTCGAATCGGGATCTCCGGCCGGCCCCGCGCAAAAGCCGCCGCGGCGCGTGGGTCCTTTCGTGTATGCCGCCGCACTGCTGGTAATAATCGTCGCGGCCGCGCTCCTGTGGCATTTCCGACCCGCCCCGCCCGCTCGGGAAACAGCGCGGCCGGCCGTTCCCCTGACCTCCGCACCGGGGATTGAGATGTCCGCCAGTTTCTCGCCCGATGGTAACGAAGTGGTGTACGCGTGGAACGGGGAGAAGCAGGACAGTTTTGACATTTACAGGAAGCGGATCGGTGGGGGAAAACCGCTGCGGTTGACTTTCGATCCGGCCCGGGATTTCGCCCCGGCATGGGCCCCGGACGGCGAGCACATTGCGTTCCTCCGGGACTTGGGCGGCGGGAGAGCCTCCGTGCTTCTGGTCCCGGCTTTAGGGGGACCGGAGCGTAAGTTGGCTGAGATCCAGGCGCCTGGATGGGTGCTCTGGGGGGCCTATGCGCGTGGCCGATTAGACTGGTCTCCGGACAGCACATGGCTTGTGACCAGCGACCAGCCTTCCGCGAGCGAGCCCCCGGCGTTGTTCCTTGTGTCGGTGGAATCCGGCGAGAAACGACAGATCACCACCCCCTCTGCCTTAGCGATGTTTACGGGCGATGGATCCCCTGCCTTTTCCCCCGACGGTCGGAGTTTGACCTTTGCTCGCGGATTGAGTCTTTACTTGCTTTCACTATCCAAAGCTCTCTCGCCGCAGGGTGAGCCAAGGCGGCTTACCTCTCCCGAGTGGCGACTCGCCGCCAATTACCCTGTCTGGACGCCGGACAGCGGTAATATCCTGTTTGTCGGGGGGGAGGGGGGGGTGTGGAAGATTGCGGCATCCGGATCGGCAGTTCCAGTCAAACTTTCGGTCGGAGAGTTTGGAAACCAGCCTGCCCTATCCCGTGACGGGCGCCGCCTGGTCTACACGCGAGGTTCCTGGGACCCGGACATCTGGCGTCTGGAGCTATCCCGTCCGGGCTCACCCGCGGGCCCGCCAGCCAGGCTGATCGCGTCGACAGCGGTGGACTCTTGTCCCCGCTATTCCCCTGACGGTCGGAAAATCGCCTTTGCGTCCGCGCGTTCCGGATTCTACGAGATCTGGATCTGCGACGCCGATGGTTCAAACCTCATCCAGTTGACCCACTTCAAAGGGGACCTCGTGGGAACGCCTCGTTGGTCCCCGGACGGCAACCGAATTGCTTTCGACGTTTTGCTGGACGGTCAGTATGACATCTTAGCGGTGAGTGTGGGTGGAGGTAAGCCGCGGCGCATCACCGACAACCCGGCGCAAGACGATAACCCGAGTTGGTCTGGCGATGGGAAGTGGATCTATTTTGCCTCCAACCGCACCGGAGAGTCCCAAGTTTGGAGAGCCCCCGCTGGCGGGGGAGAGCCGATTCAGGTGACAAAGAGGGGCGGGGATGCTGCATTTGAGTCCACCGGCGGGAAGTTCCTTTATTATGCGAAAGCGCCTTTCTCCACGGGCTACAGTCGAATGAGTTTGTGGAAATTGGCCCTGAGCGGTGGCGGAGAAACCCCGGTCATCGAAGAGCCGCTGCTTCGCACCTACGACTTCGCACTGGTGGACGAAGGAGTGTATTTCGGTTCGGAAGTGGCCGAAGGTTATGCGCTTCAATTCTTCAATTTCGCGGACGGGAAGATCAAGCGGGTGATCACGAGCGCGGATAACGCGTTTGGGAGGTTGGGCGCTTCCCACGATGGCCGGTGGCTCTTGTATGACCGATATAATCTGCTGGGCAGCAATCTGATGTTGGCGGAGAACTTCCAGTGAGCGGCCAGCGGAGTCGGGATTGACTTGCCGGGGAGCGGGCAGTATCATCCTCTGGACGACATCAAGGTGATGCATACATGAAGATCTTAATATCTGCATTGGCCGCCCTGGCCATCCTGCCGCCGGCGGCCGGCCAGGAGAACCCAGCGGCAACCCCCGTTCCGCGACGGCCAACAACCTCCGTTCTAGCCATCCAGGGAACGCGGTTCCTACTCGATGGCAAACCGTTCTATTTTCAAGGTCTCAGCTTTTTCAACGCGCTATACAACAAGGAGTTCAATAAATCGCCCGAGTCCCGCGAGAAAACGCTACGCCGGTTCAAGTCGTACGGCATCACCTCCCTGCGTATATGGGGCGACTGGCGCCTCACCAACGGATGGATCGACGAATGCCCGGGTTGCTCGCTCTATGTGTATCCCGAGATGGAGGGCCGCGACCGGCGGTTCGAGCCGCGAAAGCCGCGCTTGAACCCGGACGCGGTGGCGCGCTTGAAGGACTTGCTCGCCGCGGCTGACAAGCAGGGCATGGTGATCGAACTGGCCCTGTTCTCGCATTATATGGTCTATCCCGTCGAGACTCGCAACGAATACATCCGGCTCATCACCGATGAGCTGCGCTCCTACCGCAACGTCTTCTTCGAGATCTGGAACGAGTACTGCGAAAGCGTGGTCGATCACACCCGCTTGATCAAGTGGCTCGATCCGTTGCGGCTGGTCGGCAATTCTCCCGGGAGTTCGAGCGTGAAGGCGACCCACGCGGAAAACGTGGTCCTGGACATTCTCTGCCCGCACACCACGCGCAGGACGTCGAAAGGGAACTTCTGGGAGATCGCCCCGCTGGAGATCCGGCAACTGGTGGAAGCCTACCAGAAGCCGGTGATCGACGACGAGCCGGCCCGCTGCGGCATCCGGGATTTCGGCGGCAACGAAAACACGAAGATGGAGTGGCACCTGGCTCAGAACGCGGCCGTGCGCAAGTATGGCGGGTACCACAATTACCACCACGACATGTTCCAGCTTCCCTACGGGAACGCGCCCACTCCTCCCAACGGAATCCCGGACCCGGAATTCAGCAAGTTCCACCTCCAGGCATTCGAATACCTCCGCTCCATCGCCCCGCCTGAGATCATCAAGTCGGCCAGGTAGCCGCGGGCGGGAGTGGCCTCTCGGGCGGCTCAGATCGCCCCGCTGCCCGCTGTAGCCAGACGGGAAAGGCGGTTTGCGGTTAGGATGAGTTTGGAAGGCTCGTAGCTACTTCGCCAGGGCCGCTGTGATCGAAGCCCTCGCCCGGCGCGACGAGATCGTTCCCGAACTCCTGCGCATCCTCGAAGCCGTCGCCGACGACCCGTGACGCTACGCGAGAGAGCCGGACTACATGGCGCTCACCTACGCCATGTTCCTGCTGGCCCGCTTCCGCGAGACCCGAGCCTTCCCGCTGCTGGTGCGGATCTTCTCGGCTCCCGGATCCTGGCCTCGGTCTCGGGCGGTGATCTGAGCGGCATGACGGCGCTGATCGAGAACGAGCAGGCGAACGGGTACGTGAGATCCGCCGCGATGAAGGGCCTGCTGGCATTGGTGGCGGCGGGCCAACGCCCCCGGGACGAGGTGATGGAGTACTTCGCCGGCCTCTTCGGGAAGCTGGAGCGGACGCCGGGCCATGCGTGG
The DNA here is from genome assembly GCA_030693045.1 of Bryobacterales bacterium. Classification (GTDB taxonomy): domain Bacteria; phylum Acidobacteriota; class Terriglobia; order Bryobacterales; family Bryobacteraceae; genus JACQZT01. Next base: position 5,225 of record JAUYBU010000123.1, on the reverse strand, counting down.
AGCGCCCTGACGGTCCAGCCCTGCGCCGGCGGCCCCCGCGGCGTCGCCCGTCGGCGAGAAGCGGAACGCCCGCCCGGTTCTCTCCGAGGATCCAATTCCAGGTCCGGCGATGTCGGAGGCGGATGTGATTCGCGAGGTTTTCCGGATGGCCGCGGTCGAGCAAAACTCCTGCCGGGACGGTGCCGCCCGGTAGAACGACCTCCGCGTCCCGCGCGCCTACGTTCGAGACCACCGTCTACGCTTGCACGCTAAACGGAAACAAAGAACCTCCGGCGTGTGGCCTCCCGGCCGGATTCGAGGGTTGATCGCCAACCAGACGCTTTCCCTTCGGACTCGCCGGGAGTATCCCTGGAACGTCCGCGCTGCGTGACCCCAACACTCGTGTTACCAGGTGCAAAGTAGAGCGTCGTTTCAGCCCGAAATGGTTTGATCCTCAACACTTTACCGGACCCTGGCGAGAGTTGGTACAATGTCCTTTAAAGAGGCGTATAGGAGACCCACAATGCGGAATTCGTGCAATCGGAAACTTACGTGCAACCTTCTCTTTGCCGTGGCTATGGCGGTCGCTCTGCTTACGTTCTGCAGCGGGCGGCTCGAAGCGCAGCTCACCGGCACCATCGGCGGTTACGTCAAAGATCCTTCGGGCGCAGCCGTGCCCGGGGTCTCTGTCACGGCCCGGCTGACGCAGCAGCAGACCGCACGGACCAGCCAGACCAACACGGAAGGGTTCTACAACTTCGTGGCGCTGCCGCCGGGCGACTACGAAATGACGTTCGAAGTCCGCGGTTTCCAGAAGCAGGTGCGCAAGGGAGTGGGGCTGACCATCAACCAGAACGTGCGCGTCGATGCTTCGCTCGACGTCGGGTCGGTGGAAACCCAAATCATGGTAACGGCTGCACCGCCGCTGGTCGATACGGTCAGCCCGACCCTGTCGGGGTTGCTGGACGACCGGCGCGTCGTCGACCTGCCGCTCAACGGCCGCAATATCATGTCTCTGGCGGGCATTCTGCCCGGGGTGTTGGGCGTTTCAGCGCCGCAGCAGATGACCGAATCGCGCACCGGGCCGTCTATGAGCGTCAACGGCGGCCGGACAAACATGAATGCCTTCACCTTCAACGGCGGATTCTTCAATAACCCGTCACGCAACACAGGCGTGAATTTTCCGCCTCCGGACGCCACGCAGGAGGTCCGCATACTCACCCACAATTTTGCCCCGGAATACGGGCGGAATCCCGGCTCCCAGGTTACCGTGATCTCGAAAACGGGCACGAACGAGCTGCACGGCTCGGCGTGGGAGTTTCTGCGCAACAATCACCTGAACGCACGGAATTTCTTTGCGCCGCGCGTGGCAGCCATACACCAGAACCAGTTCGGCGGCGCCGCCGGCGGGCCGGTCCGGAAGGACAAGGTGTTCGTGTTCGGGTCCTATCAGGGCGTCCGCGATCGTCGGGAAGCGCAGTCGGTGACCGCGTTCGTGCCTACCACGGTGCAGCGGAACGGGGATTTCAGCGCGCTAAGCAGGGCGCTGTCGAATCCTAACGATCCGCTTACCGGCAAACCGCTGCTGGATTCCATCACCGGGGCGCCCTGTGTGGCAGGCAACAGGATTTCCGCCGGCTGCATCAGCCCGGCAGCCAAGAAGCTGCTCTCGTTCGTTCCGGACGCTCCGGGCGGAAGCCTGGTCGCGTTGAGCGCCAGCCCGCTCCGCGGCGACATGTTCATGGGCCGCGCGGACTGGAACCCGAGTTCCGAGCACCGCATCTTCGGCTCTTACTTCCTCGATCACAACCTGCGCTTCAATCCGCTTCCCGGCGGCGGCAGTATTGCCAACTTCATGTCGGACAGCACGTCGCAGTACACGCACCAGGTCGCCGTGAACGACACCTACATGTTCAGCCCCACACTGCTGAACCAAGCCACGTTCTCCTGGCTGCGAAGCAACTCATCGGTCGCGCAGAACAAGACCGTGGAACCCACGGAACTGGGCATCAACATGCCGCGCTACATCCCTACCGGCGCCCTCTCGGTGAACGTGGGCGGCAATTTTGTCCTGGGCAGCGGTTCCAACTCGCGGTATTACAGCACCAACTTCCAAATCAAGGAAGGCCTGAACTGGACCCGTGGAAGACACCAGTTCAAGTTCGGCTATGAGTGGCTGCGACTGCAATTCCGGCAGGCCTGGATCAGTACGCCGAATTTTTCGGTGACCGGCGACGCGACTGGAAACGCCGTCGCCGATTTCATGCTGGGCAGGTTTAGCAGTTTGTCTATGAACTTCGGCGTGCGCGATACCGACGCCATCACCAACGCCCACTCCATGTTCTTCCAGGACCAATTCAAGGTTCACCCCCGTTTTACCCTCACCTACGGCGTTCGTTGGGAGCCGTATCTGCCCTGGGTGGACAGGACCGATCGGATCACTACGGTGCGGCCCTATCAGCAGTCGAAGGTAGTGCCCGACGCGCCCCCCGGCATCCTGTTTCCGGGCGACGTGCCGCGCGGTATCGTGAATAGCGATCTGAACAACTTCGCCCCGCGGCTGGGTTTTGCCTGGGATGTTTTCGGCAACGGCAAGACCGCCGTCCGCGGTGGTTACGGACTGTTCTATGAGAGCATCAACGCGGATTCGCTGGCCCAGGAGAACGCGCCGTTTGCCGGCAAGACCATCATTTATAGCGGACGGCTGGACAATCCGTTCGGGTCGCTGGGACTGGCCAACCCGCCCGTTGAGACCACCGGCGCGTTCGGCTGCACCAAGATCGCGGCCTACCCGGGCTACAGTTGCCCGCTGTTCCCGCTGCCCGTGGCGGGCCTGTTCATCGGCCCCACATTGCGGTCGCCCTACATTCAATCGTTCAGCCTCTCGGTCCAGCGGCAGGTCACTTCAAGCCTGCTGATCGAGTCGGCCTACGCGGGCAAAATCGGTACCAAGATCGAGGCCCTGCGCACGTATAACCCCGCCCGCTTCGTCAACTCGGCGCGTGACGGTTCGGCGCCTTCGGACCAGAATGCGAATGACCGGGTAATGTATGAGCCGGGTATCCTGGCGCCCACCGGCTGGCTGCTTGGCAACGACTTCCGAAGCTGGTATCACAGTTGGCAGACCCAACTCACCAACCGCTTGAGCCGCGGATTGACGGTAATGGCGTCCTACAGCCTCTCCAAGTCGATCGACAGCAGTTCAACCCCCAATCTCGGCAGCACCGTTGCAAATCCGTTCAACCTCCATGATGAGCGCGGCCGGTCCGATTGGGACCGCCGTCACGCGTTCGTCGCTTCCTGGCTGTGGTCGCCGCAGTGGAAGTCTTCCAGCAAGGCACTGAACGGAGTTCTAAGCGGCTGGACTTTCACCGGTATCACTACCGCGCAGAGCGGCGGGCCACTGACGTTCGTCATGGGCAGCGATGTGGCCCTCGACGGTACGGGCGCGGGCGGCAAACAACACGCCCTGCTGGCGCCCGATACGACCAGGGGCAACATTGTCCTCGACCATCCCTCGCGCTCGGCGTTCATCAACAACTTCTTTAATACCTCGGCGTTCGTGCAACCGCGGCTGGTGCAGCGGGGGATTTATGGCAATGCGGGCCGGGGCCTGATAAGCGGACCGGCTATGAGCAATACCGACTTCTCTATCCTGAAGGACTTCAATTTATGGGAGCGCCGGAAGTTGCAGTTCCGCTCCGAGTTCTTCAACGCTTTGAATCAGGTTAACTTCTCGAACCCGAACGCCACGGTGAGCGCGGGTACGTTCGGACGCATCACCGCGGCGCGTGACGGACGCATAATCCAGTTTGCGTTGAAGCTGGTTTTCTAGGTCTCTGACCGCATGATTCGGTTCTTCCGCTTGCTGACGCGCGCGGCTCGGAATCGTTTCCGAGCCGCGACCGTCAGAAGCTGTAGAAGAATCCGGGGACACTCCGGGCTGGCTTCACGGAAACAACACTTTCGCGCGCCCACAGAAGGAAGCCGCACGGGAGATCGGCGTGGACCAGGGCACGCTGGCCAAGTGGGGACGGAGGGAGCGGGAGCCGACCGGGGCGTTTCTGGGCCGAGTGAAGAGCTTTCTCGATCGGGAAGAGACCCACACCTCGCAATTCCGTCGTGTCGGGTACCGGCGCCGTGGTAACGCTTCAAACTAAGACTTGGCCCGGAGTCATTCCTCCTGCGCTCTGAAACAGTACAGCGTCTGGCGGGTCCTCACGTAAATCGAACTGCCGGCGATGGCGGGCGTGGCGAAACAATCCTCTTCGAAATCGTTGAGCGAGGAGACCTCCCACTGCCCGCCCGCCTTCAAAACCGTCATCTTGCCGCTCTGGCTGAGGAGATAGACGTTTCCAGCGCCGGCCACCGGTGAGGCATAGTACACATCCAGCGCACCCGGAAGCCGGCCCTGTTTCAGAATCCGGCCGGTTGCCGGATCAACGCTGGTGAGTATTCCCCCATCCTTGATCAGGTACAAGACGTCTCGGTAGAGAAGCGGCGATGGCGCGTTCGGCAGGAATTTCTGCATGCTCCACAAAACGTTGCGCCCATCGGTCAGGTCGCCGCGGCCGCCATGGCGGACTGCGAGCAGCGCGTTCCGCGAGGCCCGGCGCGCGCCGTGGGCGTTCCAATCGCTCTCGTCGAGATAGCCGTCCCCGCCGAGATCGTTGTCGGGCAATCCCTTCTGTAGGCGCGGATCCGGCGCGAGTTCCTCGGCTGACAGTTTCCCGTCGTGGTTGGAATCGTACTTTGCCAGCATCTCGGCGAAGGGCGGCGTTTTGGCGGGCGCTTCGGCTTCGCCGCCAGTCTCCCACCAGTGGGCATAAATCATGTCCCCGTCGATGACCGGAGTCGATTTCGGCTGCCAGGACATCCCGTGGATCCACCAGAGTTTCTCTCCTGACCCGGCATCGTAGCCAGCCAGTTCATGGGAGCCCGGCACGATCACTTCGGCCGCGCCGCGTGCAGGCCTCAAAACCGCGGGAGTGGAGTAGGAACGGGTGACGTGCGGCCGCTCGGCTTTCCATTTCACCCGGCCTGTCTCCTTGTCGGCGGCGAGCAGGTAGGAGCCGGTGTCCTGATCGCAGAGCAGCACTAGCAGATTGTCCAGCGGATAACCGGCCCAATCTGTCTGAACCTCAGTTTCAGCGTAAGCGCTTAAGAATCAGACAGATTGGCCGGTTATCTCTTAGTTGACCGGTCCAATCATTGGACGCTCCATTAACCTGCTGATTCCATTCGTG
>JAUYBU010000102.1 GCA_030693045.1 Bryobacterales bacterium | reverse complement strand
CCTGAAACATGGAGAGCCGGATTGCAGGAGGCGGGGATTAATCCGGACGCTCCAGGGGCCGACTACGAGCGCTCCAAGACATTCTTCGAATCGGGAAAGTTCAATATCGTGGTCGAAACGGATTGGTACATGCAGAGAGCGTTTAAGGACGTTGAGGGCATCATGCCACTGCTCAGAGAGCGCTTCTGGGGAGCGTCATTCAGCGAGAAGGGGAGATTCATCGCATCAGACAATCCCGTCTGCCTTGACGGTCCCAGGGGCGAGATGGTGGGGTTCAAGAATGCTGACGCGGTTTTCTATCCGGTGAGCCGTCACGTCTTTCTCACGGGCACACTACAGCGAGTGAAACAGCCACCGTTCACCTTCAACTACATCGCCCAGATGAACACGATGATCCTTCTCATGGCAGATGTGCAGATATACTCGCATGTCCCTGATTTCTGCTGGGCTGACGAGAAGCGGCGAGCACAGACGGAATGGCGACTCTTCTCGAAGAAGAAGTTCTGAAAGCCAAGGTGCTCACAGGCGGGTGATGCGGCCATGCCCAAGTTTGTTAGATCCGCCTCCCGCCGCGCTTCGGTGTCGGGCGTGCGAGCAGGCAGGCTCCCGGAAAACGGCGTTACCGGAGACTAATGGTCTCGCCAGTTGACAAGTAGTCGCCATCCCGGACTTCTGCCGTTGGCGGTCCCAAGACGGCGTTCTGGGAGGTCACTCCCGTGAAGTCGGCAAAACGCGCTCGTGATACAGCCGAGGATCTACCAGCCAGTTGCTGGAAGACTGGAAGACTGGACACTAGGCCCTGTGTGCATAATGAAGTATGGGTGCGTCCGTACTCGTGCGGGTCTTGAAGGGCACCTCGGATGCCGGCATCCGATTCCACGACCTCTGCACGCTATTACGGCGGCTCGGCTTCACGGAGCGGGTCAAAGGCAGCCATCATATCTTCACTCGAGATGGCATTGACGAGATCCTCAACGTTCAGCCGAAGGGAACTATGGCGAAGCCGTACTAGGTCAAACAAGTACGCAGAGTGCTGGTTCAATATAGACTGGCCGAGGAGGGGCAATGACGAAGTACGAAGTCATTCTGTATTGGAGCAGCGAGGACGACGCATTTATCGCCGAGGTGCCGGAATTGGCTGGCTGCGCGGCAGATGGCGCTACACGACAAGAAGCGCTCGCTAACGTCGAAGTCGTTATCGCTGAATGGCTGGAAACAGCCAGAGAACTTGGGCGTTTCATCCCGGAGCCGAAGGGGCGACTGTTGTTTGCATGAACGGAACGCAGGCTTAGCCACTTTGTCGCGTGGTCGCCAAACCGGACCGGTGGGCTGCGGCCCACGTTTCCCGCGGGATGGCCTGCCGGGACCGTATCAACGATGAGATCTGGGCGCATCTTGATCGGGCCGGAGCGCCCGGGAAGCCTTGTTTTGACGCCGATGCCCCGCCGGGGTAGGCGCCCCACGACGGATCTGTCCGCCCCCGGGAGGCGCGATCGGGCACGCACCCGTTCAGCGCGGAGAAGCCGGATTGAGCGCGCGCCGCAGGTTGAGCAACGTCATTTCGAGCGACTCGCGCGGAAGCTGGCGCACCACCGGGGTGACAATGGCGCTCACGAACCGCGGCACGTCGCGAGTCAGTGAAATGGCCTCGAACTCGACATAGACGCCGCCGTCGCGCTCCTCGAATCGCCAGAACGAATGCATGCGCCAGAGGAAGCCGTGATCGTCGCCGGGCGTCAGTTCGTGTTCGGACGCCGTGCCCGGCTTCTCGACTTCGGCGATTCGGGTCGAGTAGGACCGGCTGGCCGCGCGCGTCGGGCTCACGCGCCGGTAGGTGATGTCGTAGTTGGTGTTCAGCACCACGGTGACGAACTTGTGCTTGCGCAGCCGCAGGTAGACCTGGAAGAAGTCGCCGTTGCGCCGCCGCAACTTCGAATCGGTCACCTCGGGAGCGAAACTGACCTTGTGAGCGTCGTAGTTTTGAAGCACCGCCAGAGTCCGTTCGAGTGTGACGCCGGGCACGAACACCGTGCCCAGCCAGTCGTGGACCGTACCGTCCCCGATGATTTCCGCTCCGCTGCCGGCGAAAGGTTCAACCACCATGCCGGCGCGCTGCAACCGGCGCATCCGCTCGGGCTTTTGGTCGGCCCAAAGGAAAGGGCACTCGGCGATCTGCCGCTCGATGAGCGCCTCGCGGCCGCGGACATAGTTGTCAAACGCCGCCAGCGTCGCCTGAGTCAATTTGGCGTGCGGGATAATGGACAGGCCGAAGGCGGGTTGGAGGGTCAGAAGAGCCAGCAGCGCGCCGGCGCGGACAGAGAAGAGCATTCCTTCCGACTATAGCAGGCGGGATGGGGGGAACCCGGGGTCTGTGAAATGGGGGACACGCCTGTGGGCGGTTGAAGCGGTGGTTGGCGTGAAGCTAGCCCGGAGTGTCCCCAGGTCGCTTGAGTGGTTGGCGTGAAGCGAGCCCGGAGTGTCCCCGGGTCTCTTATAAGTTCTTCAGCGATTCCTGGTAGGGGGCGCGCGCGACGCCGCGCTCGGTGATGATGGCCGAGACGTAGCGCGCGGGGGTCACGTCGAAAGCCGGGTTCTGAACGGCGACGCCGGCGGGCGCTATCGGCGTCCCGAACAACTGCGTGACCTCGATGGCGGGGCGCTGCTCGATGGGGATTTCGTCGCCCGAGGGGAGCGTGAGATCCAGAGTCGAAATCGGCGCGGCCACGTAGAACGGAACGCCGTTTTCCTTGGCCAGCACGGCCACCGAGTAAGTGCCGATCTTGTTGGCGACGTCGCCGTTGGCGGCGATGCGGTCGGCGCCGACGATGACGCAGCCGATGCGCCCGGACTTAAGAAAATGGCCCGCCATGTTGTCGGTGATGAGGGTGGTGGGGATGCCGTCCTGCATCAGCTCCCACGCCGTCAGGCGCGCGCCTTGCAGAAATGGCCGGGTCTCATCGGCGAAGACGTCGATCTTCTTGCCCGCAGCGACGGCGGCGCGGATCACGCCCAGCGCCGTTCCGTAGCCCGCCGTGGCCAAGGCGCCGGCGTTGCAGTGGGTGAGCACGGTCTTGCCGTCGGGAACCAGCGGCGCGCCGTGGCGGCCCATGGCCTGGTTGATGGCGATGTCCTCGAGGCGGATGCGCTGCGCCTCCTCGACCATCCGTGCGCGGATCTCGCCCACCGGGCGCTGGCGCAGTTGCGCGTAAAGCGTCTTCATCCGGTCGATGGCCCAGAACAGGTTGACCGCGGTGGGCCGGGTGGCGGCCAGCGTCGCCGCGATCCGGTCCATCTCGGCGTCGAGCCTGGCCGGGTCCGCGCCCAGGACTCCCAGCGCCATGCCCATGGCCGCCGCCACGCCGATGGCCGGCGCGCCGCGGATGACCATACCGCGGATGGCTTCGGCGACCTCGATGTAAGTCCGGCAGGTGACGAATACGGTTTCCCGCGGCAGGCGGGTCTGGTCGATCATGACCACGCCCTGGGCGGTCCATTGAATGGTTTCTACCATTTTGTCGGAAGATCCTTCCCTTGGAACAGGTAAGCGGAGAAAAACGTGAGGTTGTAGCCGGCGTGCATCAGGGTCGCGGCGATGGTCGATCGGGACCACAGGCGCATCCATCCGAAGACCGTTCCGGCCAGCGCGATCAGCAGAATGTGCCGCCAGGACCAGGAGTACTGCGGAGCGTGCAGGATGGCGAACGGCATCGCCGCGATCAGCACTCCGACCGCCCGGCCCAGAGAACGGGACACCAGCGGCAGCAGGAAGCCCCGGAACGCCAGTTCCTCGCACAGCGGGCCGAGGGTGGTCGCAAAAAGAGCCACCAGCGTGATCGAGAATCGGTCCGTAAGCAGGTCCTTGATCGGCATCTCCATCTCCGGCGTTTGCAGGGCCAGGCCGAGCACGGCGACCAGCAGGGCCAGCACCGGCCCGCCGAACACGCTGGTCCAGAGTCCCGCGCGGGGCCGCACCCATCCCAGCGAGGCCCAGAAGGGCCGGCCGTAGCGCAGCTTCAACAGGCCGTAGAGCGAGAGGAACAGGAAGCCGTAGCCCAGGAACTGGCCGGCCATCAGCGGCCCGGCTTTGCCCGCCGGGTGGAGGCCGCTCACCAGGATCACGGCCTGAACCAGGCCGAAAGCCAGCAGCAGGGATGGCACGGCGAGGCCCGCGAACAGCGCCAGATCCTGATATCCCCAGAAGGGATATCGCGCGGGCGGCGCGGATGGCGCTGCGTCCGGTATGGGTTCGAAGCCGCTCATCCAATGCCCTCGATGAGCGCGGCGGCGACCAGCGGCAGCATGATTTCGTGGTGTCCGGTGATGGCGAAGCCGCGCCCGCCCGCGCCCGCGTGCGGCCGCTCCACTACGTTGGCGCGGGGACGGTAATGCTGGAGAAAATCGAAGTTCACGGTGGTGAACTCGCGCACCGTGTGTCCCAGGTTGCGCACCGCGGAAAGGGCCTTCAGAAAAACTTCCGGAAGCACCACCGCCGAGCCGGCGTTCAGGTACGCGCCGCCCTGGTCCAGCTCGCGCACCAGGGCCGCGAACAGGCGGAAGTCGTGATGCGTGACCCGGCCGAGCGCAGCCGGATCGACCGCCGGATGGGTGTGCGGCGTGTCCGTTCCGACGGCCACATGCACGGTGACCGGAACGCGGCGACGCCAAGCATGAACCAGCAGGCTGCCGGGGGCGAATTGCGGGTCGGCGATCTGGTCCAGCCGCCGGCCGAGTGCCTCGCCCATGCCCACGGAATCCTCCGCCGCGGCGACGGCCTGGTTCATTTCCCGCCCGGTTTCCTCGGCCGCGCCGAAGCTGCCGTCGGGGAGCGCCGTCTCGACGTCCTCGCTGGTGTGGCCGGCCAGCGCGATCTCAAAATCGTGGATCGCGGCGGCGCCGTTCATTGCGAAAGCGGTGGCGCAGCCGCGCTCCATCAGGTCGATGAGCACGGGGGCCAGTCCGCACTTTACGACGTGGCCGCCCAGTCCCCAGACCACCGGTTTCCCCGCGGCGCGCGCGGCGAGAATCGCGGCGACGACTGCGCGCAGGGAGTCCCCGGCCAGGATGCGCGGCATGGACCGCAGGAGTCCCTCGACGCCTGCGCCCGCCTGGTAGGGCGTCGCGAAATCGGCCACCTTCACCTTGCCGCTGGCCACGGAGGACACCGAGGTCTAGCTACTCGCCGGCGACCTGGCGCGCCAGCTTG
>JAUYBU010000072.1 GCA_030693045.1 Bryobacterales bacterium | reverse complement strand
TCCAGCAACTGACCGAGGCCACCCCGCTGCAGGCACGCGCCTTCCAACTCCTCGGTTTGTAGCCAGAAACGAAAACCCGCCCGCGACCGCTTCCCTCATCCAATCAGCGAGATAGTCCGCACGGCAAGATGGAACTTCGGTATAGCCATGCTGCCCGCTGACTCGACGGCGACCATCGATCCCGACTTTGCCAGGGATGTGGATGCCGCCATCGCGGCTCATCGGGAAGCCCTGGAGCCACTCCAGTGGGATTGATGCTCGATTCGACCGCGGCCGTAGCCGCTGAGCGTCAAGGCAAGAACACCCGCCGAACGGGCGACGACGACATCGCTGTCTCGGTGATTACCGTACTTGAACCCCACAACAACACTTGGGAGTCCGCGCCGTGCAACGTCGTAAGCGTCCGCGTCAAGTGACGGGAAAATGGAACCCTCCACATCGCCGGTTGTGCCCGGCCATCGGCCCGGGGCAGAATTGGACGAACAGCCATGTGGAAACCCGTCCGACGAGACTTCCTGAAGACGGCCGCGGCAGGCGCCGCGCTGCCGGCCGCGCCTGCGCCACGACGTCCGAACATCATCATCGTGATGGCCGATCAGCACCGCGCCGGCCTGACCAAACGCACCGGCTATCCGCTGGACACCATGCCGGCGCTGGACCGGCTGGCGGCGCGGGGCGCGGCCTTCGATCACGCCTGGTGCACCTCGCCGCTGTGCGTGCCCAGCCGCGTCAGCCTGCTGACCGGCCGCTGGCCGCATGCGCACCGCGTGCGCGAGAACAGCGCCGGGCAGTTCGCCACCTTTTCGAAAGACATTTACGACGTCGCGAAAGAACTGGGCTACCGCACCGGGCTGGCCGGCAAGAACCACTCCTACCTGAAATCGCCGAAGCTCGACTTCTGGCGGGAGTACGGCCACTTGGGCGGGTGGAAGGCGTCCGGCGCGCCCAAGCAAGTAAGCGAATTCGACGACTGGCTGGAACGCCTCAACCACGGCGTATCGCCAGTGGCCACTCCTTTTCCGGTCGAGACACAACTTCCCTATCGCATCGTCTCCGACGCCATCGAGTTCATCCAGGGCGCGGGTGACAATCCGTTCGCGCTGTGGGTGAGCTTCCCGGAGCCGCACAATCCGTATCAGGTTCCCAAGCCATACTTCGACATGTTTCCGCCGGGCGAGGTTCCGGCCCGCGCCGCCGGCCCGGAAGCGCTCGATCGAAAGGGCTTCAAGTGGCGCTGGCTGGGGCAGCTCGAAGAGGCCACTTACCCGGGCTACGACAACACCTGGCGGCGAACCAAATCCAACTACCTCGGCATGCTGCGGCTGATCGACGACCAGTTGGCGCGGCTGGTCGCGCACCTGGAACAAGCCCGCCTGATGGACCACACCATCCTGGTGTATCTCGCCGACCACGGCGACTATCTCACCGACTACGGGCTGATGCGCAAAGGCGTCGAACTGCCCGAGTGCCTGACCCGCATTCCGATGGTCTGGGCCGGCCGCGGCGTCCGCGCGCAGAACGCCAGCCCCGCCTTCGTTTCCATCGCCGATGTGATGCCCACGTTTTGCGAAGCCATCGGCGCAGGGATTCCGGTCGGCGCGCAAGGCCGAAGTCTGTGGCCCTTGCTGCGAGGCGAGGCGTATCCGAAAGACGAGTTCCGCAGCATGTACGCCGAGGTCGGCTTCGGCGGAATGCACTACGACGAATCCGACAAGCCCGCCTTCTCGATGGCCCAGATGCAGCGCAGGCCGGATGCGGTCAAGACTTTCGACGAGCTGAACCCGGTGACCCAAAGCGGCATGCTGAAGATGGTCCGTCTGGGCGACTGGAAACTTTGTTTCGACATGCTGGGCCAGGGCCAGTTGTACAATCTGGCCGCCGACCCCGGCGAATTGAAGAACCTCTACGGCGACCCGCGCCACGCGCCGCAACAGATGCGCCTGCTCGAAGAACTGCTTCAGTGGACCATCCGCACGCAGGACAATCTGCCCACGGCGCGCTACAAAGCGAAATGGCCCGAGCGCAACTGGTACGCGCCCTACGGGCGAAAGTGACCGCGCCAGCCGCGCAGGTTCGCCACCATCCGCTGGGCGCGCGCCGGTTCGGCCCCGGCGAGGTTCCGCGTTTCGCCCGGGTCGTCGCGCAGGTTGAATAGCTCGACTTCGTCCTTATCGTAAAACTCGATCAGTTTCCAATCCCCTTGGCGGATGGCGCCGGAGGAGCGGCCGCCGAGAAAGTGCGGCTTCTCGAGCGGATAGTACCAGTAGAGCGCCTCGCGCTCCAGGCGGGCGTCCGGTTTCGCCAGCAGCGGCGCGAACGAGACTCCGTCGACGATATGTTCCTGGGGCGCCCGCAGGCCGGCGGCTTCGAGCAGCGTGGGGTAGAAATCGCCGGTCATGACCGGCGCCGCGCATTCGACGCCTTTCATCGCCACGCCCGGCCAGCGCACGATCAGCGGGACGCGAATGCCGCCCTCGTACAGCATCGACTTGCCGCCGCGCAACGGAGCGTTCGAGGTCACGTTCAGCTCGCCGCCGTTGTCGGAGGTGAAGATCAGGATGGTGTTTCCGGCGACTTTCAGTTCGTCCAACTTCTTCATCAGCGCGCCCACGCCCTCGTCGATGGACTCGAGCATGGCCGCCAGTTCGGGGTTGTTGCGGTTCTTGCCGGCCCCGGGCTTGGCCCGGTAGCGGGCGACATGGTCCGGCTTGCCAGCCAATCGCGTGTGCGGCGCATAGTGGTTCAGGCACAGGAAAAAGGGCTTGGATGCATTGGCCGATAGCCACTCCAGCGCTTCCCGATTCAGCCGGTCGGTGAGGTACTCGCCTTCCTTGCGCGGCGCGACTTGCGGCATGTGCTTGTAGGGCGGAAAGTAATAGCCCGGCCCGATGTAGGCGGTTTCCGAACAGATCACGCGCTTGAAGCCGTGCCGGGCCGGATTGCCCGGGCGCAGTTGGTAGTCGCCCATCAGGTGCCACTTGCCGATCAGCGCGGTCTCATAGCCGGCGGCGGCCAGAAGTTTGGGCAACGCCGGCAGATCCGGCGAAAGGAACTTGGGGTCGTTGGCGCGAAGATAGTCGTTGATGCCGACCCGCGCCGGGTATTGCCCGGTCATGTAGCTGGCGCGGGTGGGCGAGCAGACCGGCGAGGGCGCATAGCCTTGCGTGAACCGGACGCCTTGCGCCGCCAGAGCGTCCAGGTTCGGCGTCTCGTTGAAGCGATTGCCGTAGCAGCCCAGTTCGGCCCATCCCAGATCGTCGGTCAGAATAACGACGATGTTCGGCCGGCCTTTTGCCGCCAGCAGCGGCTGTGCCGCCACGCTTAGAAAGTCCCTTCTTCTCATTGCCGGCCCTTCGCGACTGTGCTATTCATGAGCTTCTATGATACGTTGCCTGACATTCCTTCTTCTGGCGCTGGCGCTGGCGAGCGGTTCGGAACGTTTGAATCAGCATCGCGTGACGTCGTCCCGCAGTCCCGCGCCCGAACCCGGCGCCGAGACGCAACTAATTCCATCGCTGGTGGAAGGCTTCCGGAGCGCGAAAGAATGGAACGATAGAAAGCGCCCCGAATTGCTGAGACTTTGGATGCAAGTCCTCGGCAAAGTGGAACCATCCAAGCAGGATCGGCGCTGGTTCGGCGACATCCGCAAGGCGCGCATTCTCGACCAACAGGACCTGGGCGCTTACACGCGCATCCGGCTGGAACTGCCGATGGAGAAAGATTTCTTTCAGCCGCACCTGCTGCTTCTGCCGAAAGGCCAGGGCCCGGGGCCGTTTCCGGCGGTCATCGCCTGGACCTCGAGCACGCCCGACTACACAATGCCCGAACAGTGGTGGGGCGCCTGGCTCGCCTCGCGCGGCTACGTCGTGCTCACCGGCTGGTCGTTCATCCGCAACTACCGGGACCAAACCACCGTCCGCACCGGCGCGGCGGAGAAGGTCTATGAGCGGTTCGGCCACTGGCTGGGACTGGGCAAGATGGTTCACGACGCGCGGCGCGAGGCGGAGTACTTGCGCTCGCGCAAGGAAGTGGACGGCCGGCGCATCGGCTTCATCGGGTTTTCGCTCGGGGCCAAAGCCGCCGTCTACGTCGCCGCCTTCGCTCCGGAGATCAAGGCCACCGTGGCGCTGGACCCGCACATCGCCGTGAACGGCGGCACCAACTGGTACGACCCGTGGTACTTGGACTGGCTGCGCCCGTTCCCGGGCATCCCCACGCCCGAACACACCGTGTTGAGCCTGTTGAACCCGGACCCCCAGCGGCCGGGCTTCGAACACGACCATCACGAGGTGCTCGCGTTGGCCGCGCCGCGGCCTTTTCTGCTGATTGGCGGAAGCCAGTCGGAAGACCGCGGCGGCGATTCGGACGACTTGCAGAGCTGGGGCTACTTCAACCGCGCGCGCGAAGTCTACCGGCTTCTGGGCGTGCCGGACCGGATCGAGTTCGTCTCGACCAACGACGGCCACAAAGCCAACGGCCCGAACATCGACCCGGCCTGGCAGCGCTTCTTCAACCGCTGGCTAAAGTAAGTGGCCCAGTGCGGCTTCGCCGCGCCGCACAGAGAAACAGAGACTTGGTAGTAGCCTTCAGGCTAATGCCGCATAGTTTTCGTGTCAGCCCCCTGTGGGGCAGGCCCTTTGGCCTGCCAAGGGCATTGAGCCCACGGGAGGCAGGCGGAAGCGCCTGCCCCACAAGAAGGCAAAACTATGCAGCATTGGCCTTCAGGCCCTACGGACAGCGCGAGGCCTGCCGGCTGGCTGAGGTGCCCGCCGAATTAGTTACGGTCAGCGTGAGCGAGCTGACGCTGGAAGCCGAAGCGCCCTTGAGTTCGAACGGCGCTTTCACCGTGAAGGCGCCGCCGGAGCGCTGCGATTCGTCGGTCAGGAACCAGTCCCAGGCGGGCGCTTGAAGATCCACTGTGAAGGCGCCCGAAGCGCCGCCCAGAGTCAGGTCGGCGCGGGTCAACTGCCGAGTGGTCGTGTAACCGGTGACCGACAGTTCGAGGCCGTTTCCGGAGGTGCGGAAGCACGCGTCGGTCAGGACCGGGGCCAGGCGCGCGATGCTGAACGACCTGGACGCGGGCAAGACGTTGATGGTCGCGCCGGCGACCTCCAGCCGCGTGATGCGGAGGGTGACGGTGGCGGCCACCGTGCCGCTGGACTCGATAGGAACAGCGGCTTGCCTTGCGCCCGGCGGGATGCTGAACCGCACCGTGCGCTGACCGTTGGTGAAGCGCACGCGCGGGTCCGGACGGTCGAGTTCCGGCAACGAGACGTTCCCCGTTTCGGGTTTCACCGTCATTTCGATCTCGCCCTGGATCGCCAGCGAGTACGGAGCGCTCAGCGTTACGGCGGCCGCGACCGGCGTCGCCGGCGCAATCGTCGCCGCCAGGTCGGCGAGCCGGACCTGCGGCAGTTCCGGAATGGTCACTGCCAGCGAGCAGTCCTGGATCGCCGAACCGCCCTGGCTGTCGGCTACCCGCAGGGCGAACGCAGCCGTTCCCGCCAATTCGGGCGTGCCAGTGACGGCGCCGCCGGGAGCCAGAGACAGCCCCTGCGGCAGTAAACCTATCGCGCTCCAGGTGAACGGCGCCGTTCCGCCGGCAGCCTCGAGCCGCATCGTAAACGCCGTGCCCACGCGCGCCTGCGGCAGCGGGCACGCCGTGGCGACGCGCACCGCGGGCGGGCGAACGCGCTGTGAGCAGCTTTGCGAGACGCGCTGCCCCCGGGCATCGGTTACCGACAGCGCAAATTCGAAGGCGCCGGCCTGGCGCGGCACTCCGGCGGCGCGGCCGGCGGCGGATATGGTCAAGCCCGGCGGCAGGTTGCCGGAGGCCGACCAGAAATATGGCTCGACGCCGCCCACCGCGGTGAGCGTCTGTTCGAAAGCCTGGTCCAGGGCGCCTTCGCGCAGCGGGCAGGAGGAAATGCCGAGCGCCGACGGGACCACCGTCAGGCTGCAAGGCGTAGCAACCGGCGCACCGCGGCTGTCTTCGGCGCGAAGACGGAACAGGTACGGACCCGCAGCCGCGGGCGTGCCGGCCAGGCGGCCGTCCGGGGCCAGCGTCAGTCCGGGCGGCAAGCCGCCGATGACGGAGAACGTGTAAGGGCCGGTTCCGCCCTCGGCCGCAAGTCGGGTCTCATAGCCAACGCCGGTTGAGGCCTGCGGCAACGGGCACGCGCTCGAGATCCGGATGGTGGGCGGATCCACCACCACCCAGCATTCCTGGCTGGCGCCCTGCCCGGAGGCATCGGTCACTCGCAAAGTGATCGGGTAGGCGCCGACGGCCGAAGGCGTGCCGGCGATGCGGCCCTCCGGCGCCAGGCTCAAACCCAGCGGCAGCGAGTTGCCGACCGACCAGCGATA
>JAUYBU010000058.1 GCA_030693045.1 Bryobacterales bacterium | reverse complement strand
CTCGGGCAGCGGATACGTACCTTCCTGCTCGATGGGGTTTTGCGTGGCCAGCACGAAAAACGGCTGATCGAGCTGGTGCCGTTTGCCGCCGATGGTAATTTGATATTCCTGCATGGCCTCCAGTAGCGCGGCCTGGGTTTTCGGCGGCGTGCGGTTGATTTCATCCGCCAGGATGATGTTGCCGAAGATGGGCCCTTTGACGAAGGTCCAGGTGCGGCGGCCGTTGGACGGGTCCTCTTCAATGATGTCGGTGCCGGTAATGTCGGACGGCATCAGGTCCGGGGTGAACTGGATGCGGCGGAACTCGAGCGCCAGGCTCTGCGCGATGGTGCGCACCAGCAGCGTTTTCGCGGTGCCGGGCAGGCCGGTAATTAGGCAATGCCCTCCCACGAAGAGCGAGATCAGGACCTGGTCCAGCACCTCGGCCTGTCCGACGATGACCCGCCGGACCTGCTCGATGATGTCCTGATGCACGGCCTGGAAACGCTCGACGCGCGCCTTCAGATCGGCGGGTTCCATGATGGTTGGTGTGGTCATCCTATTTGCTCAACTCCAACAAAAGTTTCTGCGCGGCGCGATAGCCCGGGGCCGCTTCCAGCGACAGCAGCACCTGCTCTTTGGCCCGATCCAGTTGATTGGCGGCGTGGCAGGCGCGCGCCAGATTGAAGTGGGCGGCCGCGGCGTCGCCCGGCTTTGAGGCCAGCGCGGCGGAGAACTCGCGGATGGCGCCGGGCGCATCGCCGGTGTCCAGATACAGCTCGCCCATCTTGCGGTGAAGTTCCTCGTCGCCGGCGGGAGCGATGTAGTTCAGGCGGTTGAGCGTGGCGGCGGCGTCGCGCTTGCGGCCGGCTTCCTCCTGCAACGACGCGAGTTGTTTCAGCACGCGCGGACTGCGCCCGCCGGCCCGCGCGTAGGCCTCCAGTTCGGCGATGGCCTTGGGCTTGTCGCCCGCCTCGATGTGCGCCTGGGCCAGCGCCTCGTACACGCTGCCGGCTTCGACGTAGTCGGGATAGAGGTCGCGCAAGGCCGGGCCATCGCGCAAAACCTGGTCGAATTTCTTGGCCGTGGCGGCCTCGTGAAGCTGCTTGATTCCCTTGCGCCAGCTCTCGAAGCCGTCCACGGTCTTCCCGGTCTGGGCCGTCACCCAGGCCAGGAATCGCTTGTCGAATTCCTCGGGCTTCATGCTCAGACGCTCTTCGATCACTTGCGGCGTGGTCTTGCGGAGGCCGAAATCGCCGGTCATCTCGAGCAGCTTTCCGTAGCCCCATTTTTCGGCGATGAAATCGCAGATGCGGCCCGCCTGGAAATAGGACACCACCACCTGCGACGGATAGCTGGGGCGCACGAAGCCGCGGTCCAGCGCCGCAATCGGAAGGAGCTTCTTCTCCTTCAGAGCCATCAGCACCTCCGGCCCCAGGCGGTCGCCCCACTCGGGCGACGCGGCGGTTTCCTCGTACACCGCCATTCCCTCGGTGAACCAGCGCGGCACGCGGTGTTTGGTCATCGCAAGCACGAACACATGGCTGAGCTCGTGCCACAGGGTGCTGCCCCAGTGAAAGCTGCCCGGCGCGCGGCCCGACGGGCTGTCCATGGCCACCACGTAACCGAAACTGACACCCAGCGCGCCCAGGCCCGGCATGCCCAGCGTGCGCACGGCGAAATCCTCGTGGTCCGGGTACATCTCCACCTGCACCGGGCGCTCGAGCTTGAAGCGGTACTTGCGCTCGTAGGTCTGGACGGCGCGGCGCAATTCGGCTTCGACGTAGGGCCCGAGCAGCGCGGACTCCTTCTTGTGCAGCTTCAGCACCATGCTGCCGGCGCGGATGAAATCGAAATTCGCGTAACTGTCGAGCAATCGAAGCGTGTTGACCGTGGCGGGACTGTCGTAACCGGCGTGGTAGGCGGTTTCCAGGTGCTGGCGCGCTTCCTCGTCCAGGCCCAATCGCATGAGCTGAACGCCCAGAGCGGAGTGCGCGGACCACAGCTTGGGGTCGCGCTCCAGAGCATTGCGGTACAGTGCCACGGCCTCCTCATAGCGGCGGTTCAGAACGAAGTGGCGCGCGGCCTCGGCGTGGGTGCGGCCGTCATGGGCGTCCAGGCGATTGAACCAGGCGTCCGGAGACCGGTCGTTGAGCAGAGCGATGATGCCGTGAATCGCGAAGGCGCCCGCGCGGTCGGCTTCCTTTGCCGCGCGCTCGAAATCCAACTCCTCCAAGGCGAGTTTGGCAAGCAGTTCGTACCCTTCGACCAGCTTGGGATCGAGCCGCACGGCCTTTTCGGCCAGTTCCACCGCCTGCCGGTCGAATGTCTCGCTGGCCACCAGCGCCAGCCCCAGGACCGCTCCGGCATGCTTCGGGTCGATCTCCAGCGCCTCTTTGAAAAGCGTCTCCGCGTCGCCGGGCTGGAACCGCTCCAGGAACAGCCGGCCCCAGCGCACCCGCAGATCCGCATTTTTCGGCTGCCGCGCGACCGCGGCGCGCAAGGCATCGTTGGCCGCCTGGGCCGACTGAGCCGCCAGCGCCAGCCTAATTCGGGGACAGGCTACGAAATCACCAAATAGGAATTTCGGGATTTCGTAGCCTGTCCCCGAAATAGAGAGGGCGAGGAGGAGCGCTAGGAATCTCACTTGTCCAACTCCTCCTGGGTTTTCGCCAACTCCAGCAACAGCGCGATGAGCCGCGTTTTGTAGACGGCGTCCGGCATGGCCGCCTTCTCGTATTTCAGTTTGTCGATCTGCTGTTCGAGGTCCTCTTTCTTGGCCAGCAGCGCCCGCTTGGCCGGATCTTTCAACGCCGCGCCCGCGACGCCGAACCGGGTCAAAATGAACCGGCCCGCCAAGCCCTTTTCGGCGTCCGCCAGTTGCGGATGTTCGGTGGCCAGACGCTTTTGCGTCTCGTAGAAACTCTTAGTCTTCTGCTCGGCGTAACGGAACGCCTCGGCGGCGCTGATGGATTCGTTCTTGTCGGTGTCCGCGGCCGGATCGCGCAGCGCTTCGACCCAGTAGCGCGGGAACACCGTAATCAGCCGCTCGGTTCCGGACTTGGTCGCGGCGACCACCACCCGGCCCGGCGCTTTCAATACCTCCAGCGTCGCGCCGCTGGCGCTAGTGGTGTTCACCACCAGTTGCCGCCCCGCCTTGATCGCATTCAGCAAACCTGCCAGCTCGGCGGCGGTAATGTCCGGCCCGGGCAGATTGAACCGGTAGTCGGCGCCGTCCCAAGTGCCATGCCCGATCAGCGTCAGCACAAAATCGTCTTCCGGCGCGGCGTCGATCGCGACTTTCCGCAGCGCCGCGCGCACGCGCTCCCGGGAAGCGTCCGGACCGGTCAGCGTCTCGCCCCCCGCCAGCTTGCCCAGGTCGCGGGCCCACGCCGCAAAGCGCATCGCGTAGTCGGGTTCGCCGCCCAGCCCCGCGACGGTCACCGCGTAGGTGGCCGCGTGCAGGGCGGAAGAAAACAGAATCAGGGCGGCCAGTCGCTTCACACCACACCCCATTTCCGCCGCAGCAGCCACTCGCCTCCGCGCAGCATCAGGATCAGCAGAAACGCGGCGGGCATGTTCCAGAGTTCTTTCGTCTCGCGCACCGAGATGCCCGCTTCCGAGTACGAGATTTCGCGGGCGAGGCGCTCGAATTCCTCGGGTTTGTAATAGCGCCCCCCGGTTTCGCCGGCGAGCCGGGCGAGCAGTTCGCGGTTTTGCGATGTATGAAAGTCCTCGGCCAGTCCGTCCTCCCGGCGAAAAGTAAACACGTCGCGGCCGGCCTCGTCCGACCCGCGTTTGGCCACCACCTCGACAACATAAGAGCCGGGTTTATCGGCGCTCCACTGAGCCGAATAGTCGCCCGCCTCCAGCGGATCGGGCTCCAGTTTCACGGCGGCGGAAACACCTTCCGGGCCCAGGATGTGCGCCTCGACCGTGGCATCGGCGGCGGGCAGGTAGTTGGCGTCCTTCACCTTCGCGTGAATGGGAATGCGGCCCTCGTCGTACAACATGAGCCGGGGCGTGGTGGCCGCCACGCGCCCGCGCGTATCCGCCACCAGCCAGCGCAGCAACTGCTGCCAGAACATCTCGTGCGTCTTATCCTCGAGCGGCTGCTGCATTTGCCAGCGCCAGGTGCCGGCGGTCGCCACCAGCGCCGTGCGCCCGGCGCCGTAGTTCTGAATGCTCAACAGCGGAAACCGGCCCTTGCCGCGGACCACGCCGTCGGCCAGCACAACCGCGCCGGGCTTCGGCGTTCCGGATTCCTGGTAGTCCGCCAGGTAGGGCAGTTTCTTCCAGCGCTCGACGTTTCGGTCGAGGTTCTCTTCCAGGCGGCAGATGATGCTTTCGCGGCCCGCCGGAGTGAGTTCAGCCGTGGCCGGGTCGCGGAAGAAGGTCAGCTTCTTCGCCGGCAGTGTCACCGGCAGCAGGTCCGCCAGAACCGAGTTCGCGTAGCCGCCTTCGGCCAGCCCGGTGCGCCCGCCCAGGAACAGCACGCCGCCGCCGCGACGGTCCACGAACTGCTTGATCAGTTCCTGTTGCGCCGCGGTGAAATAGCTCGCCTCGACGCCGCCCAGAATGACGCCCTGGAAACCAAACAACTCCCCGGCCTTGGCCGGGAAGCCGTCCTCCAATTCCTTCGCATTGGCAGTGCCTTGCCGGTACAGCTTATTCTGCGTCGTGCGCAGCAAAGTTGCCAGGGCCAGCGAGCGGTCCTCTTCCACGGCCCGCCGGATAAACTTGAATTCCCATTTCGGCTCGCCCTCGATGTACAGGATGCGGGGCTTCGCCGCCTCGACGTTCACTACCCGGGTGAGCGAGTTGTTACGCGCGCTCTCTTCTCCCTCGATCGGCTCGATGGTCACCTGAACATTCTTCGCCCCGGCGATGCCCGCAT
Source organism: Bryobacterales bacterium (assembly GCA_030693045.1). Lineage (GTDB taxonomy): Bacteria > Acidobacteriota > Terriglobia > Bryobacterales > Bryobacteraceae > JACQZT01. The sequence goes on along the minus strand of JAUYBU010000058.1, from coordinate 20,286 downwards.
TGAATATGATCTGACGGGTTTCGACCACCCCGTCCGGCTTGAGCGTCACCGTTTCCTGGGCCAGCGCCTTGCCGCTCTCGCGCACCACTAGCTTCGCCTGTTTGCCCGCCAGTCCGAACTGCTGAAAGCTGATTTGCGCCGGCAGCCGGGAGTCGGCCAGCGACCGGGCCGGGATCTCGACATCCAGCAGTTCGACATCGCGCTGGGGGCGCTCCCGGCCAAACCCGACCGTGTGAATCGGGATGCGGCTGCGGCGAAGTTCGGCCGTGGCCTCGGCGTCGATGCCGCCGGCGTTGTCGGACCCGTCGCTCAGCAGCACCAATGCGCCGATGGGGAGCGTGGCGGCCTCGGCGGCGACCTGCTTCAGCCCCTCCGCCAGGTGCGTCGCCGGCAGCGCGGCGGTCAGTTTGCTGGGCGATTCCAGGCGCTCGGCGCGAGCCCCCAGGCGGTACAGCCGGACCTGAAACCGGGAGCCCAGATCCTGGAACGCGCGCGACTCGAGCAACTCGAGCGCCTGGTCGCGCCGGCTCCGGCCGCCGTCGGCCACAGCCATGCTTCGCGAGTCGTCCACCACCACCGCGACCACGTTCTGCTGCGTTTTCAACGACGACACGCTGATCGCCGGCTGCCACAAAAGCAACAGCAGCAGCGCGAGCAGGGCGCTTTGGAGCGCCCCGATAGCGGCGGACCGAAAGCCCAGCCGGCCGCCCCGGCGTCTCCACAACAGGTACCCGCACACACCCGCCAGCACGGCCGCCGAAGCGCCCAGCACCCACACTGGCAGCGTGCCAAGAAGAACCCATCGCCCTTTGGCGAACACCACCGGCGGATACTTGAAGAGGAATTCGAACATCCCGGCTCAATGGGTCATCGAGTAGATGATGTAATTCACTCCAATGCGATAAGCCAGCGAGGCGTAGCGTTCCGGATAGCGCGGATGATCGGCCCATTCCCACGCGTCGCCCACGTCCATGTTGTGGCAGATGGCTACCATGATTCGTCCCTTATCATCGTAGATGCCGCGCCAGCGGGGCTCGACTCCGTCCTGTTCGTACGTCGTGCCTCCGGAGAGGGGTCCAATGCCCGGCACCTGGAATCTCTGGTCCAGATCGTACAGCACATGGAAGATGGCGTCGGAGTTCTCCATCTCGACCACCGGCCGGTCCGGGAAAACCCGGCTCATGCTGACCATGAATACGCTCCACTCGCGCGTGCCGTGGAAATCGTCCACCATTAGAAACCCGCCCCGCAGGAGGTATTCGCGGAGCTTCTTGCATTGCGCGTCGGTCAGCCCCCATTGGCCCACTTCCACCGCGTAGATCCAGGGCCAATTAAAGATCTCATCGCTCTCCAGGTCTACCACCTGCTCCACCGAGCGGGTGTGCAGGCGAGTCAGCCTCCGGACGCCCTGGACGAACTGCCGGTCGGCTTTCGGGTAGTCGGTCGCCCAACTCGAGCGGAAACCCCAGTACCCGCCGCGCCCGGAACCGCGAGAGGAAGGATAGCGCAGCCTGGCGAAAGCCCACTCGGTCTTCTCGCCGGCGTCGGACGGCGTCAGCAGCCGGGAATCGTCCTCGCTGAACGGAGATCGGCCTCCACGCCGCTGAAATCCGTACAGGGCTCCCAGCATGAAGACAATCGTCAGGCCGGCCACAACCAACAAGCGATTTCCCACACGCACCCTCTGATTGCGATCAGGATAGCACAACCGAATACGCATTCTATAAAAGGACGCTTCAACGAACCGAAGAGTTGCGGAGCCTGTGGGTTTTAGTTCGGCAGAAACGGCGCGAGAGTCGGGAATATCTCCCCGACAAAGCGCTCCCCGACACGCCGGGCGGCGTCCTGGCCGCCGCCGGTTACCGGAACCACCACCCGCACCAGCGCGGTGTCGGTCCGGTTGAAGCGGATGGCATCCAGGACCGTGTAGATCTTGGCGGAGTATTCGCTGGCCACGGCTCGTCCGCGGCTTTGATACCAATACAAGGTGACGCTCCGGGAATCCCCTTTAGAGACCAGGTAGAGATTCACCGGGATCGGCTCGGCGCGCCCGGGAACGGCTATGGGGATGATCCTGGCTTCGCTTGGCACCCACCCGGACCCCGGCAAACAGTTCTTCGGCGAGTGCGGGGCGACTCCGGTCCGCTGCGAGCGGAAGTAGGCGACAAACAGGGATGCCATGCTTTGCGACTCCGCGTGAACGTACGTCCGATTCAGCAGGTCGTCCGCCTGGAGCACATCCCGAACCTCCTTCTCAATCACCCCTTCTTGCGCCAGGCGCCAGCCGCCGATGGCCGCCGGAACCATCTTCAAAGGCGTATGGGCGGGCGGGTTCTCGCTTCGCCGAAAGCCATAGGCCGCCGCGATGTGCAGAACCAGTAGTGCGCTGAGAACCCGGCTGTGGGGACTTCCCAGGAAGCTCATCCTTCCACCCCCGGTTTCCCGACTTCGTGAGCGGCCCGCCAGGCCCGGCTGACGAACCAGTGCACCCCCACCAGCATGATCAGCGCCAGCATGAAGATGACCCAACCCTCGGCGGCGTGAAAGAAACCGTCCGCCCATTCCCGCTTGTATTCGCTCAGAATTCCGGTCATGGTCACCCGGAAGGCATTGGCCACGATGGCAATCGGGATCGAGGCAAACAACAGCACCCAGCGCATCCAGACCCTGCGATCGAAGAAATACGCATAGACCAGGGACAGGAAGGTCAGCGACAGCAGGGAGCGGATGCCGCTGCACGCCTCGACCACCGAGAGCCGCTGGCTGGGCAACTCCAGAATGTTACCTTCCCGAAATACCGGGACGCCGATCAGCGTCAAAGCCAGTTCGGCGGCGCGGCTGGCAAGCAACTGAAGGGGAAAGGTGATCTGGGTGTAGATAATCGTCGGGATCGGCACCATGAAGACCAACAGGAACAGCGGGAACAGCAGTGCCCGGAGCCGGCCGGTTCCACCCGCCAGCAGAATGGCGCCGGCGATGGTGAACAACAGCGCGGTTCGCGCCAGAAACAGTTCCGCGCCGAGTGTGGCGATCAGCAGTTGAATGCTGCCCCAGACCACCAGAGCCAGGCCCGCCCAGTTGCCCGAAGCGGGCGTCGAAAGCCACCTGTCACGTTCCAGCCAGGCGATGTAGCCGGCCACCAGGGGGACGAAAAAACCGTGGCCCATGTCCGGGTCGTCCATCCATTGTTTAACTAAACGTTGGAGGACCGGGCCGTAGCCGATCAGGATCAAAGCCGTGAACCAGACCAGCCAAATAAGACGGTCGCGACTGACGGCCCGCGGGGACGCGTTCGCGCTGGATGAGTTTGCCGGCAGTGTCATCTGGGAGCCAATGTGAACGACGACCGATCTTTTCCAGTTAAACACAGCGCACACCGCGCCGCAATCGGACCTGGGTGCGCGGCACCCCCCGAGCTCCCGCCCCGGTTTCCGGAGTAGACTCGTAGTGATGTCCGAAAAAGTAGCTGTATTCGACACCACGCTGAGAGACGGCGAGCAGGCGGCCGGGACCCGGCTGGGAAGCAGAGAGAAACTGACCCTCGCCAGGCAATTGGCCCGGTTGAAGGTCGACATCATCGAGGCGGGTTATCCCGCGTCGTCGCCGGAAGACTTCGCGGCCGTTCAACTGCTCTCTCGGGAAATCGAAGGCCCCGTCATCTGTGCCTTGTCCCGGGCCGTGCCGGGCGACATCGAGGCTTGCGGCAAGGCCCTGGCCAATGCCAGGAGGCCGCGCATCCACACCGGAATCGGCGTCTCCGACGTCCATGTCGCGGGGAAATTCAGGGACCCTAAGTACGGGAAGACCATGGGTGAGAAGAAGGTCAAGCTGATACAGATGGCGGTCGCGGCGGTCAAGCTTGCCCGGCAGTACGCCGAGGATGTCGAGTTCTACGCCGAAGACGCCGGCCGCGCCGATCCGGCTTACCTGTTCGAGATGCTGGAGGCGGCGATCGAAGCCGGCGCCACGGTGGTCAACATTCCCGATACCACCGGCTATGCCGTGCCGGAGCAGTTCGGCGCGCTGATCCGGGCCATTCGGGAGAAGGTTCCGAACATCCAGCGCGCAACCATCAGCGTCCACTGCCACGACGACCTGGGACTGGCGGTGGCCAACGCGTTGGCCGGCGTGGCAAACGGCGCGCGCCAGGTGGAAGGGACCATCAATGGAGTCGGCGAGAGGGCCGGCAACGCGGCGCTGGAAGAGGTGGTGATGGCCATTCGAACGCGCGGCGATTACTTCGGAGTGCATACCGGCGTCGAGACTCGCGAGTTCTGCCGAACCAGCCGCCTGGTTTCCGACATGCTCGGAATGGTCGTTCCGCCCAATAAGGCGGTGGTGGGAGGCAATGCCTTTTCCCATAGTTCGGGAATCCACGTGGATGGATTTCTGAAAGACCGGGAGACTTACGAAATCATGCGTCCCGAGGATGTGGGCGTTTTGGAAAGCCGCGTGGTGCTGACGGCGCGCACGGGACGCCACGGCCTTCGGGACCGCCTCGAAAAACTCGGGTACGCGCTTTCGCAGGAGGAACTGGACCGGACCTACCACCGATTCCTGATCGTCGCCGATAAGAAGCAGGAGGTTTTCGACGAGGACCTCATCGCCATCCTCCACGACGAGATTCACCCGGTTCCGGAAACCTACCATCTCGACTATCTGCACAGCTACAGCGGCACGTCGGCGATCCCGACCGCCACCGTGCGGCTGGGTGTCGGAGGAGAGATGAAGGAAGGCGCCGCTGTTGGGGACGGCCAGGTCGACGCCATGTGCAAGGCCATTTCCGTGGTGACGCAGACCTCGGCCAAACTCGCGCGATATGAAATTCGGGCGGTTACCAGCGGCACGGAAGCGATGGGCGAAGTCACGGTGCAGCTTGAGGAAGGGGACCGGAAGGTCATGGGCCGCGGCGCCTCGACGGACGTGATCGAAGCCAGCGCCAAAGCTTACATCGACGGCCTCAACAAACTCGCCGCGCAATTCCGGGGACAGGAGAGACCCGGGGACACTCCGGGCTAATCTCACGGAACCCATCGCCTAACCCGGCGCACAGGCGTGTCCCCCCTTTTTCGAAGACCTTGAGACCTGGGGACACTCCGGGCTAATCTCACGGAACCCATCGCTTAACCCGGGGCACAGGCGTGTCCCCCCTTTTCGAACACCTGGTGCACTCTCGAAACCGCCCTCAGGGGCTCACGATCGCGGGCAAAACCAGGAATTCCACCTTCCCGCCCTCCAGGCCGGCCAGCGGCGAGTAATGATACCAGAAACGGGCTTGAACCCGCGCCGTTTGCGCGCGCGGCACGGCAAACGCGAACTCCTCCACCCGCTCCTCGTTGGGTTTGAGCCGGTTGTCGCCGGCCACCCGCGCGCCGCGGATCCAGGCGTCCGGTTCGTCCGACAGCGCCGCGCCCTTCTCATCCACAATCACTCGCTGGTAGACCCGTTCGGCCCTCAGCGGCTGTCGGTCGCCGGTATGCACTTCCAACGAGAGCGCCAGCTTCCGCAGCGGCGAACCGGTGGGCACCATGTGCCCGGCGCCCCGGTTGCGGATGAACACCTGCACGCGCAACTGGTCGCCCTCCCTGCGCGGGACCACCCGCGCGCTCAACGCCTTGTTCAACTGGTCCACCGAATGCCCCCCGGGCATCTGGTGCAGATTGACGGCGGCATCTTTCAAGCGCAGCACCTTGGGGTCGACCACCCGGCCCTTCACCGGCCGCATATGGCAATTGAGGCAACTGGCACGGTCGGACCCGTACGAACTATCGAGCCATTCCGAGTAGGAAGCGACCACCATCAGGCCTTTTTCGTTGCGCGCGTCGTGGCAACCCGCGCACACCACCGGATCGGTGTGCACCTTGGAGAAGGAAACCGCATGTCCCGGCGAGGAAGCGTCCTTGAGCGGCCCGAACTTGGCGGCGCCGATTTGCAGCCGGTACGGGCGCCTGGCGTTCTGCAGGTCCACCTGGTTAATGGAATGGCAGAAGTCGCAAGTCACTCCCTCCCAACTGACTTTGTACTCCAGCGCGGTATCGCCGGAAAACGCCACCGTGGGCGCGTGGCAGGCCAGGCAGCGAGCCGACACTGTCTCGCCGAATCGACTCTTGGCCTCCTGCAGACAGTCCTGGAAGAAGGAATCGTCCATGGATCTGGCATGCACGGAGGACTTCCACGCAGTCAGTATGTCCCGATGACACCGCCCGCAGACCTCGGCGCTTGCGAAGGCGCCTTGCTGCGGCCCCGCAAACGCCGCCGGAACCGCAAGCAACATCCAGGCCGTCATTCTTTCACGCCAACCGCGCATCCCGACTCCCTCCCCGGTGCCTGCCAGCGTGCTGAATTCCGACTGATCCCATAAATGCCGGAAGGTCCCTCGGCAGCGGGTCACGCCTGTCAGTCACGGAATGGCTCAGAGTTTATCACAATGTGAAGTTTTTTTGAATACAATGGTTGATCCGCTCCCTGCTAGCGGTTATTCTAGAGTCTTGATGAATTTCAGACTTAGCTTTGGAGCGGCATGCGGCCACAGATAACGCGTCTCCTGGTGGTCTTCGGCGTGGCCATTGCGAGCCTGGTGGTAGCCCGCCATTACCTGATTCCTCCGACCTTCGGCAAACTCGGGCACTATCGGGCCGCGGCGGTGGACACGGTTGCCGCGCGCAAGGTGAAATACGCCGGGCACGAAGTCTGCGCGCTGTGTCACGAGGCGATCGCCAAATCGCACGGCGCCCACCGGCACCGCAACGTGGCCTGCGAGGTGTGTCACGGGGCGGCGGCGGGGCATGCCGACGCGCCCACCGATATCAAGCCGCCCGCGCCCAGGCAGCGAGCGGCGTGCCCTCTGTGTCACGGGTACGACCCTAGCCGGCCCACCGGTTTTCCGCAGATCGACCCGGTGGCGCACAACCCGCTGAAGCCCTGCTCCACCTGCCACGAACCTCACGCGCCGGAGACTCCGCGAACGCCGGAGGACTGCAGCGCCTGCCACGCCGAGATTGCGCGGACCAAAGCCGTCTCGCATCATGCCGCGCTCCCCTGCACGCGGTGTCACGAGACCCCGCAGCAGCACAAGATCAACCCCACCGCCAGCCTCCCGACGAAGCCGGTCAAGCGCGAGTTTTGCGGCGGATGCCACGCCCCCGGCGCGCCCGGCGCAAAGGAGATCCAGCGAGTCGACATGGCCACGCACAACGAGCGCTACGTGTGCTGGCAGTGCCATTATCCGCATTTTCCGGAGCTAAAGTGAGCGATCAAGAATCCCAGGACCGGCGGACGTTTCTCCGCAACGCACTTCCCGCTCCACTGCTGCTGCTGGCAGTCGCCGGGAAGGTGGATACCGCCGGCACAACCGAGACCGAGGCGGACAAGAAACCGGCTTACAAAGCCACCGAGCACAATTACGCGATGGCCATCGACCCGATCAAGTGCATCGGGTGCGGGCGTTGCGCCGAGGCCTGCAAGGTGGAAAACGACGTTCCCCGGGAGCCGTTCTTCTTCCGCACCTGGATCGAGCGCTACATCATTCAGACCAATGGCGAGACCGTGGTGTCCAGCCCCAACGGCGGGATCGGAGGGTTCGCTTCGGCGAACGAACCCGGCATCCTGCGGACCTTCTTCGTGCCCAAGCTGTGCAACCACTGCGCCAATGCACCCTGCGTGCAGGTCTGCCCGGTGGGTGCGACCTTCACCACCCAGGACGGCGTGGTGCTGGTGGACGAGGATTATTGCCTGGGCTGCCGCTATTGCATCCAGGCCTGCCCGTACGGCGCCCGGTTCCTCAACCCGGTTACTCATTCGGCCGACAAGTGCACCTTCTGCTACCACCGCCTGGTGCAAGGGCTGGCGCCCGCCTGCGTCGAAGTGTGTCCCACTCAGGCCAGGATTTTCGGCGAGTTACGCGTGCGCAGCAGCCCCATTTCCAGGTTCATGCGCCAACACGTGATCCAAGTGCTGAAAGCGCATTTGAACACGGAGCCTAAGGTGTATTACGTCAACCTCGATGGGGAGGTGAGATAGGCATGGCTCCCGAGCTTCAATCGCTGTTCGAGGTGATGCAGCAGGTGAAGGGATATGTCTACCCCAACGAGGTCGAGTTGCAGTGGGGACTGCTGGTGGTCGCCTACCCCTACCTGACCGGATTGGTGGCCGGGGCTTTCATCCTGGCGTCGCTCGAGCGGGTGTTTAACGTGCGCGAGGTGCAGCCGACCTACCGGCTGTCGCTATTGACCGCGCTGGCGTTTCTGATTGTGGCGCCGTTGCCGTTGCTGGCGCACCTGGGTCATCCCGAGCGCTGTTTCGAGATGTTCCTCACGCCCAACCTGAACTCGGCCATGGCCATGTTCGGGTTCGTCTACGCCTGGTACCTGGCGGTGGTGCTGCTGTTGGAGATCTGGTTCGACTACCGCAAGGACCTGGTGCTGTGGTCGAGGCAGGAAAAGGGCTTCGCCCGCTTGCTGCACCGGATTTTGACGCTGGGCGTAATGGACATTTCGCCGGGGGCCTTGCGCTTCGACTTCCGCGCCGGAAAGTTCATCACCATGATCGGCATCCCGTCGGCCTTCCTGCTGCACGGGTATGTCGGTTTCATTTTTGGATCGGTCAAGGCCAATCCGTGGTGGAGCAGCGTGTTGATCCCCATCGTGTTCCTGTTCTCGGCCATGGTCTCGGGCATTGCGCTGGTGCTGGTGCTGTTCATGGTCAGCAGCCTGGTCCGGGGCAAGGAGATCGACATGCCCTGCGCCGACAAGCTCTCCTCGTTCCTGCTCTACGCGCTGATCATTGACTTCTCGCTGGAATTGCTGGACTTCATCCATCGCCTCTACCAGGCCGAGGAGTCCATCAAGATTCTCTCGCAGATGATTTACAGCCGGCTATTCCTGAGCCTGATCATCCTGCAAGTGCTGTTGGGCACGCTGCTGCCGATGCTCGCGCTGTTTCTGGTCAGCCCCGCCTTCCACAGCCGCGGCCTGGTGCAGGTCCCGGCCGAGCTTCGCCGGCTGATCTACGTCGCCGCCGCGGTGTGCATCCAGATCGGCATTTTCAGCACCCGCTGGAACGTGGTGATCGGCGGCCAGCTATTCTCCAAGAGTCTGCGCGGCCTGATGGTCTATAAGATGGAACTGATGGGACTGGAAGGCTTCTTCATGTCCGCTTTCCTGCTGTTGCTGCCTTTCGTGGTTCTCTTTGTTCTGCTGCGCGTATTGCCGCCCTGGCCCGACGCCGAAGCCCACGTCGAGCAGCCCCAGTAGCCGCTCTGAGCCGCGCGCGTCAGCAAGCGGAAGAACCGAATCGCGCGGTCGGAGACCAACTACACTTATTGGATGGCGAGGTGCCCAATGCAAGGCCCGTGGATCTGCGGTGCGGTCAGCCTCCTCTGCCTGTGTTTGCCGGCGGTGGTTGCGGCGCAAACGCAGACCGCCTGGCGGCCGGTCGGCCAGGTCGGCGGCCCCACGCAGGCGGTGGCGGTGCAAGGGCAGTACGCTTACGCAGGCATCGGCTTGCGGATGGTGGTGCTGAATATTTCCGAACCGGCGGAGCCGCGCGAGGTGGGCGCCACGCGTCCGTTCCCTTACTTTGTACAGGACATCGCGGTCAGCGGGAGTTTCGCTTACGTGGCCGCGGGCGCCGGTGGCCTGCGGGTGATCGACATTTCGAATCCGGCATCGCCCACCGAGATTGGAGCCTGGGAGTCGCGCGGTTTCGCCGAGGGCGTCGCGGTGGCCGGGAACACGGTGTACCTGGCGAATGGTCCGTACGGGCTGCGCGTGCTGGATGTATCGAAGCCGTCGCAGCCGGTAGAGCTGGGCTCGGCATACGTCCTGAACTATGCCTTCAAGGTGGCGGTGGTTGGTTCGCGGGCTTACCTTGCCGCGGCTGGTGCGGGGCTGCTGATCGTCAACGCGTCGGACCCGAAGCGTCCGGTCGAGGTGGGGTCCCTGGACACCACCGGCTATTCCTACGGCGTGGCGGTAGCGGGCAACACGGCTTACATTGCCGACGGATGGGAGGGCGTCAAGATCGTCGACGTGGCGGATCCCGCGCGTCCTAGGCAGATCGGCGCCTGGCAGACGCCGGGATGGGCACTCTCGGTCGTCGTGCTGGCGCAAAGAGCGTATGTCGCGGATGCGTTCCGCGGGCTCCGGGTTCTCGATGTGAGCGATCCGCGGCTGCCTGCGGAGATCGCATCTGCCGAGCTGCCGGACGGGCACGCGGCGAGCGTTGCCCTGGCCGGCGAAATCGCATACGTAGCCGACCGGAACCGGGGTTTGCGAGCGGTCAGCCTGACGCCCGATGCCGCTTCGGCGACGCTGCCCGAGGTCAGTCTCTATTCGCCCTTGGGGTACGCCCATGCGGTCGCTGTGTCGGGCAACTACGCCTACGTGGCAGCCTACACCTTTGGCCTCCGCGTCATCGATATCTCCGACCCCGCCCACCCGTGGGAAGTCGGCGCGTACGACACCGAGAGCCTCGCCTGGAGCGTCGTGGTCGAGGGCGATTACGCGTATGTAGCCACGTCCAATCCGCCGTTCAAGGGGCGCGGCCTGCACATCGTGGACATTCGCGACCCGGCCAATCCGGTTCAGGCCGGCTGGGTGCGAAACCCCGGTGGCGCCTATCGGGACCTGGCGGTATCCGGGGGCATCGCGCACCTGCCCAACGAGTGGGGCTTGCAGACGGTGGATGTTTCCGATCCGCGGACACCGAAGAACCTGGCGTTCCTGGACATGCGGGAGTCTCCTCCGGTGAACGCAGCCACCGGAGTGGACGCGATCGGCACTGTGACTTATGTCGCCGCCGCGGGACTGGGGTTGAAGATCGTCGATGCAACCGACGCGTCGGCTCCGGTCATAATTGGCAATTACCGGACGCCGGGGGTGCTGGCGGAGGATGTCGTGGTAGCGGACGGGCGCGCCTACGTGGTCGGGATGGGCGGGATCGCGCTGGTCGATGTGTCCGACCCGCGCCGGCCCCTTCGGATCGGCGAGTATGCGGCCACTATACGGGGTGAGCGAATGGCGCTTGCGGGCAATTCTGTTTTTGTGGCTCAAGGAAGTGCCGGAGTGGCGGTCCTCGATGCCTCCTCGCCCGCCAAACCCGTGCTTGCCGCAACCTACGACACGATGGGTTACGCCCAGGATCTGGCTGTCCGCGGCGACTATGTTTACGTGGCCGATGGTGTCGGCGGGCTGCTGATTCTCCGGAAGGGCCAGACGCCGGCCGGGTCCGGGTCCGGGTCCCCCGCCATTCCGGCTGTGAGATCCCGTCCCGCACCGCGGACGACTTTGCGTACCCCGGCGCAACCGTCCCGGCCGGCAAGAGAACGCACTGCCGCGGAGCCCGTTCCGCGGCCCGTCTCGGGCGCCACTTGCGTCGTCACCAGCACCGCGGACAACGGCGGCCCCGGCAGCTTGCGGCAGTGTCTTCAGAACGCGGTCAACGGCGACACCGTCGCGTTCGATCCGGCGGTTTTCCCGCCTGGCGATCCGGCCGTGATCGCCTTGTCGCGCTCTCTGGGGATCGACCGGGGAGGAGTCACGCTTGACGCCTCTAACGCCGGTGTGGTCCTGGACGGCCACGCGCTGCCGCCGGGCGGCAATTGTCTCAGCCTCAATTCGGACGCCAACGCGGTGCGGGGACTCCGGATTGCCGCTTGTCCCGCCCAGGGAATCGGGGTTCGAGGGGCGCGAAACACTATTGGCGGCGACCGGATGCGCGGCAGCGGGCCGACTGGTGAAGGCAACCTGATCACCGGGTGTGGCTTTCGGGGGGTGATGTTCTGGGGACCGGGCTCCCGCGACAACATTCTCACCGGCAATCTGATTGGGACCGACGCCAAAGGGACCGCGGGCTTGGGCAACCGGCCGTACGGCGTCGCGGTGCAGAATGGAGCGCAAGGGAATCGCATCGGCGGCGCGACGCCGGGTGAGCGGAACATCATCAGCGGCAATGTGCAAGGCGGCGTGTACCTTGCGGAGGCGGACACCACCGATAACATCGTCGCCGGCAACTACATTGGCCTGGATCCCAGTGGCGCCGTCGCAATCGGCAACGGCGGCCATGGCGTGGTTATCGAACGCGCTCGCCGGAACCGGGTGGGTGGCACGGCGGATGGCGAGCGGAACGTCATCGGCGGGAATGCGCTATTTGGCGTCTCGCTCAGCGATAACGCGTCCGGCAACGTGGTGGCCGGCAACTATATCGGCGTGAACGCGGCCGGAAACGCGGCCCTGCCCAACCTGGACACCGGAATTGGGATCGAGACCAAGGCGTATCACAACGCCGTCGCCAACAACGTGATTGTGGGCGGGGCGCGATTTGGGGTCGTGGTCAACGATTGGAACAGTTCCTACAACGCCATCACCGGAAATCTCATCGGCACGGACGCCACCGGGACCCGCGCGTTCCCCAGCGGCATGGGCGGCGTGTGGATTGGCATGGGCGCCGGATTCAACCGCATCGGGGGTTCCACGCCCGCCGAGCGAAACGTGATCGCCGGCGGCATCCAGTTCCCGCGAGAGGCGCAGATGGGCAACCTCGTTATCGGCAATTTCATCGGGACCGACATCACCGGAACCATCGCGCTTGGTGCGCGCTCCAGGGGGGTCGATTTGAGTGATACAAGCCGCCCGTTCATCGGCGGCACGACGCCCGGTGAGCGGAATATCATCAGCGGGAATCTACGCGGCGTCGAGGCGCATCCTGGCGCCGACTACGCGTTCATTGGCGGCAACTACATCGGTACCGACGTCACCGGCGCCTCCGCGCTCGGCAACCAGACCGACGGAATCGGCTTTTTCGCCGGAGCCCACAACCTGGTCCAGGGCAATCGCATCGCGCATAACTTGGGCAACGGCGTCTCGGCAGGGGCGTCGAATACCATTCGCGCCAACGCCATCTACGGCAACTCCGGCCAGGGCATCGCGGCGGCGGGTTCCGAAAACGGGGGCGCGCCGGCGCCGGCGATCGCCACCGTGACCGCCACCACGGTATCCGGGTCGGCATGTGCCGGCTGCGAAGTGGAGATCTACTCCGACTCCGACGGTCAGGGCCGGTATTTCGAGGGCAGTGTGATTGCGGCGGCGTCGGGCGCATTCGCGTTCACCAAGGCCACTCCGCTCACCGGCCCGAATGTGACAGCGACGGCTACCGACCGCGGTGGCAGCACCTCTCGCTTCTCGGCCGCGAAGGCCGTTCCGCGATGAAGTCCCCCCAGCCATTAATCGTCCTGCTAACCGGCCTGTTTTAGCGCCTATGGGACACACTGGCCCGTCCCCAGAGACACACAAATCGCGCAAGTTGGCCGGGCGACCTGAATAGCTGGCGCGATGGCGCGGTTATCGCCAGGAACTCCCGTTTCACAGGGATAGCCATCTCTCAAAAGCCGGCCCGGAACCCGCCGCCGCAGCCGCAAAGGCAACTGGTCACTGAATGCTAAACCCTTCGGCGTCAGGCAGGTGTGATGCGATAAGTAGCTTCGAGCGCGCGGGCAACATCGGATGAGACCGCGCCTCTCGGGGTCCGCGGCCCGTTCTTAAAGCCGATGTATGTCGGAACGATGAAGCGGATCAGCCCCGTTCCGGTTCCAGTCACGTGGCCCGGGATTCCGGTGCGGAATCGACTACCCGTCTGGCCACGCGGAAAGGGACGGTGACCAGATCCCCGGCTTTCTGAATCGAAGCGGAGCCCGTCCGTCGTCGCTTAACCGGCCTTCGGAAACCCCGCGGTCGCCATTGCGCGATGAACAAACCTGCTGCTAGACTCGAAAGCGGCAACGGCGGGCGCCATGAAAGACCTCTTGCCATCTGCGCGGATATTCCGGTTTGACCTCTTCGAGTTGGATCCGCAATCCGGGGAACTGCGAAACAAAGGGGACAAGGTCAAACTGCAAAAGCAGCCCGCCGATCTGCTTGCAATGATGCTGGAACGGCCAGGCGAGGTCGTCACGCGGGAGGAATTGCGGGAAAGGCTGTGGCCCGGCAAGACTGTCGGCGACTTCGATATCGGTCTCAACAAGGCCGTTCGGAGGCTTCGCGAAGCTCTGGACGATTCGGCTCAGGACCCCCGTTATATCGAAACTCTCCCGCAGCACGGTTACCGTTTCATTGCTCCCGTCACGGAAACGAGTCCCTCCCATCGACGCCGCCGAGCGCGCCTTTACGCCATCTTGGCGGCCGGCGGGCTCGCCGTGTTGCTCCTATCGGCCTACCTGGGCGGGTTCTTCCGGAGGGGCGTCGCGCCGGGACAAATCAAGGCTGTCGCCGTGCTGCCTTTCGCAAATCTCTCCGGAGACCCCGGCCAAGAGTATTTTGCCGACGGCATCACCGACTCCTTGATAACCGAGCTGGGAAGGATCGGTGCTCTCCGAGTCGTTTCGCGCCAATCCGTCCTGCGGTACAAGAAGGGTGACAAGCCCTTGCCGGAGATCAGCCGGGAACTCAACGTGGATGCCGTTCTGGAGGGCACGGTGGTGCGCGCCGGGGACCGCGTTCGGATCACCGCGCAGCTTCTGCGGGCCAACCCCGAGCAGCATCTTTGGGCGGAAAGCTACGAGCGGAGCTATGCCGACATTCTGGTCGTGCAGAGGGAGATTGCCAGGAGCGTCGCAACCCAGGTCAAGACGAAGCTGACGCCGGGAGAAGAGACCCGCCTGGCCAGGGCGCGCAGGATCAGCCCGGAAGCCTACGAAGCTTATCTTCGAGGCCAGTATTTCTTCTACGGCTACACGCCGGAGAGCTTTAAAAAGGCGATTGAAAGCTTAGAGACCGCCGTCGAAAAGGACCCCGGTTTCGCACAGGCATGGGCAATGCTGTCTACCGCCTACGGGGCGCGTGCATACTGGGGCATTGTCCGGCCGAGCGAAGTGACGACGAAGGCAAAAGCGGCCGCGCGGAAAGCCGTCGAGTTGGACGAAACCCTTGCGGATGGACACTGCTACGTGGGCACGGCAGCCGCATTCGGGGACTGGGACTGGGCGACCGCCGAGAACGAATTCAAACGCGCTATCGAGCTGAATCCCAGTCACGTCGCAGCCCATGCGAACTACGGTATGATGCTGGCGTCGCTACGGCGCTCCATGGAGGCCATGGAGCAATTCCAGATTGCCCGCGAACTCGATCCTCACCCGCCCGTGCGCAGCACCATGGTTGCAGTGGGCTTTTACCTCTCGGGGCAGTATCAAAGGGCCGCCGATCAACTCAAGCACACGATTGAAATAGCGCCCGATTTCTTCATCAGCCGCGGGTCCCATTGGCGCGTCCTTCACGGCCTGAGAGAGAATGCGGCGGCTTTGGGGGAGTGCAAGCGCATGTACGAACTGCTGGGCGATAGCGAGGTGGTGCAGGCACTCGACCAGGGTGAGCGCCGGTCCGGTTACGCGGGGGCCATGAAGGCGGCGGCGCAAACCCTCGAAAAGCGAGCCAGCACTGCGTATGTTGCGGGAAGCCAGGTGGCGCTGCTGTACGCTCATGCCGGCGAGTATGACCTGGCGTTGGAGTGGCTCGAGAATGCCCTGAAGGACCGCGATTGCCGACTGCATCTCCTCTGGGCCGAGCCGGACTGGGAACCGTTGTATGGTAAACCAGGCTTCCGGAATCTGCTCCGCAAGATGGGGTTCCCATCGGTCGAGAAGGCCGCCGTTTGGTCCGGACAGGCTCCGTAAACCGCGATTCTTCAGGGAACCCCGATCACAGACTGGTGATGCTCAGCGACCGGTATAGAGTATTGTCGCGACCGCCTTGGCGCTGGCCCCCTGGGGGTCCGTCACGGTCAACTCGAACGTGTATTCGCCGTAGCCCCCGACGAACTGCACCCACGGCTTCGCGGTATCCGCCCTTCCCATTGCGGCGGGTTTGCCGGTGCACTTCCAGGAGTAAGTCAGCGGTTCGCCTTCCGGGTCCGAAGAGTCCGAGCCGTTCAACTCCATTTCCCGCGCATTCCAGGTCGCGCTCTGCGGCTTGACGACCGGCACGGGAGGCTTGTTGTCGGCCGGGGCGAGACGGTAGAGCACGTTGGCGCGGTCGCCGGTTACGTAAATCGTTCCCGAAGGCCCGACCGCGACGCCGTTGAACACGAAGGCCGGAGGAAGGGGCATGCCGGGCGCGAATGTGATACCCACTTCGAACCCGTCGGCCACGACGGTGGTACTCCCCTTGTCTATGCGCAGCAGGCGTCCCGTCCCGGTCTCGAGCACCAGCAGGCTGCCATCACGGTCCACCGCCAGCCCTTCAGGGAATTTCAGGCCGGTCGCAACCGGGAGCGGCTTGGGGAGGGCCACACCGTTGGCCACGATCTGGAACACCGCGCCAATGGCCCAGTCACTGACCCACAGGTCACCGCCGCTCGCCGCCAGTCCGATGGGCACGCCCAAGCCCTTGGCCAGCTCCGTACGACCGGCGCTGGTCACCCTCACAACCCGGGCGGGGTTCGTACCCAGTTCCGCCACGACCAGGTCGCCCTGGAACCGGATGGCGTTCATCGGCGCGGCGAAATCGCGGTAGTTCTCCAGGACCTGCCGCGTATCCGGATTCCAGACCTCCACCGCGTTCGAGATCCAGGAAGTCATGACGAAATTGGACCCGTCCGCCGAAATGGTCATCGGGGCAAGCAAGCCGGTCGGCAGAAAGGAGGATTGCTCCACGCCGATCGCTTTGCCGGTGAGCGCATCGAACTCCCGCAGGGTCCAGCCGTCGGCCACGAACACGGACTCGCGGCCGGCGCGCCGCACGGCCGCAACACCGCCGGGAAGAATCAACCCGCCCTCGCTGACGGTCCGGGGCTGGCCGCTGGGCAGGATCTCGATGACCGAGCCGTCGCGGGCGTTCGAAACGTACAGGCGGCCCCGCGAGTCGAACGCCAGGTTGTCCCACTCCCCTGGGGAACCGAGCCGGGCAATCACCTCTTTGCTTCCCGTTGCCGTGTCAATCCGCGTGACCGTGCCGGCCTCCGCATCGAGGACGTGCAGCCGGCCGCGCGAGTCGAACTTCACTGCGGCGGGCGCGGTAAACCCGTCGGCGACCACGCTGGTGGCGCCGGAGCCCACTTCAATCTTCACCACGATCCCCATGAAGGGCACCGGGCTGTACAGGAAGGCGTCCGGTCCCCAGTCGAATCCGTTCAGCATGCCCGCGTTCGGGGGCAGGTCCTTCGGGATCTTGCGCGGTGGGTCCTTCAGAATGGGATCGAGTTCGAACAGCCCGTCGCCGAGAAAACAGAGCCCGACGAACAGGCGGCCGGAATCGGAGAAAGTTATCGGGTTAGCGCCCGGCGCGATGAGCTGCGTGGTCTTCTTGCCGTCTGGCGTAAGCCGGCCGACCTCCCCGGTAGTAATTGAAGTCCAGTAGAGCGAGCCGTCCGGTCCGAACGCGAGGTCGTCCGGAGATCCCACGCCCACCTCGGCCCCGATGCGCTTGATGATCTTGCCGTTCTGGGGATCCATAATCAGGATCTCCTGGCCCCAAACGCTGGCGATGTATAGGCGGTCGTCTTTGTCGAACATGATGCCGTTGGCGCCGTGGAGGGGAGACCCCTTCACGAGCACCTTGCCTTGCATCGGTGGCGCGCCCATCAGCGCCACATTAGCGCTGAACATGAGCACGCAAGCGATCGAGAACAGTGCTTTGGACCTCATGGCTGTCGCCTCCTGAGAAGCTTCGCTTTTCAACGAGGATGGTAATCCAAGATTGGTTCGAGAACAATACCGCGCGGATACCGAGTCGATACCGCGTGAGTGGAATCCGGCTTACCCGCGACTTCCAGGCGGATGTCACAACGAATAGTTCGGGCAGCGGCCGCCCCGCCACCTCGCAGAACCGCAGCCGGTGACCTCTCGGGCCTACTTCTCAGGGTCCTCGGCGGAATTCGTGGTTGAGCTGGCAGGATAACGGCACAGACTGCGCTCCTACGGGGGCAGGGTGGCGGCCGGCCCTAATCTGGAGACGCTTGAGCCACGGCCCACGCGTCCGCGGCCCTCGGGATCCGGCCAATGAGGATGACACCGGCTGGCCGACTCGGGCCGCCTTCCCAGCCGAGGCGGAAAGCGTCGTTACTTGGACAGCCGCAGCCACGAGCTAATCTCGAGCGGCAGTAGTGGCGCCGAACATCAGTCCTTCCGGCCGCGTTCGCATTGGCGGGATTCCGGGTGACCCAGTATGGCCGGGTCGCAGGTGGCTCCATCCCCCAGTTGTTGATCTTCCTGCCAACCGGCTTATCTAAACGCCCATGGGACACACCGGCGGGTGCTTAACCGTTTTGGGGATTTTGCCTGTTCAGCCGCGAAATCCGCTCCCTGACGGTCGCGGCTCAGAAACGGGGGGCCCTGTTTCCAGGCATTTGCCGAGCCGCGACCGTCAGGGAGCGGACACGCGAACCGGACTCCCCCAGAATCGTTAAGCACCCCACACCGGCCAGTCCCCCCGGTTGCATACAATGGTGGCTGATGCGTCCCGCGATTGTGATTCTCGTCGCACTATCCCTGCTTTCGGGCTGTTCCCGCATGAAGAACGAAGCACCCAACCAAGCTCGCGCGCAACTGGAAAAGCAGATCGCGCGTTACGCGCCAACCGAGATTGCCGCCGACCTCGCCAAGCTCGACGATGGCGACCGCAAGGCGCTTGACAAGATCGTCGAAGCCGCGCGGCGGATCGACGCCATCTACCTGCGCCAGGTCTGGCGCGGCAACGCCGACCTGCTCAAGAAACTCGAGGCCGACACGACCCCCGCGGGTCAGGCGCGTCTGCACTACTTCCGCATCAACTACGGGCCGTGGTCGCGGCTGGACCACAACCAGCCGTTCGTCGACGGCGTTCCCCCCAAGCCGCCACACGCGGCTTTCTACCCGGACGACATGAGCAAGGAAGAATACACCGCCTGGGTGGCGACTTTGAAGGGAGAAGAAGCGCTTCAAGCCGGCGGATTCTTCCACGTGATCCGGCGCGGCGGCGACGGCAAGCTGCGCGCCATTCCCTACAGTGAGGAGTACCGCGAGTTCCTCGAACCGGCGGCGCAATCGCTCAAGGAAGCCGCCGCGCTGACCACCAGCCAATCGCTCAAGCGGTTTCTTACGCTGAGGGCCGAGGCGTTCCTGTCGAACGATTACTACGCCAGCGATGTCGCCTGGATGGAATTGGACGCGCCCCTGGAAATCACCATCGGCCCGTATGAAGTCTACGAAGACGAACTGTTCAACGCCAAAGCCGCCTTCGAGGCCTACGTTACGCTGCGCGACGACGCCGAGACCGCGAAACTCTCCAGCTTCGGCAAGCACCTCCAGGAGATCGAGAACCGCCTCCCCATCGATCCGCGCTATCGAAACCCGAAACTGGGCGCGGCGGCGCCCATCCGCGTGGTCCAGGAGATTTACGGCGCGGGCGAGGGACGCCGCGGCGTGCAGACCGCCGCCTTCAACCTGCCCAACGACGAGCGCGTGATCAAGCAGATGGGCTCCAAGCGCGTGATGCTCAAAAACGTGCAGGAGGCCAAGTTCCAGAAGATTCTCATCCCCATCGCCAAATCCGTGCTGGACCCCTCCCAGGCGGGCGCGGTTTCCTTCGAGGCCTTCTTCACGCACATCCTGGCCCACGAACTGGTGCACGGCCTGGGGCCGCACAACATCCGGGCCGGCGAGCGGGACACCACCGTGCGCAAGGAACTGAAGGAGCTGTATTCCGCCATCGAGGAAGCCAAGGCCGACGCGGCTGGCCTGTTCGCGCTGCAGTATCTCGTGGACCGCGGCGTCGTCGACCGGAAGATGGAAAGCGCGATGTACACCACCTTCCTGGCGAGCACGTTCCGCTCGGTCCGCTTCGGCGTCAACGAGGCGCATGGCAAGGGAGTGGCGCTTCAGTTCAACTACCTCACCGACGCCGGCGCGTTCACCGCCAGTGCGGAAACGGGGCGGTTCGCCGTCAATCCGGGGAAGATCAAGGATGGCGTGCGCGCCCTGACGCGCGAACTGCTGACCATCGAAGCCGAAGGCTCCTACGCCAAAGCCAAGGCGATGCTCGACAAGTACGGCGTCGTCCGCGCCGAAATGCAGAAGGCGCTCGACCGGCTGAAAGACATCCCGGTGGACATCCAGCCGAGGTTCGCATTCCCCTAACCGGCGCCTATTCCGGGGACAGAACAGAGACCCGGGGACACTCCGGGCTAGTGCCCCGGGGTTAGGCGACGGTTTCCGTAAGATCAGCCCGGAGTGTCCCCAGCCCCGTTTGGGGGACTCGCCTGTGCCCCGGGGTTAGGCGACGGTTTCCGTAAGATCAGCCCGGAGTGTCCCCAGCCCCGTTTGAG
>JAUYBU010000508.1 GCA_030693045.1 Bryobacterales bacterium | reverse complement strand
GCCGAGATTTGCACGTGGGCAAGGCCCTTTCCGCCGGATATGGGGAACCTCGCCATCATCCCCGGCTTCCGGGGCAAGTTGGGGCAAGTTGTGGATCACTTTTGGCGAGCAAACCCGGGTAACTTCTCGCGAGTGCCGAAGTATGCTTTTCAAACTTCCGCTCGCCGCGGAACGTCAGCGTGCCGTTTTCGACCTGGATGTCGATGTCCTTGAGGTCGACATCGGGCAGGTCGGCTTTGAGAACCAGATCGTTCTCGGTCTCCAGGATATCCACCGGGGGGGCCCAGGGGTGGCCGCTGGCGGGCTCGCTCAACAGGCGCGAAACGGCGTCCTGGAACAGACGGATCCCGGTCGGGAAATCTCCGAGGACATCGGACGGGTCATACTTCATCAAGGTCATGGTGCGTTTTCCTCCATCTGAATACATAACCACACAACCACTATAAAATATTAGTGCATACTTGTCAAGTAAGTTTAGCTAGCCAAGGAAGATATTTTCGTTCGTCTTGATAATACCTTGAAAAGAAAAGGGCTGAGGCACCCGCCTCAGCCCTTTACGAACCTCGTGACGCTGAACTAGAAAGTTAAGACTTCTCTTCTCCGCCCTCTTCTTCGCGACCTTCCTTGAGCGCCTTCAAGCGATCCTCGCGCCGTTTGGCGCGCTCGGCGGCACGTTTGACGAGTTCCGACCCCACCAATTCGAGCATGGCCTGCTCGGCGCCGTCGCCCTTGCGCCAGCCCAGCCGCGTGATGCGGGTATAGCCGCCCTCACGCTGGCCGAACCGCGCGCCGAGCTTATCGAACAACTTCTTGACGGACGCCGGGGTCTGGAGAAAGGAGGCCGCCTGGCGCCGGGTGTGCAGCGTATCGCGTTTGGCCAGCGTAATCATCTTGTCGACCAGCGGCCTGGCCGCCTTGGCCTTGGGAACGGTGGTAATAATGCGTTCCTGCTCGATGACGCTGGTGACCAGCCCGCGCAGCAGCGCCTTGCGGGCGCTCGGGTCGCGCTTGAGTTTGAATCCGGCTTTCTTATGTCTCATGTTATATCTCTACTCGCCCAGCTCCTCGAGATCGCTTTCGGCATCGGCCTCGGCCTCGGGGTCCTCGGCCGGTTCGGCGCTGGAGACCGAAGCGGGCACTCCGCTAGGCATGACCAGCCGGCCCTGGGTATCGAACTTCATGCCAAAGCTCAAGCCCAATCCGGAGAGGATCTCCTTAATCTCGTTGAGCGACTTGCGGCCGAAGTTCTTGGTGCGAAGCATCTCGCCTTCGGTCTTCTGCACCAGGTCGCCGATGGTCTGGATGTTGGCGTTCTTCAGGCAGTTGTAGCTGCGCACGCTCAGCTCCAGTTCCTCGACGGACCGGTTCAGCACTTCGCTCATCTGGCCCACCACCCGCTCGGCCGGCTCTTCCTGGGCCTCCAGGACCTCTTCGAAATTGACGAAGATGGACATGTGGTCCTTGAGCAGTTTGGCCGCCTGTCCGATGGCGTCCTGGGGAGCCACGGCGCCATTGGTCCAGACTTCGATCGTGAGTTTGTCGTAGTCGGTCATCTGGCCCAGGCGAGCGGCCTCGACGGTGTAGTTGACCTTGCGCACGGGCGAGTGCACGGAATCGATGGGGATGTAGCCGAGCGGAAGATCCTCGTCGAAGTTCCGGTCGGCGCTCATATAGCCCCGGCCGATCTTCAGCCGCATTTCAATCGACAGCTTGCCACCCTCGCCGACGGTAGCGACGTGCATGCCGCGGTCGAGCACTTCGATCGACGGGTCGCACTCGATCTGGCCGCTGAGGACCTCGCCCGCCTGTGCCAGATCCAGCCGCACGGTCCTGGTCCCGTCGTCGTTCATCTTGAAGGGGATCTGTTTCAGGTTCAGGATGATGTCGGTGGCATCCTCGACGACGCCCGGAATCGGGCTGAATTCGTGGGCCACGCCTTCGATGCGCACCGCGGTGATGGCCGCGCCCTCGATCGAACTCAGCAGCACGCGGCGCAGACTGGTGCCGATGGTGGTTCCGAATCCGCGCTCGAACGGCTGGGCCGTGAACATCCCGTAACGGTCGGTGAGCGTCTCTGTATTGGCAACCAGGCGCTTGGGTTTCTGAAAACCTTTGAACATCGCTCGCTCCTTCCTACTTCGAGTACAACTCGACGATGAGCTGCTCGTTCAACTGGATCTGCACCAATTCCTCGCGCTTGGGCACGGAAAGAACCCGGGCGCGCAGGGCATCGCGATCGACCTCCAGCCAGTTCGGCGTCGGCGCGTGCGCCGTGGCGTCGCGCGCGGCGAGGATCCCGGTATGCTTGCGGCTCTTCTCGCGCACTTCCACGATGTCGTTGATCTTGACCACCGCCGAAGGAATATTGCACTTGCGGCCGTTGACCTGGATGTGGCCGTGGCGGACCACCTGGCGCGCCTGCGGGCGGCTGGTGGCCAGGCCCATTCGGTAGATCACGTTATCCAGGCGCCGCTCGAGCCGGCCCAGCAGGACGTCGCCGGTGATGCCCTTGGCCCGGCTGGCTTTCTCGAACTGGCTGCGGAACTGCGTTTCCAGCAAGCCATAGAAGCGGCGCGCCTTCTGCTTCTCGCGAAGCTGAAGACCGTAGCCGACGATCTTGGGCCGGCGGTCCTTGCCATGCTGTCCGGGGGCGAAATTGCGCTTTTCGATGGCGCACTTCTCGGTGTGGCAGCGTTCCCCTTTGAGGAAAAGCTTCATGCCGTCGCGCCGGCACATGCGGCAGACGGGACCAATATATCGAGCCAAATTGCCTCCTAACATTACCTTACGGCCGCCGGCCCTCTTCGGGCCGGGGGCGCTTCCGGCCGCGGCTCCGGGGAGCCCGCGACCACGCTTCAGGTGCAATTTACGGCCCCCCGGGCGGGCGGCTTTCATCCTGCTTGACGACTGCCACGATGAACCGGGCGCAAGCGCCCCGTTCACCAGTTTCTCAAACTCTGCGCTTCTTCGGGGGCCGGCATCCGTTATGCGGAGTCGGCGTGCGGTCGCGGATGGCCTTCACCTCGATGCCCGCCGTCGACAGCGCGCGCACCGCCGACTCGCGCCCGGCGCCCGGCCCGCTGACGCGGACGTCGACCGTGCGCAACCCGTAGTCCTTGGCCTTATTGGCGGCGGTCAGCGACGCCTGCTGCGCGGCGAAGGGCGTCCCCTTGCGCGATCCGCGGAAACCCAGCGAGCCGGAGCTGGACCAGGCCAGCACGTTGCCGAGCGGGTCGGTGAACGTGATGATGGTGTTGTTGAACGTCGCCTGAATGTGGCAAACGCCCAGAGGGACGACCTTCTTCTCCTTCTTCTTGAAGGACTTCTTCTTTGTCGATTTGACTGGTGCTTTCGCCATACGTGCGGCTCCCGCTCGCCTCTGTCTCTAATCCTAGGTCTTCGACGCCGACTTCTTCTTGTTGGCGACGGTTCCGCGCCGCGGGCCCTTCCGGGTGCGCGCGTTGGTGTGAGTTCGCTGGCCCCTCACGGGGAGGCCGCGGCGATGGCGCAGACCCCGGTAGGCGCCCATTTCCATCAGCCGCTTGACGTTCATCGAAGCTTCCTTACGCAGGTCGCCCTCGACGGAGCCTTCGGCCTCGATGATCTGGCGGATCTTGTTGACTTCCTCTTCGCTCAACTCCGACACCTTCTTATCGGCGTTCACGCCCGCGCGATGCAATATCGACTTCGACCGCGTGCGTCCGATCCCGAAAATGTAGGTCAGCCCGACTTCGGCCCGCTTCTTGTTGGGCAGGTCCACACCCGCAATACGTGCCATAGGTTCTCCCGCTTAACCTTTCGCCTTAATAGACGCTGGGCCGCTCCCTGACGGTCGCGGCTCGGAAACTTCTACCGAGCCGCGCGCGTCGGCAAGCGGCACTCTACCCTTGCCGCTGTTTGTGCTTGGGGTTCTCACAAATCACCCGTACCACGCCGTGGCGATTGATCACCTTGCACTTGTCGCAAATCTTTTTCACTGAAGCCCGTACCTTCATATCGCTCCGCCGCCGGCCAAGCTAAAGCATGCCTCACCATCCGGCCGCCTCATCCTTTCAGCAATCTCACCAGCCGCCCTCGCGTCGGGTCGTGCGGGCTTAATTCCACCGCCACCCGATCGCCGGGCCGAATCCTGACAAAATTCCGCGCTCCCTCGCCGGCCGGGTGAACCAGCGCCTGCGCGCCGTTGTCCAGTTCCACCCGGTAACTCAGCCGGGGCAGCAATTCGACCACCCTCGCCTCAACCTCCGGCCGACCGCCATTCTCTTCCGCCGCCTGGTTCACGGCCGTGTCAGCACCCACGGCCCATTCGGCGTCACCGCGACGCAATGCTCGAAGTGAGCCGAATAGGAGCCGTCCCTGGTCACCGCCGTCCACTTGTCGGCCAGCACCCTGGAGTCCGGCTTGCCGGCATTCACCATCGGCTCGATCGCCAGCACCATGCCCTCTTTGAGCCTGGGATTCTCGTTGCGCCGGTCCACGTAATTGGGAACCTGCGGCTCCTCGTGCAACTGCGTCCCGATACCGTGGCCGACAAATTCCCGGACCACGGAAAAACCGTTTGAAACCACGCACCGCTCCACCGCCCCGCAAACATCGAACAGGCGCTTGCCGGGCCGAACCTGATCGATCGCCAGTTCCAGCGACTCCCGCGTCACATCCAGCAGCCGCTTTGCTTCCGGCGAAATCTCACCCACCGGAATGGTCACCGCCGAATCGCCGAAGTATCCGTCCAACTGGACGCCCGTGTCGATCGAAATAATGTCACCCTTGCGCAACGCGCGCTTAGCCGACGGCATCCCGTGGACAATCTCCTCGTTCACCGAAGTGCAAAGAACGAATCCGAACCGCGCCCCCACGGCCGCCGAATAATAACCTTTGAACGCGGGCTTGGCGCCGGCGTCGCGGATCATCCGCTCGGCCACCACCTCCAGATCCAGCGTGGTCACGCCCGCTTCGATCATCGAAGCGAGCTTCCCCAGGATCTCCCAAACCAGCAACCCGCTGCGCCGCATCTTCTCCAACTCGGCGGCGCTTTTTCGTACAATCATCCGTTTAACAGAATCCCGCAGACCCGTTCCGAGTTCTCCTCGGGCGACCCCTCGCCGACCGTCACCCGATAGAACCGCTTAACCGTGCCGGTGAAATAGTCCGCCAGCGGCTGGGTCTGCTTCTCGTAGCTGGCAAACCGCTGGCGAATCACGTCTTCCCTGTCGTCGTCGCGGGTGATCACCGGGGTCGAATCCACTTCGCACAATCCGCCCGCCATGGGGGGCTTGGAAACCAGGTTGTACACCGCGCCGCACTTCGGGCAGGACCGGCGCGCCGTCAGACGGGCAACAATTATATTGTAATCGACCTCCAGGGACACCACCACCGGCTCCAGGCCCAGCCGCTCCAGCAGCCCGGTCAAAACCTGGCCCTGTTCCAGGGTGCGCGGGTATCCGTCCAGGATGCAACCCCGGGCGCAATCGGGCCGGCTCAGCCGCTCGGCCACGATCTGGTTCACCAGGTCGTCGGGCACCAGTTTGCCGGCATCCATGATCGCCTTCGCCTGCCGGCCCAATTCGGTACCAGCCTGCACGTTTTCGCGCAGGATGTCGCCGGTCGAAACGTGCGGCAGGCCCAACCGGCCCATCAGAACTTTCGAGACGGTCCCCTTGCCCGAGCCGGGGGGCCCGAACATCAGGATCGCCGCCTTACCCAAAGTCGCATTCGACATCGCCAAAAAACCCTCGAAAACCGATCAACCGAACCAGCGCCGGCCGCGCATCCGTCCCGCGGGCGGCTCAAAACCTTCGACCACCCGAACCACCGCCGGCCACGGATTCGTCCCGCGTGCGGCTCAAAACCTTCGATCACCCAAACCAGCGCCGGCCGCGCATCCGTCCCGCGGGCGGCTCAAAACCTTCGACCACTCGAACCACCGCCGGCCGCGGATTCGTCCCGCGAGCGGCTCAAAATCTTCGATCAACCAAACGACCGCCGGCCGCGGATCCGTCCCGCGCGCGGCGTGAAGCCCTCATAATGGCGCATAATCAACTGCGCCTCGATCTGGTTCACCGTGTCCATGGCCACGCCCACGACGATCAGCAGCGACGTGCCGCCGAAGTAGAAGGTGACCCCCAACCCGTCCAGCAACCAGCGCGGGAAATAAGTATCGATCCAGTTGCCCATCAGCGGAATGTGTTGCAGCTTGATGCCGGAAATCATGATCTGCGGAATCAGGCTCAACAGCGACAGGTACAGGCCGCCGACAACGGTGATCTTGGTCAGGATCTTGTTCATGTATTCGGCGGTGTTCTTGCCGGGACGGATGCCCGGAACGAACCCGCCGTACTTGCGCATGTTGTCGGCCGCCTCGTTGGGGTTGAAAATGATCGAGACGTAGAAGAAGCAGAAAAACACGATGCCGGCCACGAACAGGACGGCATAAAGCGGTTCGGCGTAGCCGATCGAGCGCAGCATGCCGTTGAGCCACTTGTTGTCCCGGAATGCCGGAACCTGCAGCAAGGTGGACGGGAAGGCCAGCAACGAACTGGCGAAGATGACCGGGATGACGCCGCCGGCGTTGACCTTGAGCGGCAGGTGCGTGGACTGGCCGCCCATCATGCGCCGGCCCACCACGCGCTTGGCGTACTGCACCGGAATGCGCCGCTCGCCGCGCTCGACCAGGACGATGAAGCCCACCACGGCGATCATCACCAGCAGGATGATGGCGGTCTGGAGCGCGTTCCACTGCCGGGTGACGAAGACGTTTTCGTAGATGTTGCCCATGGCCTGCGGCAAGCCGACCACGATGCCGGCGAAGATGATCAGCGACATGCCGTTGCCGATGCCGCGCTCGGTAATCTGCTCGCCCAGCCACATGATGAAGGCCGTGCCAGTGGTGAGCGTCAGCATGGTCATGGCGATGAAGGCGAAGCCCGGGTTGAGAACGAATCCGCCCTGCGACGCCTGAAGCATGGTGGCGATGCCGAACGACTGCATGAGGGCCAGGCCAACGGTCAGGTAGCGGGTCCACTGGGTGATTTTGCGCCGTCCCAGCTCGCCTTCCTTCTGCAACTTCTCGAGAGTGGGCACGACCACGGTCAGCAATTGCAGGATGATGGACGAGGTGATGTAGGGCATGATGCCCAGCGCGAAAACCGTCAGACGCCGGAACATGCCGCCCGAGAACAGGTCGATGAAGCCGAACAGCGTGCCGGCGTTCTGCGCGAAGGCCTGTTCGAGCCGGTGCGCATCGATACCCGGCGTCGGAATGTGTCCGCCCAGACGATAGACCGCCAGCAGCCCCAGGGTGAACAGCACCCGCCGGCGCAGGTCCGGGACCCGGTATACGTTGGCAACGGCTTCGAAGAACTTCATAATCCGCTAGACCTTCCCCCGCGCGCCCGGCGCCTAGGCGCCGACCACTTCGGCGCTGCCTCCGGCGGCCTTGATCTTCTCCATCGCCGACTCGGAAAACTTGTGGGCCTGGACCCGGATGGCCCGGTCCAGCTCGCCCGCGCCCAGGATCTTCAGACCCGCGCCGAGCTTCTTGAACACTCCCAATTCCATCAGCCGCGCCACGTCGAAGACGTCGCCTTCGAGCTTATCCAGGCGGCCGACGTTGACGATGGCGAACTCCTCGCGAAAAATGTTCGTGAAGCCGCGCTTGGGCAGGCGGCGGTGCAGCGGCATCTGGCCGCCTTCGAATCCGCGCATCATGCTGTAGCCGCTGACGGCCTTGGCGCCCTTGTGGCCGCGGCCCGAGGTCTTGCCGCGGCTGCCCATGCCCCGGCCCACGCGCCGCTTGGCGTGCTTCTGACCCTTGGGGGGTTTCAGTCCGCTGAGATTCATACCGATCCGCTCCTCACTCGACCACCGCCAGCAGGTGCGGAATCTTTTTCACCATTCCGCGGAACCCCGGCGTGTCCGGCCGCTCGACAACCTGGTTCATCTTCCGCAACCCCAGCGCCCGCACAATCCGCTTGTGCTTTTCCGGAGTGCAGATCGGGCTGCGCACCAGTTTGATCTTGATCATTGCTCCCGCCATATCCAACCCCGCCCTAATGGACCTTCTCGATCGGCACGCCGCGCATCTCGGCCACCGCCGCGCGGTCGCGAAGCTGTTCGAGTGCGGCCACGGTAGCCTTCACCACGTTATGCGGGTTGTGCGAACCGATGGACTTGGTCAGCACGTTGGGGATGCCCGCCGATTCGATGACCGCGCGCACCGGCTTGCCCGCGATCACGCCCGTGCCTTCCGGCGCCGGCTTCAGCAGCACCAGCCCGCTGCCGAAACGGCCCAGCACCACATGCGCGATGGTCGTCCCCACCACATTGACCCTGCGCAGGTTTTTCTTGGCCGCCTCGATTCCCTTCTTGATGGCCGAGGGAACTTCCTTGGCCTTGCCGGTGCCGAAACCGACCACCTTGGCTCCCGGATCGCCCACCACCACCAGCGCCGAGAAGCTCAGGTTCTTACCGCCTTTGACCACCTTGGTCACGCGATTGATCGAGACCACCTGTTCCTTGATGTTGAACGCCGAGGCGTCCAGCCGTTTCTTAGGTGTGGCTGCCATTCGTCAGAACTCCAGTCCGGCTTCCCGCGCCGCTTCCGCCAGGGCCTTCACGCGGCCATGGTACAGGCGGCCGCCGCGGTCGAAGACCACCTTCTTGATGCCCTTCTCGACGGCGCGCTCGGCCACCAGCTTGCCGACCTGCTTTGCGCCGGCCACGCTGCCGCCGGCGGCGACGGGGGAATTCTTCTCCACCGACGAGGCCGCCGCCAGAGTCCGGCCCGCGCGGTCGTCGACCACCTGGGCGTAGATGTGCTTGAGGCTTCGGAACACGGCCAGGCGCGGCTGCGACGGCGTGCCCTTAACCCTCCGCCGGATGCGCTTGTGAATGCGCAGGCGGACATCGTTCTTGGAGACCTTCTTGATCATGCCGTCTTCCCTCCCGCGCCGGTCTTGCCGACCTTCTTGCGCAGTTTCTCGCCCGTGTAGCGGATGCCCTTGTTCTTGTACGGCTCGGGCGGCCGTAGCGCGCGGATGTTGGACGCCACCTGGCCCAGCGCCTGCCGGTCGTAGCCGGTCAGGACCATGTGGGTCTGCTTGTCGATCCTGCAATCGATGCCTTCCGGCAACAGCAATTCGATCGCGTGCGAGTAGCCCAGCGTAAAGGTAATGATGCGGCCCTTGAGGTCGGCGCGGTAACCGATGCCGACGATATCCAGCTCCCGGGTGAAGCCCCCGGAGACGCCCTGGACGGCATTGGCCGCCAGCGCCCTGGTCAGGCCGTGCAGCGCGGCGTACTGATCGCCGTCGCGCGTCAGCTCGAGCACGCCGCCGTTCTGGCGCACGCGAACGCCGTTGGGAATCGGCACCGTCAGCTTGCCCTTGGGCCCTTCCACCAGCAACTGCTCGCCGGCCTGGACCGTGACGCCCTGGGGCAACGGAATCGGCTTTTTTCCAACTCTTGACATGGTTGAACCCTCGAAAACTCGGCCGCTGGCGCCCGTGCTACCAGATCTGGCAGAGCACCTCTCCGCCCACGCCTTCCTTGCGCGCGCTGGATCCGCTCATCACGCCCCGCGGCGTCGTCAAAATGTTGACGCCCATGCCGCCGAGCACGCGCGGCACTTCCTTGTTGCCGACGTAAACCCGGCAACCCGGGCGCGACACGCGCTCGATGTGCGAGATCACGGGCAGATTGCCCGGAGTGTACTTCAGGTAAATGCGGATGGATTTCCGCGCGCCGTCCTCAACCAGCTTGTAGTTGAGAATGTAGCCCTCATCCTTCAGAATTCGGGCAATGTCCATCTTCAGCCGCGAGGCGGGCACGTCCACCTTGGCGTGGCGGCCCTGGAGCGCGTTGCGCACTCTCGTCAGCATGTCGGCAATCGGATCCGATGTCATCCTCTACCCTCCCGCGGACTCACCAGCTCGCCTTAATGACGCCGGGAACTTCACCGGCCAGCGCCAGCTTCCGGAAACAGATGCGGCACAGGGCGAATTTCCTCATGTAGCCGCGCGGGCGTCCGCACCGCTTGCAGCGGTTGCGCTGGCGGCATCGCAGCTTGGGCGTTTTCGCGGCCTTTGCCTGGGCCAGTTTCACATCCTTGGCGATCTTGGCTGTGGTTGCCATCTCGAGTCCCTTTCTACTCCTGTTCCTGCCTCTGCATTCCCGGCCACTCGTCCCCCGGCTACTGCTGCCGGAAGGGCATGCCCATTTGCTTGAGCAGCGCCAGCCCCTCGGCGTCGGTCTTGGCCGTCGTGGTGATGCAGATATTCATGCCCTTGACCTTGTCGACCTTGCTGTAGTCGATCTCCGGAAAAATCAGATGATCCTTCATGCCCAGCGTGTAGTTGCCGCGGCCGTCGAAGGACTTCGCCGACACGCCGCGGAAGTCGCGCACGCGCGGCAGAGCCACGTTCACCAGCCGGTCGAAAAACTCGTACATCCGCTCGCCGCGCAGCGTGACCGTGCAGCCCACCGACATGCCGGCGCGCAGCTTGAAGGCCGCAATCGACATGCGGGCCTTGGTGATGACCGGGCGCTGGCCTGCGATCTGTCCCAGTTCGGCGACCGCGGGATCCAGAAGCTTGGGGTTCTGCGTCGCCTCGCCGAGACCGATGTTCAGCGAAATCTTATGCAGCTTCGGCACGGCCATCAGGTTCCTGTAGCCGAACTCCTTGACCAACTCCGGAACCACGTTCTTCGTGTATTTCTCTCTAAGTCTGGCCTTCATTTCCCTTTTCCGGTCCGCCTTCGAGCCGCCACCGGGCGGCCCGATGCGGCGCCGGGCCTCATTAAGCCTTCTTGTCCAGCGACGCGCCGCACTTGCGGCACACGCGCGTCCGGCGGGCCTTGTCGCCCACCGTTTCCACCTTGTGCGCCACCCGCACCGCCTTGTGGCAGCCGGGGCAAACGATCAGGACGTTGGAAGCCGCGATGGGCGATTCGCGCTCGGCGACGCCGCCCTTGATCTGCTTGGACGGGTTGGGCCGGGTGTGGCGCTTAACCATCGCCACGTGCTCCACCAGCACCTTGCTCTTTTCGCGGTCCACGCTGAGCACGCGCCCGGTCTTGCCCTTATCGCGGCCGGCCAGGACCTTCACCGTATCGTTCTTCTTCAGGTCCACGCGCTCGCGAACCTTCACGCCGCCGGGCGCCTTGCGCCGGCTCACCTTCGCCGTCCGGGCCACCTAGATCACCTCCGGCGCGAGCGAAACGATCTTCATGAATTTCTTTTCCCGCAGCTCGCGGGCGACCGGGCCGAACACGCGCGTTCCCACCGGCTCGCCGACGTCGCTGATGAGCACGGCGGCGTTGGAGTCGAAGCGGATATAGGTACCGTCGCGACGCCGCGTCTCTTTCCGCATCCGGACGATGACGCAGCGCACTACCTTACCCTTCTTGATCGCCGAATCGGGCGCGGCTTCCTTCACCGCGGCCGTAACGATGTCGCCCAGGCCGGCGCGCAAACCCTTGTCGCCGCCGCGCGGCAGAATGCAAGAGAGTCTGCGGGCGCCCGAATTGTCGGCAACATCGAGGATGGTTCGCATTCCGATCATGACAATTTCCTCCCGTCCCTACGCCTTCTCCGTTACCGGCAGATCCAGCGCCGAAGGCTCGACGCCCACCTGGACGGCGCGGCGGACCACCTCGCCCAGTTCCCACCGCTTCAGGCGGCTGAGCGGACGGCACTCGACGATTCGCACCACGTCGCCGACTTTGGCGGTCCGGTTCTCGTCGTGCACGTAGAACCGCTTGCGCTTGGTCACGATTCGCTTGTAGAGCGGATGCGGAACCCGGCGCGTCACTTCGACGACGATGGTCTTCTGCATCTTGGCCGAGACCACCTGGCCGACCTTCTCGTTCTTGTTTCCCTTTGTCTTCTCGCCGGCCATCGCTCAGCTCCCTTGTCCGGGCGCGGCCTTCAGCTCGCGCTCGCGCAGAATGGTCAGAATGCGGGCCTGGTCCTTGCGCAGTCCCTGGCGCTTCTTTAGCCCGTCGGCCTGGCCCATGGACATCTGGAAACGCAGCCGGAAGACCTGCTCCCGGATCTCCTGGACCTGGCGCGTCAACTCCCGGTCGTCCAGCTCACGAAGTTTTTCCGCTTTCATACTTGCTTCCTCACGCACCCTCGTCCCGACACACGAACTTGGTCGGAAGGGGCAGCTTGTCGGCGGCCAGCATCATCGCCTCCTCGGCGATCTTCCGCTCCACGCCTTCCATTTCGAACAGGATCTTGCCCGGACGGATCACCGCCACCCATTGTTCGGGGGCGCCCTTGCCTTTCCCCATGCGCGTTTCGGCCGGCTTCTTGGTGATGGGCTTGTCGGGGAACAGGCGGATCCAGACTTTTCCGCTGCGCTTAATGAACCGGGTCATGGCCACGCGGGCGGCCTCGATCTGCCGGTCGGTCACCCAGCCGCAGCGCATCGCCTTGAGGCCGAAGTCGCCAAACGAGAGCGTCGAGCCTCGCCAGGCCTTCCCGGTCATACGGCCTCGCTGCTGCTTTCTGTGCTTGACTTTCTTGGGCATCAACATGGCGTTTTGTCTCCCTCCGGGCTATTCGGCCTTGGGCCCGTCCGGGGCGGGCTCACCCGCTTCGGGCGTCGGATCCGGTGGTGCGGTTTCCGCGGGTTTGGCTTCCACAGGCTCGGCTTCCACGGGCTCGGCTTCCACAGGCTCGGCTTCCACGGGCTTGGCTTCCACGGGCTTGGCTTCCACCGGCTTAATCCCCAATTTCCAGGCCGGCACCGGGGGCGGCGTGAGCGGAGGCACGATGGGCGTGGCCGACCGGGCCGGCTGCGCCATCTCGCCCGGGGGCGTCTGGACGGGGGAAGCCTGCTCGGCGGCCGGCCCACTCGACGCCGGCGCTCCGGCCACCGGCACCGGGGGCGGCGTCGGACGGCGGTCGCGGTCGCGGCCCCCGTCGCGGTCCCGGTCCCGGCGATCGCGCGGCGGCTGACGGCGCGGCTCGGGTTCGCTCGAATAGCGGCGCGGGCCGCTTTCGAGAATTTCACCCTTGTAGGTCCAGCACTTGACGCCGATCACGCCGTAGGTGGTGTAGGCCTGCGCGAAGCCGTAATCGATGTCGGCGCGCAGGGTGTGCAGCGGCAACTGGCCCTGCAAATACCACTCGCTTCGCGCGATCTCGGCGCCGTTCAAACGGCCCGAAACGCGCACTTTGATTCCCTTGCAGCCGAAGCGCAGGGCGCTGTCGACCGCCTTTCGCATGGCGCGCCGGAAGGCCACCCGCTTCTCGAGCTGCAAGGCGATCGACTCGGACACCAGTTGGGCGTCCAGCTCGGGCTTGTGCACTTCCTGGATGTCGATGAAAACGTCGCGCTTGGTCTTCTTCGCCAGGTCCTGCTTCAGCTTCTCGATTTCGGCGCCCTTGCGGCCGATGATGATGCCCGGCCGGGAGGTGCGGATGGTGATGCGCAGCTTGTTGCCGGGCCGGTCCACCTCGATCGAGCTGATGCCGGCGGCCTTCAGCCGCTCGCGCAGCAACTCCTTCAGGTCGAGATCCTCGTGCAGGAGTTTCGCGTAATCCTGCTTGGCGAACCAGCGCGAGCGCCAGGTCTTGGTGACGCCCAACCGGAACCCGTACGGATGAACTTTCTGTCCCATCGCTTACTTGTCTCCGCCTTTTTCCGCAACCTTCACCACGATGTGCGCCATCCGCCGCTGGTAGCGAAAGGCGCGGCCCATCGGCGCCGGGCGGATGCGCTTGGCGCGCGGCCCTTCGTTGACGTAAGCCTCGCTCACCACCAGGTTGTCCACGTCGACGTCCTTGGACTTGGCCTCGGCATTGGAAATCGCCGAGCGCAGCACCTTCTCGATGATCGGCGCCGAGCGCTTATTGGTCGAGCTCAAGATGTTCAGCGCGTCGCCGGCTTTCAGCCCCCGGATCAGGTCGATGACCAGCCGGGCCTTCTGCGGCGAGATTCGCATGTATCTGGCTTCCGCTCTTGCATTCATGGCAATTCCATCCCCAGGCGGCTTTCACCGCCCGGATTCCTCCCTACGCCGGCTTGGACGATTTGTCCGACTTGGCGGCGTGACCCCGGAACATCCGGGTCGGCGAAAATTCACCCAGTTTGTGACCCACCATGTTCTCGGTGATGTAAACCGGAATGAACTTCCTGCCGTTGTGCACCGCGATCGTGTGGCCGATAAACACCGGCAGGATCGTCGAACGGCGCGACCAGGTCCGGAAGACCTTTCTCTCGTTCTTCACGTTCATCGCCGCCACCTTCACCATCAGATGGTCATCGACAAACGGTCCTTTACTGAGCGAACGACCCATGCTGTCCTCTCGTCGGGCGGCTTCCGCGCGCCGCTACCGTTTCTTGCTCTTGTGCGTAACGATCCACTTTTCCGTCCGTTTGTTGTTGCGCGTCTTGTAACCGCGGGTCGGCTGACCCCACGGCGTAACCGGGTGCCGGCCGCCCGAAGTCTTTCCCTCGCCGCCGCCGTGCGGATGGTCGACCGGGTTCATCGAAACGCCTCGGTTGTGCGGCGTCTTGCCTAACCACCGGGTGCGCCCCGCCTTGCCCGAGGAGACGGTCTCGTGTTCCAGGTTACCCACCTGGCCCACCGTCGCCATGCATTCCACCGGCACTTTGCGGACTTCGCCCGACGGCAGCTTCAACAGCGCGAAACCGGCTTCCCGGGAAACCAACTGAGCCTGAGAACCGGCCGAGCGCACCATCTGCCCGCCCTTGCCCGGCTTGAGTTCGACATTGTGAACGAAGGTGCCGGGGGGAATGTTCTTGAGCGGCAGCGCGTTGCCGACCAGGATGTCGGCTTCGGGGCCGGAAACCACGGTGCGGCCCACCATCAGGCCCACCGGGGCCAGGATGTAGCGCTTTTCGCCGTCGACGTAGTTCAGCAGCGCGATGCGCGCCGAGCGGTTCGGATCGTATTCGATCGACGCCACCCGCGCCGGGATGCCCGCCTTGTCGCGTTTGAAGTCCACCTGGCGGTACTTCTTCTTGTGGCCGCCGCCGATGAAACGCGAAGTCACGTGGCCCGAGCTGTTGCGGCCGCCGGTGCGCTTCTTGCCCGCCACCAGCGATTTCTCCGGTCTCTCTTTGCTCAGGTCCTTGCGCGACTCGATACTCATCGTGCGGCGCGAGGGCGTGTAGGGTTGATAGGTCTTGATCGCCATGTCAGATCATCCTTTACAGCTCGGCATATTCGGGCATCTTCGCGCCGGCCTTCAACCGCACGTACGCCTTCTTCCAGTCCGGGCGGTAGCCGCTAAAACGCCCGCGGCGCCGCAGTTTGCCCTCGACGTTCACCGTGCGCACGCCGTCCACTTTCACTTTGAACAGCGCCGCGACGGCGTGCCGGATCTCGGTCTTGTTGGCGTCCACGGCCACCTCGAAGCACAGGGTCCGCTGGTTGTCCTTCTTCTCGACGCCTTTCTCGGTGACGATCGGTCTTCGGATTACGTCGTGGATGTTCATAGCTTGAGCGCCTCCGACAGCTTCCTGGCGGCCGCCTCCGACAGCAGCACCCGTTTGTTCTGGAGCAGGCCGTAGACCGTGACCGCGTGGCTGGGGACCAGCGTCACGCCCTCGAGATTCCGCGTCCCCAGCTCCAGGTTGCGGTTTTCCTGGTTCTCGACCACCAGCACCTTGCCGGTAATCTCCAGGCGTTCCAGCGCGGCGGCCATCGAACGGGACTTGTGGTCGGCCAGGTCGAACTCCCGAACCACCTTCAGCTCGCCGTCGCGCAACTTGGCGGTCAGGGCCGAGCGCAGGGCGCCCAGCAGCATCTTGCGCGGCAGACTGTAGCTGTAGTCGCGCGGCTGCGGCCCGTGCACCGTGCCGCCATGCCGCCAGATCGGCGACCGGATCGAGCCGATCCGCGCCCGGCCCGTGCCCTTCTGCTTCCACAGCTTCTTGCCGGAGCCGGAAACCTCGCGGCGAACCTTGGTCTTGGCCGTGCCGCTGCGCGCGCCGGCCTGGGAGTGGCGAACCGCCTCGTACAGCAGCGCGTCGTTCACCTCGGCCGCGAAGACCGAATCCTCGAGCGCCAACTCGCCCACTTTCTGATTGTTCAGATCCACGACATCAACATTCGGCATGGGCATCACCTCTTGGAGCGGCGCACGATGACGTAGCCGCCATTGGGCCCCGGAATGGCCCCTTTCACCATCAGCACGTTGTCGTCGGCGTCCACTTCGATCACTTCCAGGTTGCGCACCGTCACGCGATCCGTGCCCATGTGCCCGGCCGCCCGCATGCCCGGGAAAACGCGCGAGGGGTAGCTGGAACCGCCGATCGAGCCCGGCGCCCGGTGGTGCATCGAGCCGTGCGTCGCGTCGCCGCCGCGGAAGTGATGGCGCTTGACCACGCCGGCGAAACCCCGGCCCTTGCTGACGCCGATCACGTCCACCTTATCGTTGGGCTTGAATTGGCCGACCAGAACGCGGTCGCCCATCTTCAGGTCGCCCTCTCCGGGGCCGAGGCGGAACTCGCGCAGAAATCGCACGCCTTCCACTCCCGCCTTCTTCAGATGCGCGGTTTCGGGCTTGGTGAGGCGCGACGGCTTGACGTATTCCATCAGGCCGAGCTGCACGGCGTCGTAGCCGTCGGTGGTCGGCGTCTTGCGCTGTATCACCACGCAAGGCCCCGCCTTCACCAGCGTCACCGGCACCACCCGCCCATCCGGCCGGAACACCTGCGTCATCCCGATCTTCTTGCCAAGGATTCCTGGGCTCATAAATCACCTGATTGGCCACGCATGGACACGGATCCGGCGCTTTGCCTTATCCGTGTCAATCCGCGGCTTACTTCTTTCCGAATGCCTTGATCTCCACATCCACGCCGGCCGGCAGATCCAGCTTCATCAGCGCGTCGACGGTGTCCTGGGTCGGCTCGAGAATGTCGAGCAGCCGCTTGTGGGTCCGGATCTCGAACTGCTCGCGCGACTTCTTGTCCACGTGCGGCGAGCGGTTCACCGTGTACCGGTTCTTCACCGTCGGCAACGGGATCGGACCGGCAATCTGCGCTCCGGTTCTCTTCGCCGTCTCGACGATTTCGGTCGTCGATTGGTCCAGAACCCGGTGATCGTAGGCTTTCAGACGAATTCGAATGCGTTCTCTCAGCATCGTTTCACCAGTTCGGGCGGAGCCGGCCCACTCAGCGCGGGCCCTTCCGCCTGAACCCTACGCGATAATCTCGGTTACCGTTCCGGCGCCGACCGTGCGGCCGCCTTCGCGGATCGCAAACCGCAACCCTAAGTCCATCGCCACCGGCGTGATCAGATCGATTTCCAGGTTCACGTTGTCGCCGGGCATCACCATCTCGGTGCCCTCGGGCATCTTCACCACGCCCGTCACGTCCGTCGTCCGGAAGTAAAACTGCGGCCGGTAACCATTGAAGAACGGCGTGTGGCGTCCGCCCTCC
>JAUYBU010000442.1 GCA_030693045.1 Bryobacterales bacterium | reverse complement strand
GACTTACCCTGAGGAGGGAAACATGACAAAGAGAATCGCTGGGACATTGAGT
This sequence comes from Bryobacterales bacterium, assembly GCA_030693045.1. Classification (GTDB taxonomy): domain Bacteria; phylum Acidobacteriota; class Terriglobia; order Bryobacterales; family Bryobacteraceae; genus JACQZT01. Next base: position 6,530 of record JAUYBU010000442.1, on the reverse strand, counting down.
GTTTTGACGGTGCTGGTCCTGCTGGCAGTCCCGCTGGCGGCGCAGACGCGCAAGCTCAAAGCTGACATTCCGTTTGAATTCACCGCCGGCAGCAAGGTTATGCCCGCCGGTGAATACAGCATTGTTCTCAGGTCGGACCTTTCAGGCGTGGCGCAGCTCGTTGCGACCGACGCCAAAGAGAGCGCCTTTGCGATGGGCTATGGCATCGGCGGCGGGAACAGCCAGGCGGAATCGCGGCTGACGTTCAACAAGTATGGCAACCAGTACTTCCTGGCGGAGGTCTGGACCCAAGGTTTGAGTTCGGGCGTCGGGTTTCAAAAATCGCGCACCGAACGTGAGTTAAGCCGGACGGCATCGGCGCGGCAGACCATCACGCTGCAGGCAAAGCGGTAATTCTCCGTGGCAGCGGACAATTTCGAGCGGGCCATCCGGAGGACGCACTCCGGGCGGCCCGCTCTTTCTTTTGCCATGAAACTTCTGGCGGTGCTGCTGGTGGTCGCGGGAACGGGAATTCCGGCGACCAGGCGTCTGCTGCCGGGCGACCCGGATCACGGCAGGGAGTTGTTTCGGAGCCAGAACTGCGTGGCCTGCCACAGCTTTAGCGGCCCCGGAGCAAGCGTGGGGCCGGACCTGGCCCGCCTGGTCGCGCGAGGATTCACCCCCGCTCAACTGGCCTCGGCGATGTGGAACCACGCTCCCCGGATGTGGGCTGCCATGAAGCGCCACGGCGTGGCGCGGCCCGAGTTGAGCGAACAACAGGCGGCCGACTTGTTTGCATTCTTCTTTGCGGCGCACTCCTTCGAAAAGCCCGGCCAGCCCCGGCAGGGCGAGGAGGTTTTCCAGTCCAAGAGGTGCGCCGAGTGTCACGGGCTGGACACCGCGCTGGGTTCCGGTATCACGCCCGTGTCGGGTTGGGCGCCGCTTCCCGATTCCGTCGCACTCACGCGAGAAATGTGGAATCACCCACGGTCCGGCTTCGTCTTTCCGCGCATAGCGTCCCGGCAACTGACCGACCTGCTGAGCTACCTGCAGAGCTTTCAGGGACAGCCCACCGGCCCGCGCGCGTTTTCGCCGGGCTCGGCGGAAAGCGGCACTACGCTGCTCGAGACGAAGGGTTGCACGGGGTGCCACGTGGACCCGAAGGCTCTGGAGTCGCGCAGCACGCGCTACGGCGCCACCGACCTGGCCGCTGTCCTGTGGAACCACGTCCCCAAGCTGACAGGTTCAACACCGCCGGTCAGCTACCAGGAGATGCGCGATCTGATCGCCTATCTCTCGTCGGCCCAGTTCCTGGAGGAACGGGGCGACATGGAACGCGGCAAGACGGTGTTCGCCAGGAAACGCTGCGCAACCTGCCATGAGAATCTCTCCAGCGGAGCCCCGAACCTGGCCGCCGTTTCCGGAAAAATGACCTCGTTCGACATGATGGCCGCCGTGTGGAAGCACGGACCTGGCATGTGGAGTCGCATGCAAGAGCGAAGATTCGCCTGGCCCCACTTCCGCGATTCGGAGATGGCGGACCTGACCGCCTACCTGCACGGCGTCGAGTTCCGGCAGCGCTCAGACCTTGTCCGGCAGCGTGTACGGCTCGCGGTAGACCCGCGTCAGTAACCTGGTGGCTTCGGCGTCGCCAGGAAATGTTTCCGTCTTCGGGTCGAAAGTGAGTTTGCGGCCCAGCTTATAGGAAATGTTGGCCAGGTGGGCAAGCGCCGTCGACATGTGGCCATCCAGGATGTCGCAATACTGGTCTTCGATCTTGCGCGAGCGCACCGACTGGATGAAATTCTCGAAATGGCCGACCGTTTTTTCGCGCTCGGTTTCCGGCGCCGGGCCGGGGGTGTAGCTGGCGCGCGGGAAACTGGCGTTGTTGACGCGTTCGTTGATGCCGGACGGGGCGATCTCCGACGCGCCCGAACGCGGCGCGAAGTTGCCGCGCATGACCTTCCATTTGTCGCCGGCCTCGACGTAGCCCTCGGAGGTGTAGAAGATGTTCCAGCTTTCGGCCGGCGGAGCATACAGGTTGGTGGTTTCGAAATCCATGATCGTGCCGTCGGCGTACTCGAGGCTGCCGGTTTGGAAATTCGGCGTCTCTTGATCGGAGTCCCAGACGTAGTAGCCGCCGGTGGAGTGGATCTTGATGGGATGCTCCTGCTTGTTCATGCCCCAGCGGGCCAGGTCGACATGGTGCACGCCGGTGTTGCCGACATCGGTGGTCGAGGTGTCCCAGAAGAAGTGCCAGCCGTAATGGAAGCGGTTGACGGTGAAAGGGCGGAAGGGGCTGGGGCCGAGGTAGAGATCCCAGTGCACGCCCTGCGGAATGGACGATTCCTTCACCCGGCCGATGCTGGCGCGCGGTTTGGTAATGTCGATCTTGGCGCGGTAGACCTTTCCCATTTTGCCTTCGTGGAGCATGCGGACGCCGGCGCGGGTCTCGGCTTCGCAGCGCATGTTCAGGCCGGCCTGGACGATGCGCTGGTACTTGCGCGAGGCCTCCACCATGCGCCGGCCTTCGACGAAAGTGAACGAGACCGGTTTTTCGACATACACGTCCTTGCCCGCCTGGCAGGCCCAGATGGTCATCAGCGCGTGCCAGTAGTCGGGCGTGGCGATGGAGACGGCGTCGATGTCCTTGCGTTCGAGCAGACGGCGGACGTCGACCTCGGTCGCGGGCCGGTTGCCGCCCAGTTTCTCGACCAGCTTGACGGCGTCCGGGAACAGGCGCTCGTCGACGTCGCAAAGGGCGGCGATGCGCACGTTGGGAACCTTGGAGAAGCCGTTGATGTGGGCCCGGCCACGGCCGTGGAAGCCGATGACCGCCAGGTTGATGCGGTCGTTGGGGTTGCGCTGGGCGAGCAGCGCGGGTGCGCCGGCGGCGGCGCTCTTGAGGAAATCGCGTCTGGTTGCGTCTGGCATTCCCATATTGTAGACCGGTAGACCGGGGCCGGAGTACTCCGGTCCCGGTTTCGGTGGGGTACACTGGCTGTTCGGAGCGCTTATGACTGAACCGTTGAGAGTCGCCGTGGTCGGGGTTGGCCGCATGGGCATGATCCACGCCCTGCATGTTCACGAGTTGGCAAAGGAGACCGGAAGTTGCCGGCTGGCGGCGATCGTGGACGCCGACATCGGGCGGGCGCGCCGGGCGGCCGAAGACCTCGGGGCGGACGTCCCCGTCTTTTCGTCGATCCAGGATCTGCTGGCGTCCGGGGCGGCGCAGGCGAGCGTAATCGCCACGCCCACGGATAAGCACCGCGAACACGCCCGGCAGTTGATCGCGGGCGGCCAGCGCGTGCTGCTCGAGAAGCCGCTCACGGGCACGCTCGAGGGCGACCGGGAGTTTTGCGCCGAACTCGACCGCGACCATCCCCAGGCCCTGATGCTGGCGTTCCAGAAGCGGTTCGACGCTCCGCTGGCCTACGCGAAGGAACTGATGGATAGCGGACTGATCGGACGCGTCTTCAAGATTTATTCCTCGCTCGAGGATTCCAGTCCGGCGCCGGACGGCTTCAAGAGCGGCGGAATCCTGCCCGACATGTCGATTCACAACGTGGACGAGATTCTGTGGCTGACCGGGCGCGTGCCGCGGGCGGCGCTGACCATCGGGTCGCGGATCTACAGCCACCGGCTGACCACCTGCGAGGAAGATTTCGACGACGCGCTGATGTATCTGTGGTTCGAGGGCGAACTGGCGGCGCAGTTGCAGGTGAGCCGCAACCACGTTTCCGGCTACCGCGTCGAGACCATCCTGTTCGGCGAACAGGGGCAGATCCACATGGGGCGGTTCGACCAGAAGCTGTTCGATATCACGGTGGAGGCGTACGGGCGGCGCGGGAGTAAGGAACCGCTGGCGTTCCGGACGTTTGCCATGCGCGACTACCAGCGGTCGCTGGCCGAGTTCATCGACCGGTTCGGGCCGGCCTACAAAGCGGAAGTGGCGGCGTTCGTGGGGTCGGTTGCGGCCAACCAGCCGTTTTCTGTTACGCACCGGGACGGCCTGCGGGCGCAGGAAGTGATCTCGGCGGGGATGCGGGCGGTGATCACGCCGGGGCAGGCGGCGGCGGTGGGGCGGGATTGACGGTGCGGACGCGGCGATCGGTGGTGGCGGGGGGCGTGCTTGCACTAGCGGGCGCCTGCCGCCGCTCGCGCCAGAAGTTGATCGGAGTTATCCCCAAGGCGACCTCACACCTGTTCTTCGTCGCGGTACACGCGGGCGCCCAACAGGCGGCCCTCGACCAACGCGTCGAAATGCTGTGGAACGGGCCCAACGACGAGACCGACCATGCGCGGCAGATTCAGATCGTGGACGCGATGGTGGCGCGGGGCGTGGACGCGATCGCCATCTCGGCGACCGATGAACGGGCGCTGGTGGCGCCCATCGAGCGGGCCATCGCGGCGGGCATTCCGGTGACCGTGTTCGACTCGGCGGTGAACCTGGAGGGCTACGTCAGCTTCGTCGCCACCGACAACCACAACGCCGGGTGCACGGCGGCGCGCACGCTGGCCGGCCTGATCGGCGGCCGGGGCAAGGTGGGGATGGTGATGCAGAAGCCCGGCGGCACATCGACCGGACTGCGCGAGCGCGGCTTCGACGAAACTATGCCCCGGGAGTTCCCGACGGTGGCCATCGCGGCGCGCCAATACGGGATGGCCGATTCGGCGCGGTCGAGGGCGGCGGCCGAGAACATCCTGACCGCGCACCCGGACCTGGGCGGCATTTTCGCCTCCAGCGAAGCGGCTTCGATCGGCGCCATTCAGGCGATCCGCGGCCGGCGGTTGTCGGGCCGGGTGAAGCTGGTGACTTTCGATTCGAGCGAGTTGCACGTCGAGGCGCTGCGCGACGGGACCATCGACGTGATGCTGGTGCAGGACCCGTATCGGATCGGCTACGAAGCCGTTAAGTCGCTGGCCGAAAAACTCGCCGGGCGCACGCCGGCGCGGCGGTTGGAACTGCCGGCGCGCAGCATCGTCAAGGCCGATCTGGACCGCCCGGAAACCATGGAACTGCTGTTTCCCGGGCGGCTGAAGAAGTGAGCCGGACGCGCGGCCGCTCCCTTACAGTCGCGGCTCAGCTTCGGTTGCAGCCACTTACAGAGCCGCGACCGTCAGGGAGCGGATGCTTGGAGTCAGACCACGTCCACAACGAAGACTGCCATGGGTTCGCCCTGCTCCTCGACGACATACCGGAGCGCTTCCTGCACATCCTTATCCTTCCATAACCATCGCGTGCTTCCATGGCGCGCCCAGCGCTTTCGACCTGATCCATCGCGCCCCAGGCGGTTCAAGCCCCGGCTGGCGTACGACTTGAAATCGTTCATGACTTTCTCGGGTCGAACCTCGGCCTCCACGACTACATGCACATGATTAGTCCGCACATGCGCGGCCAACAGATTCCAACCGCGCTGTAGACAGACCTCCTGTGTGGCCTCCAGCACGGCCGCCCGGCCGTCTCGGTCGAGCGAATACGGCGCTTGATTCATCCTTTGACGTTCCCCTGAGGCGCGTTGTGGATCGGCTTCCAACAATCGGCTTCCAGGCAGATTGTGGCGCCGGTCTACGGAACCTGATTCATCGCCGTGCAGGTGCTCGCCGTAGCACGCAAAAGTGATGAAGTACCTCATGAACTTTCTTGAGAATCACCCTGACACCGCTCCCTTACGGTCGCGGCTCGGAATGGCGAATCCGATCCGCGACCGTAAGGGAGCGGTTAGGTAACGTACCCCTACGCTCAGATTTCTGCGCTTGGCCAGCATCTTCTCGAATTTATCACTTTTGTGTCGTGCACCCCCCGGCTGGCCGAGGTTGACCGGCTGGGGCGCGGTTCCGTAGAATGAAAGTAGACCACGAGCGGCCGGTGGAGTTGTGTCCATGCGCCGCCGGACGGGCGGGAGTAACTCAATGGTAGAGTCACAGCCTTCCAAGCTGTTGGTTGCGGGTTCGATTCCCGTCTCCCGCTCCAGGGTTTTTTGACGCCGGTTTTTTTGCTATACTTGAAAAGTTTGCCACGCTGGCGTAGCTCAGCTGGTAGAGCATCTGATTTGTAATCAGAGGGTCGGGGGTTCAATTCCCTCCGCCAGCTCCAGTCTGTTCCGTTCCTCCGGCAGGATCAGGGGACAGGTTACGCACGAAGATTTTTGGACGGGTGGCCGAGCGGTTAATGGCAGCAGACTGTAAATCTGCCGCCCCTTGCGGGCTACGGAGGTTCGAATCCTCCCCCGTCCACCAGCAAGTTTGAGGGCCGATGTAGCTCAGTTGGTAGAGCGCGTCCTTGGTAAGGACGAGGTCACCAGTTCAAGCCTGGTCATCGGCTCCAGAGAAACCGAGGTTTGACGATTTGCCTGCCTTGATTTCCCGTGTGGTTTCGCCGCGGAGAACAAGGCTGCAGTAAGGTGCATTCATGGCCAAGGAAAAATTCGATCGCAGCAAGCCGCACGTAAACGTCGGGACCATTGGGCACATCGACCACGGGAAGACGACGCTGACGGCCGCCATCACGCGGGTGTTGGGGAAGAACAACCCGAAGGTGAAGTTCCGGA
>JAUYBU010000437.1 GCA_030693045.1 Bryobacterales bacterium | reverse complement strand
CACAATTAATGAACACGATACATAAAACAAGCTTTACATGCCTACAGTCAAAGGCAAAAACACGCGTAACTCGTGAAGGCTCTGCTGGTTAGCTCAAATCAGATGGGGGAAGATCCGTCGGGAGGCCGGAAGCTCCTCGTCACGGCAGTATGCTTCGCGGTGCCGCTTCTTACGTTTTTCGCCGCCTTGAACGGGTATCATGTATCGGCAACCAACGCCAAACAGTTTCCCGATACCTTCGGCGTGTCGCGCGCCGAGTTGCGCTTCGCCCCGCTGATCGCGCGTATTCCCGCCACCGCGCAAATCGGCTACCTCACGGACCTCGACCCGTCGAGCGCGGACTACTCCGCCGCCTTCATGTCGGCGCAATACGCGCTCGCTCCGCGCCAGTTGTCGATCGCAGGCAAAGGGGCCGCCCCGGAATGGGCTACCGGTAATTTCTCCCGCCCCGTCGATTTCGCCGCCGCGGGCGCGGCGCACAACTATGAAGTGGTCGCGGACCTCGGCACTGGCGTTGTGCTGTACCGCCGAAGGTCTTCGCGATGACCTGGGTTCCCGCATTCATTCTGGCGCTGGCGGCCGGATGGTTTTTGGCGCGGGCCGGGACAACGCCCCTTTTCCGCCGTGCGCATCCGGTGGCGGCAGCCGCCGGCGAGGCCGGCCTGGCGGCGCTATTCGGCCCCGGCCTCGCGTCGGTCCTGTTCTTCGCCCTGAACATCGCCGGGCTGGCAAGTCCGATCGCCATCCTGGCGGGACTTTCGCTGTTGGCCGCCGGATCGGGCGCGTTGTGGTGGTCCACGCGCCGCTTCCAACCGGCCGTCGGCGCCGCCCGCTCCGGTTTCCCGTGGACCTGGAGCCTGCTGCTCGGCCTGGCGGCAGCATCCATCTTCGTAGTTCTCGACTTCTCGGCCGCATCCGCCGCCAATCCCAACGGCGATTGGGACGCGACCGCCATCTGGAATCTCCGGGCGCGCTTCATGGCCGGCGGCACGGCGGTGTGGCGGCGAGCCATCTCGGCGGAGGTCGGCGGATTCATGCTGGGCGCCTCTCACCCAGGCTATCCACTGTTCCTGTCGTCCTTCATAGGAATGTTGTGGACCCTGGCCGGAGATTTCACCACCTCGGCGCCGGCTGCCACCAGCGGCGTGATTGCGTTCGCGGTGATGGCTCTGTTGATTGGCAGCCTGGCCGCGCGCCGGTCACTCGGCCTGGGCCTGCTGGGCGGCCTGCTACTGGTTGCCACCGAGTTATTCGCATCGCAATCGGCGGCTCGGTACGCGGACTTACTGCTCGGGCTCGCGCTCCTGGCGGCAACCGTCCTCGTGGACGCTGCCGCCGCGGAATCCGACTCCGCGCCCGGCCGGTTGCTGATCGCCGCGGGGCTCGCCATCGGCTTCGCCCCCTGGATCAAGAACGAAGGCATCCCGTTCGCGGCGGCGGCGCTGGCCCTGGCCGCCTGGCGGTTCCGCATACGCGGATGGCTCTGGATGCTCTTGGGCTCGGCCCCTGGTCTTCTGGCCACCGCCGCCCTGAAAGTCATGGCCCAAGGCCGGGAGGCCATGTTCCCGAGCACCGCTGGCGAGGCCTTCACAAAGCTCGCCGACCCGGCGCGTTGGTGGCAAAGTCTCGCCGGCATCGGCAATGCCTTCCTGCAACTGGGTCCGTGGTGGGCTCATCCGGTCCTGCTGATCGTTCTTCTTACTTGGGCCTTCGGTCCGCTGCCGCCGGCGGATCGACGCAGCCGCCTGTGGCTATGGGTTCCGATCGCAGTTACTTTCGCATCGGAATACGGCCTGTTTCTAGTAACCGCGGCGGACCTGACCTGGCACCTGGGCTCCTCGGTAACTCGCCTGGTCCTGCAAGTGTGGCCGTGCCTGATCTGGTTAGTCCTCTCGATGCTGCGCACGCCCGAGGAGTATTTCCCCGCGCTCGCCGGCACCGCCAAGGTAACCCACTCGCGCGGGAAGCGAGGCAAACCCGCGGCAATCCGACCAGAAAGCAAACCGCAAAAGGTCATATAATCCAGATATGTTTACCGCTTTTGAACATACCGGCATCGCTTCGCCCGACCACAAGAAGCTGGCCCAGTGGTACGTGGAGGTCTTCGGCTTTGCGATCGTCTACCAGTCGGCGGGAGCCACTTTCGTCAAGGCGCCCAACGGCTCGATGATCGAGATCATCGCGGCCGAGGGCGACCGCGTCGAGCTGGCCATGAAGCAGCCCGGCCTGCGCCACCTCGCTCTTGCCGTGGACGACTTCGACGCCGACCTGGCGCGCATCCGGGCCGCCGGCGTCAAGTTCCTCAGCGAGCCGGTGGATGCCAAGGGCAACAAGGTGGTCTTCTTCACCGACCCGGAGGGCAACATCCTGCACCTGATCCAGCGCGCAACGCCGCTCCCATAGCCGCCCGCCACCCTATTTCGGGGACAGGCTACGAAATAGCTACTTGGCATCCCGCGCGAAGGCCAGCGTCTTTTCCAGCGCGTCGAGCGTGGCATCCAGCAGCGGTTCCTTGCGCCCGGCGTGCCCCTGCGGCCCGATACAGAAGTCGTGGTAGCCGTTCTCGTAGATTTCCATACGCACGCTCTTGCCGGCCTGCGCCATCCGGTCGTGCAGCATGCGGTCCACGTGAATCAGGCCGTCGGCGGTTCCGACCAGAATCAGCACCGGCGTTTGAATGGATTGGATGTTCGTGCGCGCCAGCTCCTCGTCGATGGTCGCGTTTTTCCAGCGCCGCTCCTCGGCGGGCGCGTTGGCCGCCAGGCCCGGCGTCGTGCGGACGCCCAGGAAGCCCATCACCGCGGGCGCGCCGAGAACCGCCGCGTGGAGGGTGGTGCGTGCGATCAGGTGCGCCACCAGGTTGCCGCCCAGGCTCACTCCATAGACCGTGATTCTCGACTTGTCCACGTAGGGCAGCGCCCGGACGTAGTCGACCACCGCGAGCCCGTCGTCCACATAAGTGATTTCGTCGGCGAGCATGGGCGCGCCCATGCCCCGCCGCGGCGCGGCGCGATAGTCGGAAACCACGACCACGTAGCCGTCTTTGAGAAACCGCTCCCAGACCGGTCCGCCGGTCGAGCCGCGCGACCAGCCGGTCAGTTGTTCCATCCCCCGGCCGCCGGGCGCGCCGTGGAAGTGGATCAGCACGGGAAACGGACCGTTGCCCTTGGGCTTGCGCAGCGCCGCGGCCACGTACAGCCCGTCCTTAGTCTTGATGTAGATCTGCTGGACCGGCGAGTCGGTCTCGCTCACCACCCGGATGTACTTGTCGTGCGGCAGTTCCTTGCCGCCGGGATTGTTTCGGATTTCGGCAAGGGCGGGCAGCGCGATCGCCGCCCAGAGAAGGGTGAGAAAAGCCGCAGTGCGCATGACCATTTCAATATAGTGGAAACGCGCCCGAAGAAAGAATCAAGGGATGACTTCCCGCACGCAGCGAAGACCCAGGTCGAAGTTCGGGGATCCCGGAGCGCCCGCACTGCGATACGAAGCGCGCGTGAACCACGCATCGTAGGGCCAGGAACATCCCGGAACCACTCTGCCCTCGCCACCCGGCGGCCCTTGAGCGCCGTTCCCCTGCGGGCTGCGTATTCCCATTCGCCCTCGGTCGGCAATCGTCCTCCGGCCCAGCGGCCCTGGAAACGGCCACCGTGTGGGCGGGCTTCTCGTCGTCGTCACACTCGTTGTCGCCGGGCGAGCAGCCCATGCGGAACCTTCCCGGCGGAATCCAGACGTGGGGCTAGCCGTCGGCGGGTGTCCGTGGGGCAGGCGCTTTCGCCAGGGCGGGCAGCGCGATCGCCGCCCAGAAAAGGGTCAGAAGAGCCGCAGTGCGCATGACCATTCCAATATAGTAGAAACGCACCCGAAAATTGCTGAAACGAATAACCATTGACAGGCGTCCGAGA
>JAUYBU010000366.1 GCA_030693045.1 Bryobacterales bacterium | reverse complement strand
GTTCCAATCCGATGCCGATCAGCGTTCCGAACTACAACCGTAAAACTGATCGGCTTCAGTTCGGAACACTGATCGGCATCACTTCGGAATCGTGATCGACATCAGTTCGGAACGCTGATCGCCATCCCTCGGAATCCGCAGGGAAGGCTCTTTGTCTCCGGCTTCACCACCTCGACCGACTTCCCGGTCACCGACGGATCGAAGAAGTTGTCCCCGGGCGGAGCGGCGCAGAGCTTTGTCGTCGAGGTTGCGCCGGACCGCTGACAGTCACTTCAGTTCGGTGCGATCCCCGATGCGGGGACGCTTGCGCCGCGTCCTCGACGGCGATGACCAAACATTTGCCCACCAATTCGAGCGCGGTCTCGATCCTCTCGGGCCGTGTCGCGTGAGAGGGGTCCAACATACGGCGCACCACCGTCTCCCGGCATCCCAGCCGCCGGGCAAGCTCGCTGTTGGTGATTCGCTGCTGCCGAGTTGCCGAGTACAGGGCAAGTTTTGGCGCAATCCAGAGTGGGACCGAGACCAGCCGCTGGCCGCGCTTGGCGGGCGACGGCGGCGGGATCTCCTCCTTGCGGGACATACGGATTGCGATCACGCTTCCCAGGCAGTCGGCCGCTTCGGCCATCGCCTCCGCGAAGTCCTTCCCGTCCGTGACAGCCTCCGGGAAGTCCGGGAACCTCACGACCAGCCGGCCGTCTTCGTCGGCCGTGAACCTGGCCGGGTATCCGAACGTGAACATAAGCGCCTCCTCAAAGGTCCTGGGGCTGGATTCCCAGGTCAGAGCACATCGCGCGGAGCAGGCCCTTGCCGATCTCCTTCTTGGGATCCTTCAACGTCGTGATCCCGCCTCCAAGGTAAATGCGGCCATGGCTGCCCTTGCCCTCCGACGGCTCATAGGCATAGTGAAGACCCCTCCGATGCGCCAACCGCCCGAGCTTGCGGAGGAACTCCCTGCCTTTCACGTTCGCAGTATCGCACACAAGTGTGCGACGGTCAATACGGACCTGCCCGCGCTTCTGCGTCCGTGTAGGCCACCACCTCGGTCTCGAACTTGGTGTAGGTCTGGTACCGGCCGCGGTACCACAGCACGAAGGTCTTGCCGGGATGATGCGCCGGCACGATGGGACGCAGGTTGTCGACCTTGGAATCCTTCGTGATGGGCTGCCATCGCCAGCTCTTGCCGCCATCGCGGGTCACTCCTTTGTAGATCTCCCAGTGGCCGCTTTGGTTCGGTTTGCCGGTTTGGATGTCGACGTCGGAAGAAAGGTAGACCACGTTCAGGTCGTCGGGGTCCAGCGAGATGCCGCCGGCGTAATACTCCTCGCCTTTATAGAGGTTCTTTCCGGCGTAGGCGATCTGCTGGTCCTCCCACGCTTTTCCGTTCCAGCGCGCGTAGCGGTAGCGCTGGTCCAGGGGGCTGGGGTGCGAAGTATACGCCACCACCGGGCGGCCGGCCTTGTCCAGATGGATGTCCCAGACCCAGGCTTCGCCCACGGGCGAGTTGACTCCGTCATAGACGCGCGTGGCTTCCGCCACCTGAATGGGGCCGTCTTCAAGCTTTCGCACGAAGGTTCCATCGCTCTTGTAGAGCCCGCCGTTCTTGTAGTAAGCGTGCCACAGGCTGTTCTTGAACGGCCGGTTGGGGTGGCCGTCGGTGAAAGCGAAATGGATCGTGTCGACGCCGTTGGAAGTGTATTTCACGTACGGCCGTTCGCCCTTCTGGTAGTAGATGTGGTTGGCGGCCTTGCGCCAGGTCTGGCCCAGGTCGTCGCTTGAGGTCCAGGTGGGATTGTAGTCGATGCTGCGCCAGAAGAGGTAGATCCGGCCCTTTTCGGCGGACAACTGAAACGGGTTGGCGTAGCTGAAGCGGTCGGGCGATTGAGCATCGAAGTTGCGCTCCGGCGTCCAGGCGCTGGCGTCTTTCGGACGCACGGTTTCGCGCACGTACATTTCGCGCAGGGCCGCGGTCCCTCCGTGCCAGGTGTAGAAGGCCATCAGGCGGCCGTCGCTTCGAAGCAGGAAGCCCGGCACGTTGTGGTCGTCGATCTGGAACTTTTCGCGCAGAGTGAAGATGCCGACCCGGCCTTTCTGCAGGTCCCAGGTGGTCGCCTGCACGTTGCCCTGGCGGCTGATCGAGCCGAAGGTCAGCTTTCCGTCGTACATCAGCGCGCGTTCGTCCTGGAACCAGCACCAGGCGCCGTCGGGGTTGAGTACAATCGGTTCCGCGGCGCAAAGACCGCCGGCAACCAGGAGTGCGAAAACGATTTGCCGCATGATCTCCAGTGTGGGACCCCGCCGCGGGTAAAATCAAGAGAGAGGCCACCGGTCATGGAAAACCGCAACATCGCCCGTCTGCTGTCGGAGACCGCCGACCTGATGGAGATCGCCGCGGAGGATCCCTTCCCCATCCGCGCCTATCGCAACGCCGCAACGGTCATCGAAGGCTATCCGGAAAGCGTCGCCGAAATCGTCCGCGACCCGGCGCGCAAGGTCACCGACATTCCTGGCATAGGCAAGGGCCTGGCGGCGGCGCTCCGGGAAATTCTGGCGCGCGGGTCGTTCGAACGGCGCGACCAGATGCTCGAAAAGTACCCGCCGACGGCGCTCGAACTGCTCAAGATCCAGGGCCTCGGGCCCAAGAGCATCGCCCTGCTCTGGGAGCACTACCGCGTCTCGACGGTCGACGATCTGGAGCGCATCTGCAGCGAGCGGAAACTGCGTCTGCTGCCGCGCATGGGCGCCAAGCTCGAAGAGAAGGTCCTGCGCTCGATTGCCTATTACCGCCAGGGGGCCGGCCGTTTCACGCTGAACTTCGCCGCCGAAGTGGTGGAGGAACTGACGGCGCAACTTGGCGCCATGGGCGGCGTCGAGTCGGTCACGGTCGCGGGCAGTTACCGCCGCGGCAAGGAGACCGTCGGCAATCTCAATCTGCTGGTGACGGGACCCGGCGCCGAAGCCGCGGTGGAGGGCTTTGTCGCGCATCCGCGGCTGGGCCTGGAGGGCCTGCCGGTGGATGCCCGAGCATGGCCCAACGCGGACTTCGGCACGGCGCTGCAGCGCTTCACCGGCAGCCAGGAACACAACCTCGCGCTGCGCCATCGCGCTTTGCATCTCGGAGTGACGCCCGGCCCCGCCGAGACCGAAGAGCAGGTTTACGCCGCGCTCGGCCTGGCTTGGATTCCGCCCGAGTTGCGCGAGAACCAGGGGGAGATCGAGGCGGCGGCGGAAAACCGTCTGCCGGGGCTGGTGCAACTCGCCGACATCCGCGGCGACCTGCACATGCACACAATCGAGAGCGACGGCCGGGCGACCCTCGAGGAAATGGCCGCAGCGGCCCGCGGACTGGGCTATGAGTACATCGCCATCACCGACCACTCGAAGGCGCTGACCATGGTCAACGGCCTGGACGAGCGTCGCGCGGTTGATTTCGCCGCCCGTGTGCGCCAGGCCAACCGCGACGGCCTGGGTATCCATGTCTTCTCGGGCCTGGAGTGCGACATCCGCCGCGACGGATCGATGGACCTGGCCGACGACGCACTGGCCCAGCTCGACTTCGTCGTCGCCAGCGTCCACAGCTACATGAATCTGGAGCCGGCCGAGATGACCGACCGGCTGCTGCGCGCCATCGAGAATCCGCACGTGTGCGCCGTCGGCCACCCCACCGGCCGCGAATTGCTCCGCCGCGACGCGTTTCCGTTCGACTTCGAGCAGGTCGCTCGCGCGGCCGCCCGGCGCGGCGTGTGGTTTGAAATCAACGCCAGCCCGGAGCGGCTGGATCTCGACGCGCCGCTGATCCGGCAGGCCAAAGCGCTGGGCGCGAAGTTCGTCGTCTCCACCGACTCGCACCACCCCAAGCACCTCGCCAACATGCGCTTCGGCGTGAGCATGGCCCGGCGCGGCTGGCTGGAAGCCGCCGACGTCGTCAACACATATCCGTTGGAACAATTCCGAAGCGCGATCCGTCATAATTGAGGCAACCGCTCCCTCACGGTCGCGGCTCGG
>JAUYBU010000278.1 GCA_030693045.1 Bryobacterales bacterium | reverse complement strand
ATCCAGCAAGTCGACAACATAGGCAAGAGCATCAGGCTTCGACAGCGTCCGCTTGATCTGGCTTTGCGAATACATGCGGCCAGTATGCACCAGCGGGGTACCCTATGTCCAGCTTTATTTACGGGTAATGGGCAGGCCTAGCTTTACGCAAACCACCGCTGCAACCACCCCGCAGGCGTGTCCCCCGTTTTCATCACCTTCGGTGAGCGCGACGCGATCATGACCACAGGCTACGTAACCTCGGAACTCCAACGGCGGGTGGACCCGGCTTCGCCGGCGTAGAGTTCCGAGGTTTGGAGCGGGGTCCGCGGTTCGCGCTATAATGAGAGTTTTACGCCCCGGCGTCGCTGGCGGAGGTGTGCATGTTCCTTAGCAAGCGTGAAATGGAGTTGCGGAAGCTGCGGTTTGAGACCGCCTATCCGCCGGGCGAGATTGAGTTTATTGACAGCCAGCTTCGGCAGGCGAGCCCGCTCGATGTGAAGGGAACGGCGGAAGTGCTCGGCGCCACCGAGGAGATCCGCTTGCAGGGACACCTGGCGGTCCGGATGGAGTCCGAGTGCGACCGTTGCCTGGAGACGGCCCGGTTCCCGATCGATACCGACTTCGACCTGTTCTATCGGCCCGAGGGAACCGGAATCCGGTCCGACGAGATGGAATTGGAACCGGGCGAGACCGAGATCGCCTACTACTCGGGCGAGGGGCTGGAACTGAACGATATTCTTCGCGAGCAGGTTCTGCTGGCGCTGCCGATGCAGCGCGTCTGCCGCGAGGAGTGCAAAGGGATTTGCCCGGTGTGCGGCAAGGATCGGAACGAGGCCGATTGTGGTTGCACGGTCGAGCCGGCCGACGATCGCTGGGCCGCGCTGAAGAACCTGTAAGCAAGCCGGGTGCAAACTACTGTTAGACTGAAGGAAACGATCCATGCCCAATCCGAAACGACGCCACTCGGCCCGCCGCACCGCGGCGCGCCGCACCCATGATTCCTTGCGCGCTCCCGGGATGGCCGAGTGCCCGAACTGCCACGAGCCGAAGCTCCCCCACCGTGTGTGCCAGCACTGCGGAAAGTATAAAGGCCGCGAGGTGATCGAAGTCGCCGAGAAGTAGCGCCGGCGCACGAGTTTGCCCGGCACCCTGCCATGTTGACGATTGCCGTTGACGCCATGGGCGGCGACCACGCCCCGAAAAACGAAGTGGAAGGCGCGATCCGGGCCGCCCGCGACTACGATGTCCGGGTCATCCTGGTCGGCAAAGAGGACGTGCTGCACCGCGAATTGGCCCAGCACGACGGCCACCGCTCGCTGGCCATCGAGATCCGGCATGCCAGCGAACGGATCAGCATGGACGAGCACGCCGCCAAGGCGGTGCGCTCCAAGCGCGACAGTTCCATCCGGGTGGCCAGCCGGCTGGTTCGGGACGGGCTGGCGCACGGAGTTGTGTCGGCCGGCAACACGGGCGCGGTCATGGCCACGGCCAAAATGGTCCAGGGCATGATCCGGGGCGTGGACCGGCCGGCCCTGGCCTCGGCGTTTCCCACCCTCAAGGGCACGCCCGCGGTGATGGTGGATGTGGGCGCCAATGTCGATTGCTCGCCCGCGATGCTGGCGCAGTTCGCGGTCATGGGCGAGATCTACTCGCGCGTGATCTTCCATACCGCCAACCCCAGCGTGGGCTTGTTGTCGATCGGCGAAGAGGAACATAAAGGCAACGATCTGACGCGCGCGGCCACGCCGCTGCTGAAATCCCTCCCGCTCAACTTCGTCGGCAACGTCGAGGGGTGCGATCTCTACACCGGCGCCGTCGACGTCATCGTCTGCGACGGCTTTATCGGCAACGTCGCGCTGAAAGTCAGCGAAGGCCTGGTGGACGTCATCAAGCACATGCTCAAGGAGTCGCTGGAAGCCACCATCACGCGCAAAGTGGGCTACATCCTTTCACGCGCCGGCTTTGCCGACTTCAAGAAGCGGGTGGACTACTCCGAGTACGGCGGCGCGCCGCTGCTGGGCGTAAACGGGGTGTGCATCATCTGCCACGGCCGCTCCAACGCCAACGCCATCAAGAACGCCATCCGCGTGGCGGCCGAATACGCCGGCGGTGAGATCAACCGCCGCATCCAACAGGAGTTGGCCCAATGGTCGCATTCCTCACCCGTGGCGGCAAAAGCGGATTGACCCGGTTGCGAACCTGGCCCGCCCTCGCGCTGCTGGCGCTCCTGCTGCTGGCGGTGGCGGCGGCCGGCCAGAAGCTGAACCCCGCCCAGTGGTCGCTCGGGATCGAGCCGGCCCGCGCCGCGCCGGGCTCGGAAGTCCTCGGCCGCCTGGAGGTCCGGCTCGATCCGGGCTGGCACTTGTACTCGCTCACCACGCCGCGCCCCCCCATCGCCACCACCATCACGCTGGCCGGCGACGCCCCCAGCCCGGCTCTGAAGATTTATGCGCCCGCTCCGATCCGGAAGTTCGACCCGAATTTCGGGGTCCAAACCGAAACCTATGAAGGATATGCCGTCTTTCTGCTGAGAATTCACCTCAAGCCCGATGCGCCCGCCGGCACGCTCGACATCGCGGCGCAGGTGCGCTACCAGCTTTGCGACGACAAGCAGTGCCTGCCGCCGGTGCGACGGACGGCCGCCGCCACCATCACCGTGGACCCCTTGGCCAAGGTCGCCGCGCCGGCGATTCCGGCCGGCTACACCGAGGTGCTGCCAAAGGCGGCGAGCCCCACACCCGCCAAACCGGCCGGCGGCCAGACAGGCGCACAGCCAATGCCTGCCGGCGTCCAGGCCGGCCCGCGGCCCCAACTCGCCGGCGACCAGGGCCTCCTCCGCTTCCTGTTGGTCGCAGTCGGCTTCGGGCTGGCCGCCGTCTTCACGCCCTGCGTCTTCCCCATGATCCCGATCACCATGTCGTTCTTCCTGAACCGGCCCGGGGGAGGGCGCGGCGCCGTTGCGCAGGCATCCGTTTTTTGCCTCGGGATCATTGTTCTGTTCTCGCTCCTGGGCCTGGCGGCAACGGCGGCGCTGGGGCCGTTCGGAGTTGTACTGTTAGGTTCAAATCCATGGGTTAACTCATTCATCGCAATCGTGTTCTTTGCGTTCTCGCTGAGCCTGTTGGGAGCCTTTGAGATCACCTTGCCATCGGGCTTGCTGACCAGGCTCGACCGCGCCTCCGGTCGCGGCGGCTTCGCCGGAACGCTCTTGATGGGCCTGACCTTTTCGCTGACTTCCTTCGCCTGCGTGGGGCCGTTCGTGGGAACTCTGCTGGCCGCTTCGGTCGCTGGCGGCGGCTGGCAGCCTCTGGCCGGGATGGCGGCCTTCGCCACGGGCCTCGCAGCCCCCTTCTTCCTGCTGGCGATCTTCCCGTCCTACCTTCAGAGAATGCCCCGCAGCGGCGGCTGGCTGGCGCGCGTGAAAGTGATGCTCGGGTTCCTGATCCTGGCGGCGATGCTCAAGTATCTTAGCAATGTGGATCAGGTTATGCAGTGGAACTTGTTGACACGTGAGAGGTTCCTGGCCGCGTGGGTGGTTCTGTTTTCACTGGCCGGACTCTACCTTCTGGGATTCCTGCGGATGGAGGGCGTGACGCCCGGCGACCCGCTCGGCGTGGGGCGGCTGCTCGCCGGCGCGCTCCTGCTGGTGTTCGCGGTGAGCCTCATTCCGGGCATGTTCGGCGCGCGGTTGGGCGAGTTGGACGCTTACGTTCCCCCAGGCAGAGGCGCCGCCTCATCTGAACCATCCGCCAGTTGGATGAAAAACCAGTTCCGCGAGGCGCTCGAGCGCGCCCGCGCCGAAGGCAAGCCGGTGCTGGTCGCCTTTACCGGTTACGCCTGCACCAACTGTCATTGGATGAAGGCCAACCTGTTCCCGCGCCCGGAGATCGCCGCGCGGCTCAGGGACTTCGTCCTGGTAGAGCTTTATTCCGACGGCGCCGACCAGGCATCCGAGCAGAACCAGAAGTTGCAGGAAACCAGGTTCTCGACCATCGCCATCCCCTACTACGCGGTTCTAAATGCCGACGAGAAGGTACTGGGGACCTTTGCCGGCCTGACCAGGAACCCGTCTGAATTCCTGGCGTTCCTGGATTCCGCAAGATAAACTTCTTTCTAAGCTTTTCCGTGCTTCGCATACGTGGTCGGATACGCCACCCGCATCTCGACCGACGCCTCCAGCGCGCTGCCGATCTCGATCGGCGGGCCGATCCCGATTCCGGGGCAGAACTTCGCCGCGGCACGCCAGCAGGCGCGCCTCTCGACCAGCTCCGGCCAGAATGGAAACACCCGGCACTGGGTGGGCTTGTCGGGATGAATGCGGCAACCTTCCTCTTCCAGAAACGGACACTGCAACCGGGGCGGTTTTCGCAACCGCAACAGGTGCCGGGTTCGATAGACGTAGCGACTCTCAAACCCCGCGGCGGTCATACCCAGATGCGCCGCCGCCCGTCGCAGGTCTTCCTCCGTCAAATAGACGCAGCCCGGCTGGCGGCAGCAAGCCGTGCAACCGGGCTGGCAGGCGAATCGCAGTCCATCCATGTACCCCTCCACCATACAAAAAACCGGGGACGGAGTACTCATTCCCCATTTTCCTCTCGGCCCGAAGGCGGCGTCAGCGAATTAAGTGGGGAATGAGTACTCCGTCCCCGGTTTTCGTCCCCTGTTTTTGCTTGACGGCGGACGTACGCCTTGGTATAGTTAATATAGGACTAAAACAGTCCGATATTGAAAATGCTCAAGCTGACCAAGAGGGCCGACTACGGGTTGATCGCTTTGCGGCATCTGGCGGTTGGCTCGGGCCAGGCCGGCGCCAGCGCCAAAGAGATAGCCGACCACTACGGGATGCCGTTGCCGATGTTGTCGAAGATCCTGCAAAAGCTGGCGCGGGGCGGGTTCCTGCGGTCCGAGCACGGGACCAACGGCGGCTACAAGCTGGCGCGCGACCCGCGCCAGGTCAGCGCGCTGGAAGTCATCCGGGCGATTGATGGACCCACCGTCCTGATGTCGTGCTTCACCGGGCAGAAGAAGTGCGGGCAGTCGGGCACCTGTACGGTGCGAGAACCGTTGCGCCGGGTGCATCACGGAATCCTGCATCTTCTGGAGAACATCACAATATCGGACATGGCGCAGGACGAGGCCGAGGAGCCCGTCGCCGCGCTGGCGGTCGTCCCGAGCCGAGAGTGAGGACATAGATCCGATGAAATTGCCGATATACATGGACAATCACGCGACCACCCCCATGGACCCTCGCGTCTTCCAGGCCATGACGCCGTATTTCACCGAGCATTTCGGCAACGCGGCCAGCCGCAACCACAGCTTCGGCTGGCGCGCCGAGGAGGCGGTGGAGAAGGCGCGCAAGCAGATCGCCGATCTGATTGGCGCCACCTCGAAAGAGATTATTTTCACCAGCGGCGCCACCGAGTCCGACAACCTGGCCATCAAGGGCGTGGCCGAGATGTACGCCGAAAAGGGCAACCACATCATCACCGTGGCCACCGAGCACAAGGCCGTGCTGGACACCTGCAAGCATTTCGAAAAGCGCGGCTGCCGGGTCACCTACCTGCCGGTGCTCGAATCCGGCCTGATCGATCCGGACATGCTGCGCGAGGCGATCACGGACAAAACCATTCTGGTTTCGGTGATGTGGGCCAACAACGAGATCGGCGTCATCCAGCCCATCGCCGAAATCGGCCGGATCTGCCACGAGCGCGGCGTGCTGTTTCACTCCGACGCGGTGCAGGCCATCGGCAAGGTCCCGGTGAACGTGATCCAGGACAACGTCGATATCATGTCGATCACGGCGCACAAGCTGTATGGACCCAAGGGCGTGGGCGCGCTCTACGTCCGGCGCAAGAATCCGCGCGTGCAACTGACCGCGCAGATGGACGGCGGCGGGCACGAGCGCGGCATGCGTTCCGGTACGCTAAACGTCGCCGGTATCGCGGGCCTGGGCGAAGCCTGCGAGATCGCCGGCCGCGAAATGGGCCAGGAAGCGGCGCGCCTCACGCGCCTGCGCGACAAGCTGGCCGGCAGGTTCACAACCGAACTCGCCGAGGTTCACATCAACGGCACGATGGCCAGCCGGCTGCCGGGCAACCTGAACATCAGCTTCGCTTACGTCGAAGGCGAGTCGCTGTTGATGGGCATCAACGACATCGCCGTTTCGAGCGGTTCGGCGTGCACTTCGGCCACGCTGGAACCCAGCTATGTGCTCAAGGCGCTGGGCGCCGCCGACGAGATCGCGCACTCGTCGATCCGCTTCGGCCTGGGCCGCTTCAACACCGAAGAGGAAGTGGACTACGCCGCGAATAAGGTGATCGAGGTGGTGAACAAGCTTCGCGAGCTGTCTCCGTTGTACGAAATGGCGAAAGAGGGCGTGGATCTGGCTAAGGTTGAGTGGTCGGCCCACTAGCGCAAACCAAGGGAGGATACGGAAACCATGGCATACTCGGACAAAGTTCTGGATCACTACAACAATCCCAGGAACGTCGGCGCACTGGACAAGCGCGATCCGAACGTGGGCACCGGGATGGTGGGCGCTCCCGAGTGCGGCGACGTGATGAAGCTGCAGCTTAGGGTGGACCCGGGAACGGGTATCATCGAAGATGCCAGGTTCAAAACCTTCGGTTGCGGTAGCGCCATCGCCAGTTCGTCGCTGGCCACCGAGTGGCTGAAGGGCAAGACCCTGGACCAGGCCCTGACCATCAAGAACACGGACATTGTGAACGAGCTGAGCCTGCCGCCAGTTAAGATTCACTGCTCGGTGCTGGCCGAGGACGCCATCCGCGCGGCCATCGCCGACTATCAGAAGAAGAACACCGCCGTGGCCGGCCAGCCGGTCGCGCAGACGGTTTAGGGGAAGTGCAAGTGCCGGAAATCCATGTGACGCCAAAAGCGGTCGCCAAGATCCGCGAGGCCTTCGCGCGCGAAGGAGCTTCGGGCGGGGGTTTGCGCCTGGGCGTGTTGGGCGGCGGCTGCTCCGGGCTCAGCTACCAATTTAAGTACGACACCCTCCAGCGGCCCAACGACAACCTGTTCGAATTCGATGAAATCAAGGTCTTCGTCGATCCCAAGAGCATGATCTACCTGGACGGCATGACGCTGGACTACAAGGAGTCGCTCATGTACTCGGGATTCGCCTTCGACAATCCCAACGCGACCAAGAGCTGCGGCTGCGGAACTTCGTTTTCTGCCTGATGCAACCGGAAAATTGCTGGCATTGTGGACACTCGCCGGAAGCCTCGCTGTTCTGCCGCTTCTGCAACACTCTGCAGCGGCCGGTTCCCGACTACTATCGGTTCCTGGGACTGGAACGCAAGCTGCACCTGGATCCGGACGATCTCCAGCAGCGCTTCTACCGGATGAGCCGGCTGCTGCACCCGGACCGCTACCACCGCCGCACACCCACCGAGCGGCAGTACTCGCTGGAAGCCACCGCGATTCTTAACGACGCCTATCGGGTGCTGCGCGACCCGGTCGCGCGCGCCGAGTACGTGCTGAAGGAACTGGGCTTTCAGATCGGCGAGCAACGATCCAAAGACGTGCCGCCGGAACTGCTGGAAGAGGTTTTCGATCTGAACATGGCGCTGGAAGAATTGCGCGAGGGCGATGCCTCGGTGCGGCCGCAACTGGAAGAAGCGCGCAAGAAGTTCCTGAACCTGCAAGGGGAAATCGACGGCCGGCTGGAAGAGTTGTACCGGCGCCACGACGCAACCGGGGACCGCGCCGCGCTCACCGAGATTCGAACCATCCTCAACCGCCGCCGGTATGTCCAAAACCTGGTGCGCGAGGTAGAAAAGGAACTGGTATGAATTCATCCGTGTTCATCCGTGGCTAAGACTTTCTATGGAACAGGTTTTCCAGATAGACTTCGGAGCGCCGCGCAACTCGCGCGTGGTGGGCATTGACCTGGGCACCACCAACAGCCTGGTCGCCTGCATGGATCTGACCGGCCCGAAGGTGATCCCGGGCGAGGACGGAGAGAACCTGGTGCCGAGCGTGGTGTCGCTGACACAGGCGGGTGAGATCCTGGCCGGCAACGCGGCGCGCCGCGCGCTCATCACCGCGCCCGGCCGCACGGTCTACTCGGTCAAACGCCTGATGGGACGCGGTGTCGCCGACGTCTCGGACGAGTTGAAGCTGTTCCCGTTCCACATCGCCGAAGGCAGCGAGTCGGTCATCCGGCTGGTACTCGGCGAGAGAACCTTCACCCCTCCCGAGATCTCGGCTCTCATTCTGCGCCAGCTCAAGAAGAACGCCGAAGCGCACCTGGGCGAACCGGTCAGTCAGGCGGTGATCACCGTCCCGGCCTATTTCAACGACGCGCAGCGGCAGGCCACCAAGGACGCCGGCCGCATCGCGGGCCTGGAGGTGCTCCGCCTGGTGAGCGAACCGACGGCGGCGGCGCTGGCCTACGGTCTGGACAAACGCAAGGAAGGCATCGTCGCCGTGTACGACCTGGGCGGCGGCACCTTCGACATCTCGATCCTGCGGCTGCACGACGGCATCTTCGAAGTGCTGGCCACCAACGGCGACACCCATCTGGGCGGCGACGACATCGACAATCTTCTGCTGAGAATCGCGCTCGAGGACATCGCCTCGGAGTGGGGCGAGGACCTCTCCTCCAACGGCGAGGCCGTACAGACGCTGCGGCGCGGAGTGATCGACGCCAAGGAGCGGCTCTCGTTCGTTCCCGCCGCTACCATCGAGCTTGCCTGGCGCGGCCGGACGTACCAGCGCGAGCTGACCCGCGAGCTGTTCGAAAAGCTGATCCGGCCGATTGTCGATCGCACCCTGGGGCCTTGCCGCAACTGCATGTCCGACGCGGGAGTTAAGCCCGAGCAGATCGAGGAAGTCGTGCTGGTCGGCGGCTCGACGCGCATCCCGCTGGTCCGGGCGGCGGTCGAGAGACTCTTCCGCGCCAAGCCGCACACCGAGTTGAAT
>JAUYBU010000226.1 GCA_030693045.1 Bryobacterales bacterium | reverse complement strand
AAGATCCGCACGATGAAACCCCTCCAACCCTGAAAGTGGCCACTTTCACGCCGGATTCAGGTAATAGGCCTATGTCGAGGTTGCGCCTACCTCGGGCTCTTCTGCGCTGCTATAGGTTTCGGAAGTCGTGGCGAAGAACTGGACAAACTGATAGCGCTCCAGTGCATCGCCTTCAGTCTAATCTGTTGCTGCGGAATCTGGCAGACCAGTACTGGCCTGGATTTGAGGCTGGCTGCTCCTACGACAACTTCACTCTATGGCGATCTGGCTCTCGACTCTAGTGCAGGCTTCATGGGACTTTATCGCGGGGCAGTCGGGGCCTGGGGCGCAGCGATCCTTGGCGCGATGCCCCTGCTGCTATTTCGCCGCACATATGGTTGGGTGGTCGCTCCAACTTGTATGCTGGCAGTTCTAATAGCTATTGTCTTAGTTGGCAGCCGCCAAGGTTTCGTCATCGGTCTGGTCGCCGCTCTACTCGGAACTCTAGGCGCCCTGGCCATAGAGAGGCGCAGCGCTTCGATCGCCGTCCGATCGCTCCTCGCTGTCGTAGCCTTGGCATTAGGCGGCTTTTGCCTTCTACGGACGTCAGCGAGCACCCAGTACGAGACGTGGATCAATCTTCGCTTCGGAAGCATCTTGGAGTCAGCGAGTGTAGCCGACCAAGTTGCGAGTCGTGATGACAGAATGTGGTACTTGATTGACCACTGGTTCAGCAGGCCCGTCGGGGTCCAGGTGCTAGGTGCTGGCCGAGGGCGACTTAGCCAAGACCTTACAGACGAACCGCGTGAGGTCGGATACGTAGACTCAGAGTGGGTGTGGCAGCTACAGGAAGGCGGCGTCGCCACTGTAATAACATATCTGTTCTTCCTAGCTGTACTGGCACGGCGTTTTGGCCTCGCCCAGCGAGCCACCGAGGCCGCCCGAACGACGTTTCTAGTCGCTAGGGTTGGGCTAATCACCGGCGTCTGCCTAACTTACGGGCACTTTTTCCTGTTGCACGTGCATACCGCCCAAGCTCCCGTTGCCTATTGGAACTGGGCACTGTTTGAAGCTGCTCTCGGGGTGCGCATCCGTGGTACCGTATCGCCGGCGGATCTGATGCCGGCGCACCGCGCCTTTAGGGCTAACTGCTTCGGTCCTTCGCCCTTTACGGTATCTCGGCCGAGAAGCTGTGTCATAGCGCGAGTACAAGGTAGAAACCACCCCACCGCACAGTCCGTCAGCCTTTGAGTTCCTCAAGTAATCATCTGGCCTCTATATATTGGTTACACGCTCCCACTGGACTGACGCGCTACCAGCGAATTAACACATGCTCCCCTTGATCTCGATCGTCATCCCAACATTCAACTCCGCGCCGTTCTTATCGCACTGTTTGGGCAGCATCGCTAAGCAGGACTATCCGAAGCTCGAGGTAGTGGTTGTCGATAATTGCAGTACCGACGCGACGGGAAAGATAGTAGATCGGTACTCGCGCCTGATTACGCGGTTTATCTCTGAGCCGGACCGCGGGCAGGCTGACGCAGTGACGAAAGGGCTTCGCATCGCGGCCGGAGACATCGCTCACTGGCATGCTTCCGATGATATCCTCCTACCAAACGCCCTACACCAGGTCGCATCGGCGTTTTCATCGAATCCGAATCTCGATCTCGTCTTCAGCGACGGCCTAGCCTTCGATGCACACGGTGTATACGCGGGCGCCTACTCCCGTTTTGTCGACTTCTGGACCTCACTGTTGTTTTTTGGTCGTTTCCAATCGGATTGTGCTTACTGGCGCCACTCGATCACACCCGCTGCCTTACCTCTGGATGACGAAAAACGATTGACTTGTGACGAGGACTTCTTTCTACGTCTTTGGGCAGGGCGGCCTCACATGTGGATTCCACGACCGCTTGGAGCGTTCCGAATCCGAGACGGGCAACTGTCGGGACGACTGCCAAAATCTGAGGTAGCCGCACACCGCGCGGACTCGCGCCGACGGGTCTGTGCTGCCATGGGCCTCAGCAGTGCCGAGGCTGACCGCCTGCGAAGGACGTACCGGTGGAAATATCTACTCGGTTCCTGCATCGCTCCGCGGGCATACTCGGCTGCCCGGTTTGCGGTCAGAAAACTGACGTTCGATTGGACCCGCCGCAGGTATGCCGAGTGGTTTCTGAAGGAATGGCTGCGCGAGGTTGGGTAGGCATGAGCTTTACGGCAACGGTTCTAATCACTACCAAGGATCGCAAGGATGAGCTGAAACAGGCGATCGAGTCGGCCCTCGTCCAGAGAGATCTCAGTGAAATCCTTGTGTTCGATGATGGATCGAGTGACGGAACGGGCGAATTGGTTCGCAGGGAGTTTCCATCCGTACGATTAGAACGATCTAATAATGCACTCGGCATCATCGCTGCGAGGAATCACGCCATGCAGTTGGCAACGGGATCGGTTGTCATCACTATTGATGACGATTGTGTATTTCAGTCCCCGAACACCGTACGTGACACCCTGAAGGACTTCGCGCAGTCGCAGGTCGGCGCGGTGGCGATGCCGCACATAAACGTGACCAGATCGCCGACGGTCTACTCCAGCCCGCCTCGTCGCGATCGTATATTCGCGATTTCGGAGTTCACTGGATGCGCCAGCGCCGTTCGCCGCGATCTGTTTTTGGCGCTGGGCGGTTTCAATACCGTGCTCTGGCGGCAGTGCGAGGAATATGATTTCTGCACACGTCTCCTGAACAACGGCTATTTTACACGCTGTGGTAGTGCTGCACCTATCGCGCATTACGAATCGTCAAACCGAAACGAGGATTCGGTTGTCTTCCACAGCGCTCGCGGCCATCTTTTGTATGCGTGGTGCAACGTTCCGTTGTGGGCGCTCGTGCCCCATGCTACCGCGAGCGCCGTGAAGTGTCTTCGCCACGCGTGCAAGACTCGGCACCTGAAATCTGCGGTTGCGGGCCTAGCTAGCGCAATTTCCACAATAGTGTCCATGCGTGCGATCAGACGTCCGGTACGTAGTCCTGTCTATCGTTTAATGCGTCGCCTCCGCCGGCGCGGACCTCTTGATCTCTCCTGTGTAGCCTCTTTGTTGCGTACGTATGAACCGTCGGGAGTGGCAGTGTAGGTGGCATGTCGCAGGTCGTTGACAAGGCCACTCGTCTGCCGAACATTGGAGTGCCGTCACCATCACGGAACGGCGCTCTTAAAGGCGCTAGGTAAACAGATTAGAGCTTGTGGTCAGGTGTTTGGCGTCTCTCGCGGTAAAGAGCGGCAAGGATTAGAAAGTGACATGAGGACTAAAGCGCGGTGTACGGTTCTAGCTGATAACAGACCCGGGCGACGGTGACAGAACTACAACGGCTAGGAGGTTCAGTGATTATGGCTCGCACACCTCGCGTTGCTATCATTCATAATATCCCGATCTCTTACAAGCATCTTCTGTTTTCGGAGTTGGTGCGTAAGGGACTAGATTTCGAAGTTCTCTTTCTCGCTTCGGGCAGCAAAGATCGGATCGAAGCTCCGGATCTACGCTGTGCGCCATACCGGTCACGCATCGGGTTTCAGGGCGGCTACGAAGCCATTCCCCACTGGCACACTGCGAGTTACGTGTGGCGTTCTTTGAATGAGATTCAACCTAGCGCCGTGATCATTTCCGGGTGGGCTGGCGTCGGGGCGTGGACTGCCAGACTCTGGTGCATGTTCCACCGCCGCCCGAGCATCCTGTGGGCCGAATCAAACCAGTTTGATCGCCCCCGCGTGTTCTGGAAGGAACTGGTGAAGGCGACGTTCCTTAGGGGGTTCGCTGCGGCTCAGGTGTACGGAACTACCAACGCTGAGTACCTGGTCGAACTGGGGTTTGATTCCAGGAAGATTTGGTCGAAACGTGCTGTTGCTGACGTAAAATTGTTCAGGCCCGTCGAACAAGTTGGGCCTCGTGATGATTCACGGAAGGTCATACTGTTCGTCGGTCGTTTGGCTCCCGAAAAGAACCTCGAGTTCGTCTTGGAAGCGGTCCAGCGGCTCCCCTTTGAGGCAAGACACGGGCTACTGCTTCGCTTTGTGGGCTATGGCCCCCTTGAGGTCTCCCTGCGCCTGAAGGCAGAAAGTCTCGGCCTGAACGACATGGTTGAGTTTGCCGGTTCACGCAAACACAGTGAACTCCCTGAGGTTTACCATTCAGCCGACGTCCTTCTGCTGCCCAGCACGTCGGAACCCTGGGGACTCACTGTAAACGAGGGCATGCTTTGCGGGCTGCCGGCCATCGTCTCGGAATGTTGCGGTTGTGCACGGGATCTCGTCAACTCCGGTACTGGTTGGTCATTCAATCCCCGCGACTCCGCCGGGTTTGCTCGGATATTGGAAAAGGTAGCCGCGATGCCGCTTGACGATTTGCGCGCCATGGGAAAGAATGTGGTTGCGCTGGCACGCAGTTACAGCCCGGAGAACTGCGCCAGGGTCGTGATGGAGTGCCTCTCCGTAGTGGTTCTCTCCGCGGGTGAAACACGCTAGCCACTGGCGCGTTTTTGTCAGAACTAAAATGCCCACGGCGATACATCTTAGCTGTAGTGTCAGTCGGCGCTCATTCGGGCTGGGCGCCGCCGCGTTCAGTATAGCCAAGGCGCAACTTCGCTGCGGATGGGATACGCGCGTCTGGTCGCTGGACAGTGTGCCCGATGTCACTGCTCAGCCGGAGAGCAACGGTTTCCCTTTGGAACGAGTCCGGACGTTTGAACGAGTCGGCCCGGGGGCGTGGGGTTGGTCATATCGCCTCCAGGTGGCGGTTTCCTCCTTCGAAGACACCTCCGGTTGCATCATGCATCAGCATGGAATCTGGACGGGCATCTCCGCCGCCACGCGCTCATGGCGAGTGTGGCGTCACGGGGTTTCCGTGATCGCTCCGCACGGTTCGCTGAGCGCGTGGACTCTTCGCCGCAGCAGGTGGAAGAAAGCGCTGGCTCTTGCGGCTTATGAGCGCTCCAACCTCCGGAACGCATCCTGCTTGCACGCTCTCAGCCAGCCTGAAGCCCGGGAATTCCGCAACTTCGGTCTTAAGAACCCCATCGCCATTGTTCCGAACGGCATATCGGCGGAGTGGCTATGCTCGGCTGGAGAAGCACAGCGATTCAGGCATACCTTCGCGATTGCCCCCGGCGCTCGAGTCCTTCTCTTCCTCTCCCGGATTACCCCCAAGAAAGGCCTCCCCTTGCTCCTCGAGAGCATCAAGGCTAACTCGAAGGCATTCGCCGGATGGGTCCTGTTGATAGCGGGCGTGGACGAGTTCGATCACGAGCGCGAACTGGAAGCCCTCGTAGACCAGTATGGCCTGCGGGACTCTGTCCGGTTCATTGGTCCCCTTTATGGGGATATGAAACGAGATGCATTCTCGGCGGCCGATGCGTTCGCCCTCCCATCTCACAGCGAAGGGTGGCCCATGGTGGTGCTCGAGGCGCTGGGCGCGGGCGTACCCGTTTTCACCACCACGGCCATCCCCTTCCCGGAATTGCTGGAGCACCGCGCGGGTTGGATGGTCGAGCCTTCCGTGGATTCTATCGGAGCCTCACTTCCGGACATGCTATTGCGATCGCCGGCGGAATTGCGAGAGATGGGAAATCGTGGCCGGGCGTTGGTTGCCAGCCGACTCACGTGGGATGCGGTCGCCACGCAGCTTTCCGCTGTGTACCTGTGGCTGTTGGGGCTTGGCCCTCAGCCGGATTGTGTCATTACATAGGCTTCCTCCAAATAAGTGTTCAAAGACCAAGTACTGCTGATCACCGGCGGCACGGGGACGTTCGGGAACGCCGTTCTGCGGCGCTTTCTGGAGACCGACATACGGGAGATCCGCATCTTCAGTCGGGACGAGAAGAAACAGTACGACATGCGGGTCAGCCTCCAAAGCCCCAAGGTGAAGTTCTACCTGGGCGACGTGAGGCAATACGACAGCATCATCCCCGCGATGAAGGGTGCGGACTACGTCTTCCACGCCGCTGCTCTCAAACAGGTTCCCTCCTGCGAGTTTTTCCCGCTCGAAGCCGTGCGTACCAATACCCTAGGCGCGGAGAACGTCATGAACGCCGCGCGCGAATGCGGGGTACAAAGACTCATCGTTCTGAGCACGGACAAAGCGGTGTACCCGATCAACGCCATGGGGCTGTCCAAAGCCCTCATGGAAAAGCTCATGGTCGCCAAGGCCCGCCTCCGCGCCGACAACGGCACGGTGTTCTGCGGAACACGGTACGGGAACGTGATGGCCTCCCGGGGATCGGTGATCCCGTTGTTCATCAGCCAGATCCTTGCCAAACAGCCACTCACGGTGACAGACGCCAACATGACGCGGTTCATGATGAGCATCGACGATGCGGTGGACCTAGTCGTGTATGCATTTCAGAACGGCAGTCCCGGCGATATCTTCGTGCAAAAGGCGCCGGCGGCGAGCATCGGAACGCTGGCCCAGGCGCTAAAGAGCATCTTCGGTGCCACAAACGAGATCCGCATCATGGGGACGCGGCACGGGGAGAAGCTCTACGAGACGCTGCTCAACCGCGAGGAGATGGCGAAGGTTGTGGACCTTGGCAGCTACTTTCGAGTCCCGCCGGACGCCAGGGACCTGAACTACTCCGTCTATTTCAGCGAGGGCGAGCCCAGCGTATCGGCGGCCGAGGAATACAATTCCCACAATACGCAACAACTCGATGTGGATGGCATGATCGAACTCCTGGTGAAGCTGGATTGCGTCCGGGCGGCGCTGCAGGGGAGGGGCGCCCACGCGTGAGGAGCGTTCTCATCACCGGGGCGAAGGGTTTCCTGGGGCGGAACCTGGCGGCGCATCTTCGGGCGCGCGCGGACTACAAGCTGCTGCTCTGCGACCTGGAAACCAGCGCGGACGAGCTGAATGCGTGGCTGAGCGAGGCCGATGTGGTCTTCCACCTGGCAGGGGTCAACCGGCCCGAGGACCCGAAGGAGTTCGAGAGCGGCAACGCAGGCTTTACGCTCAGCCTGTGTGAGGCGCTGCTGCGGCTGCGGAAGAGACCGAAACTCATCCTGTCCTCCTCGATCCAGGCGACGCAGGACAACGCCTACGGCATCAGCAAGCGGCGCGCGGAGGAAGCGCTTCTTGGGTTTCGGGAGCGGACCGGCGCGGAGGTGCGGATCTTCCGGCTGAAGAACGTGTTTGGCAAGTGGTGCAGACCCAACTATAATTCCGTGGTGGCTACGTTCTGCTACAACGTCGCGCATGGGCTACCCCTTTCGATTTCCGACCCCGAGCGCGAGGTGGATTTGGTCTACGTGGATGACGTCGTAGCGGCGTTCCTGGCAGAGATGAGCCCGGACGCCGCGCAGGCCGAGTACTACGTAGCCGACACGATACCCAGCTACCGGATCAGGCTGGGCGAGCTTGCCGGCAGAATCGAAGGGTTTCGGAGCATGGGTAGGAACCTGTACACGCCGGATTTCTCCGTTCGCTTCAACCAGTGCCTGTACGCCACTTATCTCTCCTATGTTGAAGCCGCGGACCGCCGCCGCGGCCTGGAGGTGAAGCCGGATCAGCGTGGGGCGCTGGCGGAGTTCTTGAAGTCGCCGCACTGTGGGCAGCTATTCGTGTCGCTGACGAAGCCGGGCATCACCAGGGGGAACCACTACCACCACACGAAGGCCGAGCAGTTCTTCGTGGTAGCCGGGGAAGGCCTGATCCGGATGCGGCACATCGAGGGCGTCGAGGTCATCGAGTACCGCGTGCGGGGAGAGGACTTCAGCGTTGTGGACATACCGCCGGGGTACACGCACTCCATTGAGAACACCGGGGAAGGGGAACTGGTGACGCTGTTCTGGGCGAACCAGATTTTCGATCTGGAGCGGCCGGATACGTATCCGCTTGACGTATGATGTTGAGTCTCACGGTGCACACCCTATGAAAGTCGCGACCATCGTTGGGACAAGGCCTGAAATCATCCGGCTGTCGCGGGTGATCGCGGCGCTGGACCGGCATACGGACCAGGTTCTGGTGCACACCGGGCAGAACCACGATTACGAGCTCAACGAGATCTTCTTCGAGGACCTGGAGATCCGGAAACCGGACTTGTTCCTGGGGGCGGCGGGCAGCACGGCGGCTGAGACGATCGGGCTGGTGATCCCGCGTTCTGATGAAGCCCTGGCGAAGATCGGGCCGGATGCGGTTCTACTGCTGGGCGACACGAATAGCTGCCTGGCTGCGATCGCGGCCAAGCGCCGGAAGATTCCGGTCTTTCACATGGAGGCCGGCAACCGCTGCTTCGACCAGAGGGTGCCCGAGGAGATCAACCGCAAGATCGTCGACCACATCAGCGACATCAACCTGCCTTACAGCACGACTTCCCGGGACTACCTGTTGCGGGAGGGGTTTCCGCCCGACCGGATCGTGAAGACCGGAAGCCCGATGTTCGAGGTGCTCACCTACTACCGGCCGAAGATTGAACGCTCGGGCGTTCTGGGGCGGCTGGGGTTGAGAGAGCTCGAGTATTACGTAGTGAGCTCCCACCGGGAAGAAAACATCGACGATCCCGGGCAGTTCAGAAAGCTGGTCGGGCTGCTCAAGGCGCTCCCAGGGGAGGCCGGGAGGCGCGTCATCGTGACGGTTCATCCCAGGACCCGGAAGCGCATCGAGACTGAAGGGGTTCAATTTGGGCCGGAAGTGGAGCTCCTGAAACCCCTCGGATTCTGTGACTACGTGCACCTGATGATACACGCAAGGGCGACATTGTCGGACAGCGGCACGATCACGGAGGAGTCGTCGATTCTGAACTTCCCGGCGCTGAACATCCGCAATGCGCACGAGAGGCCGGAAGGGATGGAAGAAGGCGCCGTGATGATGACGGGGCTGGAGTTGAACCGGATCACGGAGGGACTCCGCATTCTGGACACGCAGCCGCGGGGGGAAGACCGGGCCTTGCGGCTGGTGGAAGACTACTCGGTTCCGAACGTGTCGGAGAAGGTGGTGCGCATCATCCAGAGTTACACGGATTACGTGAACCGTGTAGTCTGGAGGAAGGACGCGCAAGAGCCCGGCCAGTGAGGATTCTGCTGCTCAGTCAGTGGTATCCGCCGGAGCCGATGAAGTTCCTCTCGGAGATGACCGAAACTCTGCAAGCGCTGGGGCACGAGGTCACCGTACTGACGGGTTTTCCGAATTGGCCTTCGGGAAAACTCCACCCGGGTTATCGTCTGAGGCTGTGGCAGCGGGAAGAACAGAACGGGATTCAGATCATCCGCGTGCCGCTCTTTCCGGACCACAGCCGGTCCGCCTTGAAGCGGGCGCTGAACTTCGTGTCCTTCGCGATCTCCGCAACCGTGCTGGGTCTCTGGCTCTCGCCGCGGCCCGACGTGATGCACGTGATCCACCCGCCCATCACCATCGGGCTTCCAGCCCTGGTGCTCAGCTTCCTGTGGCGAATTCCATTCACGCTGGAGATCCAGGACATGTGGCCCGAGACCCTCCGTGCCACTGGGATGATCCGCCGGGAGGCGGCGTTGCGCGCCGTCGGAGCCTTCGCGAAGCTGGTCTACCGGCGCGCGTGTGCGATTCGGGTCATCTCGCCCGGTTTCCGGAGGAACCTGATCGAAAAGGGAGTGCCCGCCTCCAAGGTGCGCGTGATCTCGAACTGGGTCGACGCAGATTTTTACCGGCCCTCGCAGCCGGACCGGGATCTGGCGCAGAAACTCGGCCTCGAGGGATGCTTCACGGTGATGTACGCCGGAACCATCGGCTTGGCGCAGGGGCTCGACGTTGTGCTGGACGCCGCAGAGCGTCTGCGGGATCTTCCTCGAATGCATTTCGTCCTGGCTGGCGACGGCGTCGAGTACGAAAGGATCCGTGCGGAGGCGGAATCGAGGAACCTCGCGAACGTCCGGTTCCTGGGCCGCGTCCCCAACGAGAGCACGCCGGCTCTCTATGCGCTAGCCGACGTGTTGTTTCTACACTTGCGCAACGATCCCCTGTTCCACATCACCATCCCTCACAAGGTTTTCACGTACATGGCCAGTGGAAAGATGGTCCTGGCGGCGATGAAAGGCGATGTCGAAGAACTGGTGCGCAGTTCCGGTTGCGGCGTGGTGTGCCCGCCCGATGATGCGGAAGCGCTGGCCTCCGCGATCCGGGATTGCTACGGATTGTCGCCCGCCGGCCGCGCCGCCTTTGGCGAGAACGGCCGCCACGCTGTTTGCGAATCTTATGATCG
This sequence comes from Bryobacterales bacterium, assembly GCA_030693045.1. Classification (GTDB taxonomy): domain Bacteria; phylum Acidobacteriota; class Terriglobia; order Bryobacterales; family Bryobacteraceae; genus JACQZT01. Next base: position 5,074 of record JAUYBU010000226.1, on the reverse strand, counting down.
CCGGCAGTTGGTGGAGCGAGTGGGCGCCATGATGGAACAAGCGGCTCGAAGTCCTGTCACGCAATACCCAGGCTGAAAGAACAGATCACATCCATGCTCAAGTGCGTCGTGTACCGACAAGCGCGGCAAGGACGCGCCCGCACGAATCTCCTTGTTGATCACATCGGCCCCCCCGAGTCGCTTGCTGAGTGCATCCGCAAGATTGCGGAAGATGTCGATGGTTGCGCCGGAATGCGCTGGAGAGCCAAGGATCTGTTTGACGCGGATTACCACTCCGGCAGAATTTGCAGCCGGTTTGCGAATTATCTCGAGTTGGTCGCACCCGCGGCCATGGGTCCGGGCTTGGCCGTTCCGGCCTAACGGACCCAGGTGATCGTTAATGGAGTCTTCTAAAATGTCAACTCTGGCTCCCACATTCTATCGGCAGTCGTACTTTCATAGAGTTTCTCGTGCCCTGCTGTCAGTTGCGGCTGCCGCGATACCCGACTGGCTGTTCAATCGTGCGTTTGGTCCGGCGTTTGCGGCGTACCGCGTACTGATGCGCTTATTGTACCTGCGGTTTTTCGTTCCTGCCGTGCTGACGGGAGACGCCGAGCGGATCCGCAAGGTACTCGCGGTGTTCCGTGTAATGCCGCACTCGCTTGTCGGCCGGCGTGGCCTGGAAGCGACCCACGACGTCGTCCGCAATGTGATCCTCCGGCAAATCGAAGGAGCAGTCGTCGAGTGCGGTGTGGCTCGCGGCGGCTCCGCCGCGCTCATGGGCCTGCTGACGGAGGACACCCCGGGCCGTCCCTTGTGGCTCTTCGATTCCTACGAGGGCTTGCCGGAGCCCACCGCCGAGGACTTCCGCGACGGTGTCACGGGCCGCCACGTGCGCCCGCTTCCCAAAGGCTCCTGTCTGGGCACTTACGAAACTGTGCAGAGACTACTGTTCTCGACCTTCCGGCTGTCTCGCAACCGGGTTTTCATGGTCAAGGGCTGGTTTCAGGACACACTGTGCTCCCAGTCCAACAACATCGGTGATATCGCCGTCCTTCGCATCGATGCGGACTGGTACGATTCCGTTCGCTGCTGCCTTGAGGCGCTATACGACCGGGTCCTCCCTGGAGGTTTTGTGGTCATCGACGATTACGGCTCCTGCTTCGGCGCGCAGAGAGCGGTGGATGAGTTCCTTGCTTCGCGGCAAGTCGCTGTCTCGCTCGTTCCGGACGGGCGCGGCGGAGCCCATTTTCAGAAGCCCTTCATCCACTGACCGGGTTTCATCGATGCTCACGGAATCGCGGCAGAAGATCAAGCGAGCGTTCGACATAGCGGCGGCTGCGGCTGGATTGGTCGTGCTCTGGCCGCTTCTGGCGGTTATCTCGGCGCTGGTGTACTTCGAGTCCCCCGGAGGCGTCTTCTACCGCGGCATCCGGACCGGCAAGAAGGGCCGCCCGTTCCGCATTTTCAAGTTCCGCACGATGGTTCCAGACGCCGAGCAGATCGGCGGCGGCTCGACAGCCAAGGACGACCCGCGCGTAACTCGCATCGGGCGTGTGCTCAGAAAGTACAAGTTGGACGAACTGCCGCAACTGCTCAACGTGCTGTTCGGAGATATGAGCGTTGTCGGCCCTCGGCCGGAGTTGCCGAGATACACACAGCTCTACGAAGGCGACGAGCGTCTGATCTTGTGCATCCGGCCCGGAATTACCGACTACGCCTCGCTTGAGTTATTCCAGTTGAGCGAGATCCTCGGCCCGGACGACGCAGATCGGGTATACGAAGAGCGGGTGCGCTTGGCGAAGAATGCGCTGCGGGTCAAGTACGTCACGGAGCAGACGCTGGCCGGAGACATGTGGATCGTGTTGCGGACGCTGAGAAAAGTCTGCCGTCTGTAGATATGCACAACGGAACACCAATCCAGCACCAAGCGGCCAACCAGGATGGACTCACCCTGTCGCAGGTTGCGCTGGGATGCGAGCTATTGGGGGGCGCCGACTGGGGCGCCATCGACACCGAGGCTGCGATGGCAGCCGCGAGGACCGCCTACCAGCGCGGTATTACCGTGTTCGACACAGCCGACGTTTACGGTCTCGGTCGATCAGAAGAGGTGCTCGCCGAAGTGCTCGGCGAGTTGCGAACTGAAGTGACCATCTGCTCAAAGTTCGGTGTGAATTGGCGTCCGACTTCACCGGGAGCGCGAGCGGAAACGTTTCGTGATTGCCGTCCGGAGCGGGTGCGGGAGGCGCTCGAAGGTAGCCTTCGCAGGCTCAGGCTGGAATGCGTCCCGCTCTATCTCATTCACTGGCCCGATCCCGCCGTTCCCATCCGGGACACAATGGCTGCGCTGCGCGCCTGCCAGAAGCAAGGCAAAGTAATGTGCGTGGGTGTGTCGAATTGCTCGCCGAGTCAGATTCGGGAAGCTCATGCCGCGCTGCCACTCTCGGTAGTCCAGTTGCCGCTCTCGCTCGTGAGCGCGGCCGATTCAGCCGAAGCGATTCAATGCTGCCGGGGACTCGGCATCCCGGTAATGTCCTATGGGCCGCTGGCACAGGGATTCCTCAGCGGGAAGTACGGCGCGGACTGTAGATTCGGATCGGATGATCGACGGCACCGCCTTCCGCACTTTGGTGCGAAATTCCTCGCCGCAAGGCAGCCCGCACTTCAGTGTCTGCGGAGGGTAGCGACGCGGTACGGAAAGACGCCAGCCCAGGTCGCCCTGCGTTGGGCGCTCGACTACCCCGGTGTGAGCACGATTGTGGTGGGCGCCAAGACACCGTCACAGCTCGATGAGAACCTGGGGGCGGTCGGGTGGGCTCTGAGTCTCCACGACTGGAACTCCCTGATGGCAGCTTGGAATGTGCGCACCGCTGCGTGAGCAGCCATGTTGATCAAAGATGAAATACCACGTCTGCGACAACATCCGGGCGTTTGTCGGATACACGCAATGAGCGCCACAACGCCGAACGGTACCCGTGCCCTGGCGCGCCGTGTTCGTGCTCACGCCCTTCGCATGACCAGCGTAGGCGGCGGAGCCCATATCGGTGCGGTTTTCTCCTGCGCGGACATCCTCGCCGTCCTCTATGGCGGCTTTCTACGCGTCGATCCCACCGCTCCAAAATCGCCCTCCCGGGACCGCTTCGTGCTGAGCAAAGGCCACGCTGGAGCCGGCCTCTATGCCGTCCTCGCTGAGCGGGGCTTCTTCCCGGTCGAACAACTTCTGACGCACTACCAGGACGGCTCCGATCTGAGCGGTCACGTCTCCCACAAATTGCCTGGTGTCGATGTCTCGACTGGTTCCCTGGGCCATGGTCTCTCCATCGCCGCCGGAATGGCCTACTCGGCCAAGCTCAAGTCAGCGCCCCATCGCGTCTTCTGCCTTCTGAGCGATGGTGAATGCGATGAAGGCTCAACCTGGGAGGCCGCCCTCTTCGCCGCCCACCACGGGCTCTCGAACCTCATCGCCATTGTGGATTACAACCGGATTCAGGGCATCGCGCCGATAGCCGAGGTCATCGAACTCGCCCCATTCGCCGAAAAATGGACCGCGTTCGGTTGGGGAGTGCGCGAAGTCGACGGGCACGATCATCAGGCCCTACATACCGCTTTAGCCGCCGCACCCTTCGTTGCCGGGAAGCCCTCCTGCATACTCGCCCACACGGTCAAGGGGAAAGGGGTAAGCTTCATGGAAAACAGCGTGCTCTGGCATTACCGCATACCTCGCGGTGCCGAATTCGATGCCGCACTCGCCGAGTTGGAGGCCCATCCGTGAGAGACGCTTTCATCCGTACCCTAACCGATCTCGCGCCACAGCACCCAGAACTCCTCCTCTTGACCGGCGACCTGGGCTTTAAGGTCCTCGACCAGTACATTGCCCGTTTCCCCCGCCAGTTTCTCAATGTCGGCGTCGCGGAGCAGAACATGTCCGGGCTCGCGGCCGGACTCGCTTTGGAGGGTCACACGGTTTTCACCTACTCCATTGGCAACTTCCCGACGCTACGCTGCCTGGAGCAGATCCGCAATGACATTTGCTATCACGGCGCGAATGTCAAGATCGTTTGCATCGGCGGGGGCATGAGCTACGGCGCAGTCGGCTTCTCGCATCATGCCACCGAGGACCTGGCTATCCTCCGCTCGCTTCCGGGTATGCTCGTGTTCTCGCCTTGCGATCTCTGGGAAGCGGCCGAAGCTGCCCGCTATCTCGTCTCGCATCGCGGCCCTGCCTACCTTCGCCTCGACAAGTCTGCAGCGCCGGTAAATGTGGAACCCGGCGAGGCTTTTCGACCGGGCAGCATCCGAACGGTTCGCGAAGGATCGGACGTGACCCTCGCCGCGACCGGCGGAATCCTCGGAGAGGCCCTGCTGGCGGCGGATGCCCTGGCTGAACAGGGCATTTTCTGCCGCGTCCTCAGCGTCCACACGGTGAAGCCCCTCGATACCGATACGCTCGCAGCCGCCGCTTCCGAAACGGGTGGCATCATCAGCATTGAGGAACACGCCGTTGACGGAGGCCTGGGCGGCGCGATTTCCGAAGCTCTCATGGAAGCCGGAGTCTTTCCGGGCTTCTTCGTGCGCATGGGGCTCCGGAACACCTTCTCTTCGGCCGTTGGGAGCCAGCAATACCTTCGCAAGGTTTACTCACTGGATGCCGCGGCGATAGCTCGAACCGTATCCGCGAGGCTGGCCCGTGGTGCAGACCGCTTCCTGACGGTCGCGGCTCGGTAAGGCACGGACTCATCTGAGCCGCGATATGATTCTGAAACGGGGTTTCGACATCCTGGCCGCGTCGGCCGGTCTGCTGGTCTTCTCGCCACTTTTGGTCGCCGTGATGCTCGCCATCTGGCTCCAGGACCGGCGGTCGCCGTTTTACATCGCGGCGCGCGCCGCTCGGGGCGGCGGGGCATTCCATATGGTCAAGTTCCGTTCCATGGTGGTTAACGCCGACAAGATCGGCGGCTCGTCTACCGCCGCCACCGACCGGCGTATTACACCTGTCGGCCAGTTCGTGCGCGCGGACAAACTCGATGAGCTTATCCCGCTTTGGAACGTCCTGAAGGGCGACATGAGCTTTGTCGGACCGCGGCCACAGGTCCTG
>JAUYBU010000222.1 GCA_030693045.1 Bryobacterales bacterium | reverse complement strand
GACTCGGCCTCAGAATCGCCCCGTCCTGCGCCTCAGGGAGTCGCCGATGCTACGGGAGTTGGCCAATGACATGTTGGCGAAGATCCGCACGATGAAACCCCTCCAACCCTGAAAGTGGCCACTTTCACGCCGGATTCAGGAAATAGCTTCAACGCCACGATGTTATACAGCGTCATGTCGATCTCGAACTGCCCTAGGTTGCATTCGTGGACGCGCCCGAGCAACTCGCCACATCGCTCCACGATAGCGTTAAGATCTACCCGAGGTTTCTGCATGTTTGCGATGCGCCTAACGACTTGGGCATCACCCGCCGCCCGGTTTTGGGGCGGTCGGGTGCATGCTTTGGTTGGGCAGCGTCGCGATAGCGCCCGCCCCGATCGGTGCCTGCGAATAATTCCGGCCAAAACAGGGCTTCCTTGACTTCTCCTCCGCTCGGAAACACGGCCGCCACATCCGGATCATGCGCACGATTCAACGGCGCTCCTGTCCCCGGTCTTGGGCTAGCAACATCAAGCGCTCGTGCTTGGCTGTTTGAACCGCATCCACAAATGCCTTCAGACTGTCCCAACTGTCGCCTGAAACGTTTAGCTCAATCCCTTCGCTCGCTGAACGTAGGACCATGATCTTCCGGCGTGTAAGAACATAGGCTACGAGGCACAGGGCGGCCAATAACACACCCGCCACGAACTTCCCCGGATCTCCAGAGGAGACAGCCCACAACGCCATATACCCACCGGCCACCCCACCGGCAACAAGCCAGCCGGGTTTGCTGCGAGTCTCGATGTTGCACGAAGTCAGGTCTTCGAGCATAATCGTTGTAAGCTTCTTCGCACCCCACGTCTCCTGTTCAAAGTGAACCCGGTGCGAGGTCAAGCTAACGCCCCTGTTCTGTCGCAATAGCCGCTCTCCTGGCAGCAATTGAATGGTTGACACGGAAAGTTCCCCTTTCTTCTCAGCCTACTGCCCACGGTTCTTCTCGCGGGCGTCCGCTGCAGCGGCGCGTTAGGGGCAGGCCCCAACATTCAACAGGCCGATCAGTAGCGGAGCACGACATAAAGGAAAAAGGGCGGGTCGCCAACGCCGCCACCACCACCTGCAACAACGTTTTCCGTGAACTCCCAGTTGTGCTCAACGAGATCGGCTTCCAGTGCTGAAACAAAACCTATGGACGAGGTCTGATAGAGCACGATCATCTCGTCAAACTCAGCCGAGTAAGCTTGGGAGAGCCTTCGGTGAGGGTCGTTTGTGATCCCGATTTTGAACCTACGAACACGGTCTCGACGGGTGTATGCGCTCAGCTTTCGCAGGAGGGTAGCCAAAACCTCTGAGGGGCGCCCTGTCACAACGTCGAAAACGACCCGTATCTCACTCATAGCGTCTAGTATAGGTTACCGCCGATCTGCTTACCATCGACCCGGATCTTAGCTCTGACGATGACCATTGTCTTCAGGTACACCTCAACCAAGAATGGCTTCGCGTCCGTTGGCTCTGCACGCGCGCTCAGCGGGGGTGAGCCCGTGCAGAACCAGTATGTCGCTGTTCGGCGTCTCGGCACTGGGCGTTGAAGTTCAACTTGAGCCACGCGTTCGCAACCCGAATCCGGCTTCTGCCCTGTTTGCGACCCATTTCCCCATGATCTCATCGCTGCCCAACTCATGATTAGGCCGACCTGCACAAACCCCATCGCGGTCGGCCTAAGACGAAAACGCCATCTGCGAGCCGAGGGGCGCAAGTGCTTGCCATGTCACCACTTCCGTCTTTTTCTACAAGTTCTCTACACAAGTTTATGCGGGCCGGGCGATCCGCATCATCCCCGGGGTCTCGCCGGAGACAGGCTTCCGGGGCCGGTCGAAGGGCCGTGAACCTGAACCAGCCCACCGGGGGCGGACGATATGCGGGCGCGTTGCTCATTGCGGCTGTTTTCCCACGAATCCGCGCGCTGGCGGCAGCAACATCGGTGATTACACCTCAGACGGAAGAAGAAGTCAAGCTGTGGTCGCGCTTGCGTAGTGCTCGCCGAGCTGTTTCCACAGGAACCGGCCGTCCTCCACGCACCGACGGCCGATTCCTGGCGACAACAGCCCCTCTCACCAGCGATGGGGGGGGCGTCTTTGGCACCCCGCCCGCCTGGCGGCCGGCGCGCGGCTGGACCGCGCCGCCCCACCGCAGCGAATTGTGGGAAACTGGCGGGCAGGAGCGCTATGAAGAACAAGTTGCGGCAAGCGTTGCTGGAGAACCGGCCGACGTTGGGCGTGTGGATTCAGATCGCGCAGCCGGTGTCGGCGGAGATCCTAGGGCGGCTGGGATTCGATTGGGCGGCGGTGGACCTGGAACACGGCGTGATCGATCTGGAGAGCCTGGCGAACATCTTCGGCGCGCTGGAAGGATTCGGTTGCGTGCCGGTGGCGCGGCTGCCGTGGTGCGATCCGGTCTGGATCAAGCGCTCGCTCGACGCCGGGGCGCGGGCCGTGATTGTGCCCATGGTGAATAGCGCGGAACAGGCGCGGCTGGCGGTGGCCGAGGCCAAGTATCCTCCCCAGGGCCGGCGCGGCTACGGTTTCTGCCGGGCCAATCGCTACGGGCTCGATTTCGGGCCGCCGGCCGAAGAACTGAACGACGAGGTCGCGGTCATCGTGCAGATCGAGCACAAGGACGCGATCGCGAATCTGGATGCGATTCTCACCGTGCCGGGCGTCGATGGGGCGTTCGTCGGGCCCTACGATCTGAGCGGTTCCTACGGACGCAGCGGCGATTTCGACACGCCGGAAATGGAGGCGGCGCTGGGCGCGATCCTGGATGCCTGCCGCCGCCATTCGAAGGCCGCCGGCATTTACGTCGCCGACCCCGGCGAGCAGTTCATACGGCGCAACCTCGCGGCCGGCTACTCGTTCCTGGCGCTGGGCGCGGACACCGTCTTCCTGGCCGCCGCGGCGCGTCAGGCATTGGACACCGCGAAGCGCTGCCTGCCTGCATAATAGAGAAGAGTCATGGACTACACCTACGAAGACATCGCCAAGATGATCGACCACTCGCTGCTCACGCCGACGCTCACGGCCGCGGAGCTAGAGAGCGGCTGCCGGCTGGCGCTGGACTACGACGCCGCCAGCGTGTGCATCCTGCCCTACTACCTCAAGCGTTGCGCGGAACTGCTGAAAGGCAGCCGGGTCAAGGCCAGCACGACCATCGGGTTTCCGCACGGCGGCAACACCACCGCCGTCAAGGTGGCCGAGGCGCGGCAGGCCCTGGCCGACGGCGGCGAAGAACTCGACATGGTGGTGAACATCAGCGCCGTGCTGAGCGGCAACTGGGACTATGTCCGCGACGACATACGAGCGGTGATCGACGTCACGCACGCCGCCAGGCAGAAGGTGAAGGTCATTTTCGAGAACTGCTACCTTAATAACGAGCAAAAGATCCGGTTGTGCGAAATATGCTCCGAGTTGAGCGCCGACTGGGTCAAGACCTCGACCGGCTACGGCACGGGCGGGGCAACCATCGAAGACCTGATTCTGATGCGAAAGCACACGCCGGCTCGCGTGCAGGTGAAGTCGGCGGGCGGCATTCGCGATCTGGATGCGCTGCTCGCGGTGCGCGCCGTGGGTGTGTCGCGCTCGGGCGCGACGCGCACGGCGGCGATGCTGGACGAATGCCGCAAACGACTTGGAGGCTAATCTTATGCAACTTGGATTTGTAAGTGCAATTCTTCCCGAACTTCCGCTGGAGGAGGTGGTTTTGTTCGCCGCCTCGACCGGCTACCGCGCGGTGGAACTGATGTGCTGGCCGCTGGGTAAGGCGGAGCGGCGTTACGCCGGCGTGACGCACGTCGACGTGGCCGCGCTCGACCGCGCCGAAGCGGACCGCATTCTCGGACAAATGAGCGCCCACGGCGTCGGCATCAGCGGCCTGGGTTATTATCCGAACCCGCTGACGCCGGACCACGCCGAGGCCGAAGTTTACATTACCCACATCCGCAAGGCCATTCTGGCCGCCGAGATGCTGGGCGTGAGCGTGGTGAACACGTTCATCGGCCGCGACTGGACCAAGTCGGTGGACGACAACTGGCCGCGCTTCCGCGAGGTCTGGCCGCCGCTGGTGGCTTTCGCGGCCGACCACGGCGTGCGCATCGCCATCGAGAACTGCCCCATGCTGTTCACCCGCGACGAGTGGCCGGGCGGCAAGAACCTGGCCCACTCGCCGGCCGTCTGGCGGCGCATGTTCGAAGAGATCCCGAGTGCGAATTTCGGACTCAACTTCGATCCGTCGCACCTGGTCTGGCAGCAGATGGACTACTTGAAAGCGCTGGCCGCTTTCGCGCCGCGCGTTTTCCACGTGCATCTGAAGGACGCGCGCGTCGATCTCCGCCGACTCGACGAAGTGGGCATCCTGGCGACGCCGCTGGAATTCCACACGCCCAAGCTGCCGGGGCTGGGCGACGTCAACTGGGGCCGCTTCTTCTCGGTGCTGAGCGAAACCGGCTACGACGGCCCGGTGTGCGTGGAAGTCGAAGACCGCGCTTACGAAGCGACGCTCGAGTTGCGCAAGGCGGCGCTGGTGCAGTGCCAGGCGTTCCTCAAGCAGTACGTGCGCGCCTGAAAAGGGGTCGGCCTGATGCGCCCGCTTTGTGACCGCCGCCAGTTTCTCGCGAGCCTGGGCGCCGCTGTGGCGACGCCCGCCCGGCGGCCGAACATCGTCCTGATGTTGGCCGACGACATGGGTTTCTCAGATATTGGCTGTTACGGCGGCGAGATCGCGACGCCCAATCTCGACCGCCTGGCCCGGCGCGGCATCCGCTTCACCCATTTCCACAACACGGCGCGCTGCTGCCCCACGCGCGCCTCGCTGCTGACGGGCCTGTACCCGCACCAGACCGGCGTCGGCCACATGGTGGACAACCCCAAGCCCTTCCCCGGCTACACGGGCGACTTGAGCCGGCGCTCGGTCACGATCACGGAAGTGCTGCGGCCCGCCGGCTACCGAACGCTGATGTCCGGCAAGTGGCACGTGACGCCGGTGACCGAATCCAAACACAACTGGCCGCTACAACGGGGATTCGACCGCTACTACGGCATCATCCACGGGGCCGCGAGCTACTTCGATCCGGTCACGCTGATGCGCGGCAACCAACCCGCCCAGCCGGAGGGCAAGGATTTCTACCTCACCGACGCCATCGCCGAAAACGCCGTCAGGCAGATCGAGGAGTTCGGCCGCGGACCCGATCCGTTTTTCCTCTACGTGGCGTTCACGTCGCCGCACTGGCCGCTGCATGCCCTGGAAACCGATGTGGCCAAGTATAGGGGCCGATACAAAGACGGCTGGGACGCGTTGCGCGCCGAACGCCACCGGCGCATGATCCAGATGGGCGTGGTGGAGAAGCGCTGGCCGCTGACACCGCGCGATTCGCGCGTCGCCCCATGGAAAGATACGCCCAACCGCGACTGGCACGAGCGCCGCATGGAAGTTTACGCCGCGCAGATCGACCGCATGGATCAGGGCGTCGGACGCATTCTCGGCGCGCTCGAGACCGCCGGCGCCGGCGAGAACACGCTGGTCCTGTTCCTGGCCGACAACGGCGGTTGCGCCGAGGAACTGAAGCCGGATTCTGCGGCCGTGCACATCCCCAAGACCACGCGCGACGGCCGCGTTGTCCGCAGCGGAAACGTCCCCGGCCTCATGCCCGGCGCGGGCGACACTTACCAAAGCTACGGTATTGGATGGGCCAATGCGTCCAACACACCGTTCCGGCTCTACAAGCACTGGGTACACGAAGGCGGCATTTCGACGCCGCTCATCGCGTCCTGGCCCGCCGCGACCGGCAAACCAGGCGGGCTCACGCATCAACCCGGCCACCTCATCGACCTGATGGCGACTTGCGCCGACGTGGGCGGCGCGCGCTATCCGGAGACCTTCGACGGCGAGAAGATCACGCCGCTGGAA
>JAUYBU010000011.1 GCA_030693045.1 Bryobacterales bacterium | reverse complement strand
CGGCGAATAGCTCAAGCAGAATCGGTGCTTCGGGTATGTTCACCCATCAAAACATAACCGATCTCTCTTGTTTTGTCCGGAAAAAACCGCCGGCCGGCCACAGAAGGCCTTCCTCTTTACCCTGCAATGTAAGTGGCATTGGCCTAAAGGCTGTGCCACTTTAGAGCATGTCACACACTGCGGATCGACAGCCCACGCGCGTGCGCTGGAAGGTGATGGCCGCGCTGTTCGCGCTTTCCTTCGTGACCATCGTGGACCGCGTATCGATCTCGGCCGCCAAGAACGACATGGCCGCCGAGCTGGGCATCGCGGACATGACCTTCGGCGCGGTGTTCGGCGCCTTTGCGCTGGGCTACGCCATCTTCATGGTTCCTTCCGGGCGGCTGGCGGACCGCTGGGGTGCGCGCCGCTTCCTGGCGCTGATCGTCGCGATGTGGTCGCTGTTCACGCTTCAGACCGGGCTGGTGTCGGCGGTGGGGGTCCTGATCGCGGTGCGGTTTTTGTTCGGCGCGGCCGAGGCGGGTGCCTATCCGGCCGCGGCCCGCGCCATTTACGGCTGGCTGCCCGCGCGCGAGCGCGGCCTGGCGCTGGGGCTGCTGAATACCGGTTCGCGCCTGGGCGCCGCCATCGGGCTGGCGTTGATGTCGGCCAGCGTCGCCAGTCTGGGCTGGCGCGCGTCGTTCTTCCTGCTGGCGGTGGCGGGCTTCGCCTGGGCCAGCTGGTGGCTGGTTTGGTTCCGCGACGACCCGCGGGCCAAGCGCGGCGTGTCGCCGGCCGAACTGGAGTTGATCGGCGGGGCGGACAAGGCCCGGCCGCTGGGAAAGCGCGAGGGGAACTGGCGCGAGCTGGTCTCGCTGCAAACGGGCCTGATCCTGGCGCAGTACTTCGCTTCCAACTTCACCTTCTTCATCTGCTTCAGTTGGCTGCTCCCGTTTCTTCGCTCGCACTACGGCCTGGCGGCGCGCGAAGCCGGTCTGTATGCCAGCGTCCCGCTTTACTGCGGCGCGCTGGCCACCTGGACCAGCGGCCTGGCGGTGGACGCCCTGTACCGGCGAGGGCGTCCGGATCTTTCCCGGCGCCTTCCGGCCATGGCGGGCTTCGCGCTGGCGGCGGTGACTCTGGGCGCCGCCACGCAGGCCACCACCGCCGCCGCCTTCATCGGCTGTTTCGCTCTTACGACGTTCGGGGTGGACTTCACGCTGAGCCCGAGCTGGTCGGTGTGTTCGGACGCAGGGGGACGGCGAACGGGAACGCTTTCGGCGGCGATGAATACGCTCGGCTCGATGGGCTCGTTTGCCAGTTCGGTGGCATTTCCGTGGCTGCTGGGGCTGACCGGCGGCGCCAGCGCTTATTTCTTCCTGGCCGCGGCGCTGGACGTGGCGGCGGTGTTCGCCTGGTGGCGGATTCGGCCGGCCGGATCGGGAGGGTCTTGACAAGCCCAAGCCGATCCCTAAAATTGAGAAGTGGTCTTCTTATGGAGAACGTCTGCAGGCACACGCGCACTCAGGTCATCGCCCGCCGCGAGGGCGTCGATTATGTGAGGTGCCAGGACTGCGGGCAGGTTTTCGAGGCGGACGACCTGGAATCGGCGTCCGAGGGCGACGATGAGGAACAACGAGGGGTGGGCCATGCTGCTGGAGAGTGAAGGCGGGGCCTTGCAAAGGACCACCCGATCTGTTACAAGAGCAGCTTCCGGCTGGATCTATTTATGAAGACACCATCCAAGCGGGAGACCCCGGCTCCCAAGGCGGGCAAGACGGCGAAGGGCCCGATTGCGCCACCGGCGGTGGGGCTCTCGCAGACGGAGTTGTTCGCGCAGGCGGCCGGCCTGTTCCATTCCGGCCGCTTTGGCGAAGCCAAGGCGCTATTCGAGGCGGCCACCAAGGGCGCGATTCGGGAGATGGCGCATTCGGCGCGGCTGCATATTCGCATGTGCGACCAGCGCCTGGGAAGCGCGATTCCGGAGCTGGCGACGGCCGAAGAGCGCTACAACTACGCCGTGGCGCTCATGAACCGCCGCGAATTTCAGGCGGCGCGGCAGCATTTGGAGCAGGCCGTGCGAATGTCCAGCGGCCGGGATCACCTGCACTACGCGCTGGCCCTGTGCCTGGGGGCGCTGGGCGATCTGGACGGCGCGGGCCAGCAGCTCAGGCGCGCCATCGAGATCCATCCCCGCAACCGCGCGATGGCGCGCAGCGATCCGGATTTCGCCGACCTGGTTCGCCGGCCCCCGCTCAGCGAACTCCTGGCGGGCGGGCAGGGGAGGTCCTGATCATCTCGTTATCGGGCAAGAAGGCGGCGGTGCGGGAACCGTTGCGCGTCGTCGTGATCGGGGGCGGGACGGGCCTTTCGAGTCTACTGAACGGTCTGAAGCGCTACGTCCATCCGCCGGGCAAGAGCATCTCCCTCAACGATCCGCTGGAAGACGACTCGGTGGACATCACGGTGGTGGTGACGGTGACCGACGACGGCGGCAGTTCGGGCCGGCTGCGGCGGGAATTCGAGATGCTGCCGCCCGGCGACATCCGGAATTGCATGGTGGCCCTATCGGAAGACGAAGGGCTGATGAGCCGCCTGTTCCAGTACCGGTTCGCGGCCGGGCGCGGCCTGAAGGGCCACAGCTTCGGCAACCTGTTCCTGACCGCAATGACACACCTGACCGGCGACTTCGCGCGCGCCGTGCGGCTGTCTTCCGAAGTGCTTGCCTCGCGGGGACGGATCTTTCCTTCCACCGACGCCAACGTGGTGCTGGAGGCGCATCTGGAGGATGGCAGCGTGGTCGCCGGCGAGACCAACATTAGCAAGAGCCGGTCGCGCATCGTCTCGCTTTCGCTGCGCCCGCGGCGCTGCCGCCCGCTCCAGGAAACGCTCGAGGCCATCGCCCGGGCGGACCTGATCACCATGGGACCCGGTTCCCTGTTCACCAGCATCATTCCGAATCTGCTGGTGGAGGGCATTCCGCAAGCCATCGCCTCCTCGCCCGCGCTCAAGGCGTGTTTCGTCAATCTGATGTGGCAGCCGGGCGAGACCATGCGCTTCACGGCCGCCGATCACGTCGAGGCGATTTACCGGCACGGGTTGCCGGGGCTGCTGGATTGCGTGGTGGTGAACACCCAGCCGGTCGGCGACACGCTCCGCCGGCGTTATGCGGCGCAGCGGGCGCGGCCGGTGGAGAACGACATTCCCCGGCTGGCGAGTCTGGGCGTCGCCGTGATTGGGCGAGATTTGCTGGCCCGCACCAAGAGGGTGCGGCACGATCCGGAGGCGTCCGCCGCGGTGGCGCTCGAGTTGGCGCGAGCCGGACGCCGGCAGAAGATGCGGCTGGCGCGCCGCCGGAGGGAGCCGAAGCACTGAGACGCGGATGTCCGCCCGCCGTTCCAGCTAAGATGGAAAGCGAACATGCAGACTCCCGTCACCATCGTGATTCTCGCCGCCGGGCTGGGCACGCGGATGAAGTCGAAGCAGGCCAAGGTGCTGCACCGCGCCGGCGGCCGTTCGCTGATCGGGCACGTGGTGCGTGCCGCGCTGCCGCTTGCGCCGCCTGAACAGATCTATGCGGTCGTGGGCCACCAGGCCGAACGCGTGCGCGAGGAACTGGCATCCACCGGCATCGGCTTCATCGAGCAGACCGAAGCCCTGGGCACGGGCCACGCGGTGATGGCCGGCCGGGAGCGGCTGGCCTCCTTGGATGGGTTGCTGGTGGTGCTGTACGGCGATTGCCCGCTGCTGTCGGCCGGGACGCTGGAGCGGTTGATCGAGAGCCAGGCCGCCTCGCCGCACGCCGCCACCGTGATCACCACGCTGCTGGACGAGCCGTTCGGCTACGGGCGCGTCGTGACGGACGCCGACGGGCGCATCGCGGCGATTGTCGAGGAGAAGGCCGCCAGCCCGGAACAGCGCGCCATCCGCGAGATCAACTCTGGCATCTACTGTTTCCGCGCCGAATTGCTGTGGCGGCACCTGGATGAGATCGGGACGGCGAACCCGGCCGGAGAGTACTACCTTACCGACATCGTCGAGATCTTCCGCCGGCACGGCTACTCCTGCGGCGCCATGTTGCTGGAAGACGCGCGGGAGGTGCTGGGCATCAACACGCGCGTGGACCTGGCGCAGGTGGACCGCATTTTCCGCGAGCGGAAGACGCTGGAGCTGATGCTGGCCGGGGTGACCATCGAAAGGCCCGAGACGGTGACCGTCGATCTGGACGTGCGCATCGGTACGGACACGGTGGTCGAGCCGTTCGCGCGCCTGCTCGGCCAGACGTCGATCGGCGAAGACTGCCGCATCGGAGCCTGTTCGATCATCGCCGATTCGACTCTGGGCGACGGCGTCGAGGTGGGGCCGTTCACCATCATCGGGACCTCGGCCGTCGAAGCCGGCGCGCGGATCGGCCCGTATGCGCGGCTGCGCCGGGACAACCACATCGGCGCCGGCGCCGAGATCGGCAACTATGTCGAGCTGAAGAAGACCCGCTTCGGCCCCGGGTCCAAGGCCATGCACCTGGCCTACCTGGGCGATTCCGTGATCGGCGCGGACGTCAACATCGGGGCCGGAACCATCACCTGCAACTACGACGGGATCAAGAAGAACCCGACGCTGATCGGCGACGGCGCGTTCGTGGGTAGCAACTCGACGCTGGTTGCGCCGGTGGAAATCGGGACCGGCAGTTACGTCGCCGCCGGGTCCGTCATTACCCACCCCGTGCCGCCGGGCTCGCTGGGAGTGGCGCGCGAGCGCCAGGTGGTGAAGGAAGACTGGGTCAGGCAGCGGCGCGAGAAGGCGCGGTTAGAGAACCAGGATCGGGTGGTATAGATTCGGCAGCACGGCTTCGCCGATGGCCACCAGTTCGCCGTCCTGGGTGATCGCCTTGACGTGTTTGGGCGCTCCGCGGACGCGGAACGGAGACACGCGGAAGTCGCGCCCCTGACGGATGCGCGCCGCGGTGTGGTTGTCCACCATCTCGGCGGGGAACTCGGGCAGCAATTTCGCGCCCGGAATGAGCGCCTCCACCAGGCGGTCTTCCTGCGCCAGGGTGGCGAGCTGGTCGAGCGTGCGAGCCTGGTCCAGCGTGAAACCGCCCGATGCGATGCGGCGCAGGTCTTTGAGAAACGCGCCGCAGCC
The DNA here is from genome assembly GCA_030693045.1 of Bryobacterales bacterium. Lineage (GTDB taxonomy): Bacteria > Acidobacteriota > Terriglobia > Bryobacterales > Bryobacteraceae > JACQZT01. Next base: position 3,649 of record JAUYBU010000011.1, on the reverse strand, counting down.
GAGGATTTTGCCGAGGTCGTGGGCGATGCTGCGCAGGTAGGTTCCGCCCGAGCAGTGAACCTTGATGCGGGCCTCGTTGCTGTCGCCCGTGTGCTCCAGAAGAATCAGCGAATAGATTTCCACCTTTACCGGCGCCAGTTCCACCGGCTGGTGCTTGCGGGCCAGTTTGTAGGCCGGCGTGCCCGCGATCTTCTTGGCGGAGACCGGCGGCGGGATCTGATCGAGAGCGCCGCGAAAGCCGGCCAGGGCGCGCTCCAGGTCTTCGTGGTCGATCCGCGGTTGGGTCACCGGCGAAGTTGGCGCGCCGTCCTTGTCGTAGGAATCGGTGGAGTAGCCGAAGTGGATCAGGGCGTCGTAGACCTTGTCGTTGCGCACGTAGAACTGCGCCAGCCGGGTGGCGCGGCCGATCACCAGCGGCAGGACGCCGGTGGCCTGGGGGTCCAGCGTTCCCAGGTGTCCGACCTTTCGCGTGCCGGCCAGCCGCCGCAAGCGGTTGACGGCATCGTGAGAGGTCCAGCCCGCGGGCTTGTCGACAACGATCACTCCATCCATTCCACTCCAGAGTACGAAAAATGCGTCAGCCTGGTATGGCCCCTATATTGGGACAGACCAGTGTGTCCCTTGCGGACACACCTTTCTGTCCCGAATTAAAAGGGGCCATACCAGGCTGACGCATTTTTCTAGAGGACGTCTTCGGACCAGGTTTCCAGGATCGCCTTCACCTTCTGGCAGAACAGGTCGGCGAGGGCGCCGTCGATCAGCCGGTGGTCGAAGCTCAGGCCGAGAATGCACACCGAGCGGATGGCGATGGCGTCGTCCTCGATCACCACCGGGATCTTCTCGACCGCGCCGACGCCCAGGATGGCGACCTGCGGCTGATTGATCACGGGTGTGGCGAAGAGGCTGCCGAAACTGCCGAAGTTGGTGATGGAGAACGTGCCGCCCTGGACCTCGTCGGGCTTCAACTGCTTGGTGCGGGCGCGGGTGGCCAGATCGACGATCGCCCTCTGCAAGCCGACCACGTTCTTCTCGTCGGCGTTGCGGATCACCGGCACGATCAGCCCGTAGCCGCCTTCCAGCGCCACCGCGACGCCGATGTCGATCTGGTTGTGGTAGACGATGTTCGCGCCATCGATGGAAGCGTTCAGCAGCGGATAGGCGCGCAAAGCCTCGGCGGCGGCACGCGCGATAAACGGCAGGTAGGTCAGCGCGAAGCCGTGACGCGCCTGGAAATCTTCCTTAACGCGCGCCCTCAGCCGGACCACCCGCGTCATATCGACCCTGTGGAAGGTGGTCACGTGCGCCGAGGTGCGCTTGCTCGCCAGCATGTGCTCGGCGATTCTCTGCCGCATCACGCTCATCGGCTCGATCCGGACCTTGGCCCCCGCCTCGCGCGGCGCCGGCGCTTTGGCCAGGTGGGCTTCCACATCCTGCTTGGTGATGCGGCCGCCCATTCCGGTGCCCCGGACCAGGCGCAGGTCGATGCTGTGGTCGCGCGCCATGCGCCGCACCAGGGGAGATATTGGACCCGCGCTTTCCTCGGCCGGCGCGGGCGTCTCAACCACCACCGGCGCCGGCGCGGGCACGGGCTCGGAAACCGCCTCCGGCTCGGGCGCCGGCGTCGCCGCGACGGCCACGCCGCCTTCGTCGATCCGGCCGACCACGGTGTTGATGGCGACCGTCTGGCCCTCCTCCACCAGCACCTGGGCCAGCACGCCCGCCACGGGCGATGGAATCTCGGTGTCCACCTTGTCGGTCGAGATCTCGAACAGCAACTCGTCCCGCTCGACCCGCTCGCCGGGCTTTTTCAGCCACTTGGTCAGCGTGCCTTCGACAATGCTCTCGCCCATCTGGGGCATCACCACGTCGGTCATAAAGCCTTCTCCGTTGAAGTCAGTATCTCATCAAATCCGAACTCGCGGCCGAAACCCCGCGCCAGCGCGCCGACCACCTCGCCGCGCGACGCCTGGCAGCCCAATTCGCGCATCGACGTCACCGGCTTTGTCAGCCCGCAGGGTACGATGTAGCGGAAGTAACTCAGGTCAGTTGTCAGGTTCAACGCCAGGCCGTGCGAAGTGACCCAGCGGCTGATATGGACGCCGATGGCCGCGACCTTGCCGCGGTCGGTCCACACGCCGGTCGCGCCTTGCTCGCGCCGGGCCGGGATGCCGAACTCCTCCAGCGCGCCGATGATGGCCTGCTCGATGGCGCGGACATAGGCCACCACGTCGCGCTTCCATTCCCGGAGATCGAAGATCGGGTAGCCGATCACCTGGCCCGGCCCGTGATAGGTCACGTCGCCGCCGCGGTCGGTTTGGTGGAACTCGATGCCGGCGCGCGCCATCACCTCCGGGCTGGCCAGCACATTCGCCAGGCTGCCGTTGCGCCCCAGGGTGACCACGTGCGGGTGCTCCAGGATCAGAAGCTGATCGGGGATCTCGCCGCGCTTGCGGCGATCGACCAGGCCGCGCTGCAACTCGAACGCCTCGGCGTAGCCCACGCGGCCCAGGTCGCGAAGTTCGCACTTACGCATTGATCGCCAGGCCGTAGACCGCGTTGAACGCCTCGCCGACGGCCTCGTACAGCGTCGGGTGCGCGTGAATCGCCGTCATCATGGTCTCGACGGTGGCTTCGGCTTCCATGGCCGCCACCGCTTCGCCGATCAATTCGTAAGCCTGGGGTCCAATAATGTGCACGCCCAGGATCTCGCCGTAGGTCTGGTCGGCGACCACCTTCACGAACCCGTCGTGCCGGCCCAGGATGCTGGCCTTGCTGTTGGCCAGGAAGGGGAACTTGCCGACCATCACTTTGAAACCTTGCGCCCGCGCCTGCGCCTCGCTCAGCCCGACGCTGCCGATGCCCGGTTCGGTGTAAGTCGCCCCCGGAATGCGATCCTTGCGGATCGGCCGGGCGGGCTTGCCGGCGATGTGCGCCACCGCGACCATGCCCTCCATGGTGGCGACGTGCGCCAGTTGCGGCGTGCCGGCCACCACGTCGCCGATGGCGTAAACCCCGGGTTCGGCGGTCTGCTGCCACTGGTCAACCTGGATGAAGCCGCCCTCGGTCTTCGCCCGCGTGTTCTCGAGGCCGATCTTGTCCGTGTTGGGTTTGCGCCCCACGGCGACCAGGAGTTTTTCGACCGCGAACTCTTCCACTTTCCCGTTCGCCAGCGTCACGCTGAACTCGACGCCGTTCGCGGTGCGGCGGATATTCCCGGCCTTCGCGTCGGTTTCGACGCGCAGGCCCTGCTTCTTGAACGAGCGCTCGAGTTCCTTCGAGACCTCCTCGTCCTCGACGGGCACCACGCGCGGCAGCATTTCGAGCACGATGACCTTCGAGCCGAAGCGGTGAAAGATCGAGGCGAACTCGACTCCCACGGCGCCCGCGCCGATGATGGCCAGCGTCTTGGGCACGGCCTTCAGGCTGAGGATTTCGACGTTGGTGAGGATCGATTCCGGGTCCGGCTCCAGGCCCGGCAGCATCCGTGCCTCCGAGCCCGTGGCGATAATGATGTTCTTCGCTTCGATGGTCGTCCCGGTGTCCACTTCGACTTTGCCTGGGCCCTTGAGCGTCCCGTAGCCCCGGATCCAATCGACCTTGTGCTTCTTCATCAGGAACTCGACGCCTTTGGCGTGTTTGGCGACGATCT
>JAUYBU010000024.1 GCA_030693045.1 Bryobacterales bacterium | reverse complement strand
GCCCGGCCGCCCGGCGCCACCGCCGCGGCCGCCTTCGGTCTTCGGCAATGCTTCGTTCACCCGCAACGCACGCCCATTCCACTCGTGCCCGTCAAGCGCCGAAATCGCCGCATCCGCTTCCGGGTCGGCGTTCATCTCGATGAACCCAAACCCGCGGGAGCGCCCCGTATCCCGGTCCGTCAAAATGCTGACGCGCTCCACCGCTCCATAGTTCTCAAACAAGGCTCTCAGCTCATCCTCCCGGGCGGAGAAATCCAGATTGCCGACGAAAATGCGTTTCACTGTGCTCCTTTGCAACGTGGGCGGAATTGCGGGAGGCGCCTCCAACCAGCACCTGGACTCGGATGAGCAACATCCCGACGCAAGCCCGAACGCCCCTCAAGTGTACCAGATCCACAGCGGGGAGTTGACGGGAAAATGGGTGCGCGACATAGAAGTGGAACTCAAGCCCGGCGAGCCTCCCAGTAATCCTCGAAGCGACCGTTGAACTGGCAGCAGCGTAAAGCCAGGATGGCGTTCGCCCCGCGCACCGTCCAGAACATGCCCGACTGCTTGCAGCGGGAACCGATTACGGTTTTGCAGCCGGCTTCGATGACCCCGGAGCCCACAAACAGGTGCTGGCGGCGGAACTCGGGGTAGCGCATACGCTTGGCGTTTCTCTCAAAGTAATCCGCCTCGGTGCGAATCTTTTCGGCCAACTCCGGACTGGATGAATCGATAGAACGGAGGGTGTGTACAAGGTCTTCGATCTTCCCTTGATCCAGCAGGTCCTGATGAACCATCATCCAGCGTCTCTGCTCGGCCTCTTGGTTGGGATACAGTTTGCGCGCTATCCCCCACACGTGTTGACGGGCGTGATAAATATCGACAATCTGAATCCCACTGGGAAGATGTTGATCGGCAAGGTTCCAGATCCATTCGGCGCCATCGGCGATCACGACCTTCTTTTCCGCCCTGCTCCACCCGCGATTCCAGGCTTCCCGATAGATCCGCTTGCCGAACTCTTCCGCGGTTTCAATCGCGCCGGTATAGGTGGTTGAATCGGGATCGCGAATCGCGTAGCCCTCCGCGTCCCACTTCGTTTGCGTGAACACGGATCCCAACTTGGCCTCCCGGGTGCGCGCCGGTTGACCTTCCGTCTTACCCTGCCGGCCCACGGTTTCCGACTTCACCACCGGCACTCCCGTTCCGTCCATTTCCACATACAGAACCGGAATCGGCTCGCCCACAATGATCTGCAGGTCCAACTGCATGGCGCGTTGAATCTGCTCTTGCTCGCGCGCGGCGATGTCCTCTCCAATCGCCTCCGCCGTCCGCTCCACGGCTTTGGTGGTCACCTCCAGATCGGCCAGCAGTTTCATCTGCTGGCGCCCGTGATCGAAGGGTGCACCCTGACCCACGGTAGCCAGCATCCGCCGTACGCCGGGAGATAGTTCGGTGTTCTCCACATCCAGTTCGACATCGGCCGGGAACTGGCCGGTATGGCAGTGCGAGCACAGGTAGTAGGGACGCGACACTTCCACCTTGCCCACCGCCGTGAGAAGCGGCTTGGAGCGCAGTTCCCGGTAGTGAGCCGGATGGCCGCAGGAACAGGCAAGGGTCCGCCGATCGGCGGCGGGAGCGGCGAATTGCAGCAGTTGGGTCAGGGCGGCGGCTCCGGCCTGATGCATGGCCGAGCGCACCGCCATCTCGACGGCTTCCAGATCCAGACGGCCGGTCTTACGGCGAGCGTTGAAGATGACGCGCAACAGTTGGTCTACTTCGCGCGCGATTTCCTGGCGCATCGCTTCGGCCGTTTTTTTTCCTGGGCCGACAGCGCTGGCTCCTCCACGGGACGCAATCCACAGATCTCTTCATTGACATCCAAGAGTCGGCCGCCGAGTTCACGGAAACGGTGGTATTCGGCGACCTCTCGCCGAGCCTTGGTCAAGGCGGCAGGCG
>JAUYBU010000008.1 GCA_030693045.1 Bryobacterales bacterium | reverse complement strand
AGACCGCGTCGACGCGTTGCACTTTGCCGGGAGAGCGAAACACCTCGCCGCGCTGCGCGATATCTTTCGACCAGATCGGGCGGCCGGCTTCGTCCACGCGAACGAAAAACTCCCACGCGGCCCGGTCGCGAAGGCGCGATGTCGGCGCGCGGGCTAGCACCAGCCGGTCGTCGGATTCATAGGCGCTCGCGCCATCCTGCGAGTAAGTGTAGACGTACTCGTCGCGCGCGTTCCCGTAATTTCGCCCGAAGTTCAGGAACGCCGGGGTAGCGAAACTGGTGTCGAACTTGAAACCCCACTGCCAGGTCTCGCCGCGGTCTTCCGACCAGGCAAGCTGCGAGTTGCCGGCATTGCGCACCCACATGTAGAGGACGCCGCCGGCCATCAGCAGACCGCTCGCCTTGAGGCCCTTGACGCCGTCGCCGGTTCGCTCGCCGGCCGAGGAGCGGACGTTGACGGCGCGAAAATCCAGCGGGCCGCCGTCCACGCGCGCAAAACCCATGCTGAGTTTCCGGGCGATCTTCGGCTCGAAGCCCCAGCCGTCACCGAAGGAGGTGAACTGCGCGTCGTCGTCCATCCAGGTCATCGGCCAGTTGTCGCTGCCGATGGCTTTTCGAACAATGGTTGTTTCGGGCGCGAAGGTCACCCTTCGGATCGCCTGGCTGGGCGGATAGGGCGCCTTCTCCGTCTCCGCTTCCACCACCGGACGAATCACCTCGTCCACCAGCGGCCGCCAGAAGCCCGCGCCGCGCCCCGGCGGATTCAGAGCGCTGCCGTTGCGGACCACGACCAGATCGAGACTCGGGATCACCAGCAGAAGTTGGTGACCGGCGCCGGCGCCCGCGAAAGCATCGCGCGGCACTCCGGACCAGGACCCTTTCGCATTCAACCACCACGCCAGGCCGGACGCGGGCACGGGGTCGCCCGGGGCTTCCGGCTTGCGGTCCGGCATCCCAGCGTACGCCAGAACCTTCTCGACCCACGCGCGCGACACCAACTGGCGGCCTTTCCACTCGCCGCGATGCAACATCAGCAGGCCGACCTGCGCCGCGGCGCGCGCCGTGAAATTGCCGCCGCCCCAGTTGGCGTAAAGTTTCATGCCATCGAGTTCGTAAGCGCGACCGTAGCCGATTTTCCATTCGTTGTCCGCAACGCCGAGCGGGCCGAGAATGCGCTCGCGCAGCAGGCTGTCGATATCGGATTGCGGCGCTCCCCGAAGGCTTGTCGTGACCGCATAGGCCAGCGCCGCCATGCCGGGATTGGAGTAGGCGTTGTCCGTGCCCGGCTCGAAGATCACCGGCGCCTGGCGCACGGCAATCGAGAACGGGTCGGGTTGGCGAGCCCAGAACGCGCCTTTCCAACCGGGCAGTTTCTCGTGCGGCAAGCCATCCTGCTCGGCGTCTTCAATTCCCGAGGTGTGCGTGGCCAGCATCCGGATGGTGATCTTCGAGCGCTTCGGATCGCTCTTCCACTCGGGAATGTACTTCCACGCCGGATCGTCCGGAGCGATGCGCCCGTCGTTCATCGCCACCAGCAGCGACATGCCGCCGACCAGCGCTTTGGCGAGCGACGCCGTCCCGTGTGGCTTAGCGGGGCCGGAACTCGCGCTGTACCACTCGTAGGCGATCTTGCCGCGCCGCAGGACCAGGAAGTTCGCCGTGCCGCGCGCGGCCAGCCGCTCCCGCACCGCATCGAGTTTCGCCCGGTCGAGGCCGGATTCGTCAGGCGCGGCCGGCAGCAGGGCGAGGGAAGAAAGGAATATTGGCAACAGTCTCATGGCAGTCCTCGGCGCAGGAAGGCGAGCAGATCGGCGGGGCGGTCGGTCTGAATGCCTGTCGCGCCGCGCCGGATGGCGTCCTTCCAGGAATCCTCATTGTCATCCAATCCGAGGCGGTCGACGAATATATCGGCGCCCGCGGCGCGCGCGATTCGAATGACCTCGTCGCGGAAATCGCGCGCGTCGAAGGCGATCACCCGGGGGCGAAGCTTCTCGAGCGACTCGCGCAGAACCGCTTCCGAGACCGCCTCCGGCATGATGCGAATCTCCGGCGCGAGCTTCGCAATTGCGGCCAGCAGCGGGAGGCCGCCGTAGACCACCGAGCGGCGCTCCATCCGGTGCCGGCGCAAAGCCGCCACCAGGTCCGGGGCCGTGACGCGCTTGGCGTCGACATACACTTCGATGCGATTGCGGGCCAGCGCCAGCACTTCGTCGAACCCCGGCACGCCCGCATCGAGCTTGCGGATTTCCGCAAACGTCATGTCTTCGACGCGGCCGCCGAGGGTGTCGTTGTGAATCGCCACCAGCGCGCCGTCGGCCGTGGTGCGCACGTCGACTTCAATGTAGTCGCAACCCAGTTCGATCGCCGCTCGATAAGCCGGCAGCGTGTTCTCGGGATGTTCCCGGTGCTCGCCGCGGTGGGCGATCACTTTCACTTCAGAGCCCCGGGCAAAGATGGCTGCGGCAAGCAGCCTGCGCCGCCCAAACCGCGAACCCGGAGGAGTTACTGGCAACTACCAAGCTTAAACGAATCCTATTTCGGGGACAGGCTACGTAACCTCGGAACTCCGGTCGTCAGTGAATTCAAGTTCGCCGCGGACGTATCCCTGGGTTGCGTAGCCGGTCCCCGAGACTGCCCAGTGCTGCCTCCTGCTCGTCAAAGTTGCGCCAGGAATCGGCCCTGGCATCCTCCAGGTCCTTACCGGTCCAGGTAGCGGACCACTCAACCGGTCTCCCGCTCGCGAGATCACTGAGATTCGTCACGAAATGACCGCTTTAGGCGGCAAGCGCCGCTTGCTTACGCGCGCGGCTCAGTAGGAGTTTCCGAGCCGCGACCGTCAGGGAGCGGTGGGAACTGTACCCAGGCCATGACCTTCTCGGCGGTCTCCGGGGGCAGCGCTCGAAGAGTCCGAACCAGAAGTTCCTCTCTTTCGCTGAAGGTCGTCACGACTTCCATTGTGCGCTACTTCGAATCAGATGGCTGAACGGATCGGACAGCGGACAGGGGCCGATCCGGACTACAGCTTCACCGGTTTCAACCCCCGCGCCAGCAGAAAGAGGGCCGCAACGCCGGCGCCCGGCATCACCGCGGCCAGGCTGAAGACCGGCAGGTACGAGAAGCGGTCCACCAGAAAACCCGTTAGCAGCGGGAACAGCATTCCGCTCAGCCCACCGGCCACCCCGGTCAGTGCGGTCACCCGGCCGACGGCGTTGTTCGGAAACAGGTCCGAGATCGCGGCGAACATGTTGGCGGAAAGGAACGTGTGGCCCGCCAGCACCAGGCAGATGAACGCCATCGCGGCCGGGGCCGTGGCAGCCTGCGCCGCCGCGATGCTCAGCAAACACAGGGCGGCGCCAAAACCCATGCTGATGGCCCGCGCGGCGGCCACGCTGAAACCCCGACGGATGAGCCGGCCCGACACCCAGCCGCCGGCGATGCTGCCGATGTCGCCGAACAGAAACGGCACCCAGGCGAACATTCCGATGGCTTTCAAGCTGAACCCGCGCTGCCGGTACAGGTACTCGGCCAGCCAATAAATATAGAACTGAACCACCGGCCCGACCAGGAACCGGCACAGCATCAGCGCCCAGGCTTCGCGCCGCGCCAGCAGCGTCAGGTTGCCCGGGGGCGGCGCTTCGGCCGCCTCCGCCCCTTCCCGAATGTAGTCTCTCTCGGCGCTGGAGAGCAGCGGGTGGCGATCCGGCGAGTGATAGAACAGCCGCCACGCAATCAGCCAGAGGAACCCGAGCAGGCTCGGCAGCAGAAACGCCGCGCGCCAGCCGTAGCTCAGCATCAGCCACACCAGCAGCGGCGGCGCGACGATCGATCCAATCATGGAACCGCCGTTGAAGATGCCCACCGCCAGGGCCCGCTCGCGCACCGGGAACCACTGCGAGACGAGTTTGAGGCCGCCCGAATAGTTGCCGCACTCCCCCGTGCCGAGGAAGAACCGCAGCAGGCTGAAGTGGAGCATCGAGCGGCCGAAGGCGTGCAGCGCGTTGGCCAGCGACCACCAGCTTACGGCCAGCGACAGGCCTAGCCGCACTCCGCGGCGGTCCATCAGCCAGCCCATCGGAAACTCGCCCGCCATCATCCCGAACATGAAACAGGAAACGATGATTCCGTAGTCGGTGTTGCTCAGCCCCAGCGTCTCGCGCAACACCGGAGCGACGATGGACAGCGACTGCCGGTCGACGAAATTGATGACCGTGACGGTGAACAGCAAGGCCAGCATCCCCCAACGCACCTGACGCCATAGAGGCGGCATGCGGTCTTGACTGACGGGGTCCGGCTGTATCATATATCAGATGCTACATACTAAAACCCGATTGCGCAACAGGAGAGCGAGGCTGTCCCGCCGGACACTGATCCTGGGGACGCCGCTACTGCTCGTCAATTCAAGGTCAATTCAGGTCAATTCAGGTCCTTGACACTGTTTACTAGTTTTGTTAAGCTTCCTCCGGTTAACGATTGGCGAGCGGCGTATCCTGCGCGGTTCAATCCGGCCGGGGCGTTATGCCGCGTCGGCGTTGCCCAATTCCTGGAGCTCTCAGGGGCGAGACTCCTTTAGAGGTGATTATGGACAGGCGAATCGCAGCATTTCTCTTTTCAGGATTGGTGTTGCTGTTGACTGCCATGCCGGCAGCAGCTCAATCCGACCGGGGGACGATCAGCGGGGCGGTGCTTGATTCGAGCGGCGCTGCCATTCCCAAAGCCGAGATCGTGCTCACCAACGTGGACACCGGGGTCGTCAGTCGCGCCACCGGGAACGACGTGGGACTGTACACACTCTCGAACGTCCCATCTGGCAAGTACGAAATCAGAATCACCGCCGCCGGATTCAAGGCGTATCACGGGACCGGCATGAGCGTGTCCGTTGGCCAAACTCTGCGCCTCGACGTAACCCTGGAGCCCGGGCAGGTGCAGGAAAGCATTACCGTCAAGGCGGAAGCTTCGCTGTTAAAGGTGGACACGGCCCAGATTTCCACCACCGTGCAGAGTCAGGCCATCAAGGATCTGCCGTTGTCCTTCGGCGGCGGCCGGGCCATGGAGAACTTCGCGTATGCGCTCACGCCCGCCGTCGAAGGCAACAATTGGACCTCCTACATCGCCGGCGGCGCCGCCTTCAGCAAAGAGGTCCTGATCGACGGCATCTCCGCCACGTCGCAGATCCAAGGCCATGTCGGGGAGACCAGCCCGCCCCTGGAGGCCGTGCAGGAATTCAGCGTGCAGACCAGCGGCATGTCGGCCGAATACGGCCATTCCTCCGGCGGCGTCTTCAATTTCGCGCTCAAGTCCGGCACGAATGAGCCGCATGGGAGCGCGTTCTACTATCTGAGAAATGAGGCCCTCAATGCCAACGCGTGGATGAACAACTGGCGTCTCAGCCAGTCTCCCAACGATCCCCGCTACGTGCGCGCGCGCGACCGGCAGTTCCTCGGCGGCATCAGCGCCGGCGGCCCTGTAATCATCCCCAAGTTGTACAGCGGCCGCAACCGCACCTTTGTGTTCGGCTCTTTCGAGAAGTACACGATGTCGAACTATGCCTTGAGTCAGAGCTATGGGGTCACCGTGCCGACACCCGAATTCCTGAACGGCGATTTCAGCAAGCTGCTGACCGGCAAGATCCTCGGCCAGGACGCGCTCGGCCGCGACGTCATCCAGGGCCAGATCTTCGATCCCAAAACGCTCCGGCAAGTGAGCGGGAAATGGGTGTCCGATCCCTTCGTCGGGAACATCATTCCGCAAAGCCAGTTCAGCGGCGTCTCCAAGAAGATCGTCGAGATCTACCGCAAGAGCTATCAACCCATGATTCCGGGCCGCCTCACCAACAACTCCACCACCACCGCTGCCAATAATCCCTGGTTTCACCAGACCCAGTTGACGGTCAAAGGCGATCACGCTTTCTCCGATGCGAACAAGCTGAGCGGTTCGTTCACCTGGAGCCAGCGCCCCCGCATCCTCGCCGATCAGGGCGGTGTCTGGGATCCGCTCGATTCCGAAGGCGCCGGCGGCCCGCTCGCCCGGGCACGCTTCCAGAAGGTGGCCGGCAGGCAGGCCCGCATCAGCGATAACTGGACCATCTCTCCCCGGCTGGTCAACACCTTCTCGGCGGCGCTCAACCGCTACCGCAATCCGAGCACTTCCAAACAGCTCGGCAAGGACTGGAATTCGTACCTGGGGCTGCAAGGGTCCACCAGCGCCACGCTGTTCCCCGATATCCAGTTCGGCAGCGCCATCAACGGCGTCGGAATCACCCGCATCGGCTACAACGCCTCCGGCTGGTACGTCGGCAATACCTACATCGTCGGCGATTCGCTGATCTGGCTGAAAGGGCGCCACAGCATGAAATTCGGGGGCCAGATCTGGAAACAGCAGATCAACAGCCACTCCGGTCTCGATACGGTCGGTTTCGGCTTCTCCAACGCGACCACCGGACTCCCGGGCGCAGCCTGGGCGAACCAGGTCGGATTCGGCTTCGCCAGCTTCCTGCTGGGCCAGGTCGATAGCGGCGACAAAGCCGTGCCGTTCGATCTCTACGGCCGCCGCGGGTACCTCGAGACCTACGTCCAGGACGATATCAAGGCAACCAAACGTCTCACCATCAACGTGGGCCTCCGTTGGGAGCAGTCTCAACCGTTCCACGAGAAGTTCGGCCACTGGGCCAACTTCAACCCCAATCTCACCAACACCCAGTACAACCAGAAAGGCGCCCTCGAATTCCTCTCCGGTTCCGGGGATTCTTTCGAACGCAACCGGGACTGGAAGGAATTTGCGCCGCGTATCGGCGTGGCTTACCGCGCCACCGATAAAGCCGTGATCCGGGGCGGATACGGCATCTTCTACACGCCCAACGGCATTAACTACTGGAGCGGCGTGCCGTACGGCTTCGCGCCGGGCTACCGGGGCACGAATACCGTCGTCGCGTCGGGTAACGTGCCCAGATTTAACTGGGATGGCGGTTATCCCGATCAATTCAAGCCCGCGAGCAAGAATCCGAACGCGCTCCCGTGGGGCGTCGTCACGGTGAATCCCGACAGCCTGTTCCAGGGCTACACGCACCAGTACAACATCAGCCTCCAATATGAGGTCGTGCCCAATCTCGTCGCCGAGGCCACGTACATGGGCAACCTCGCCCGGCGGCTCCATCTGGGAGCGCTCTACCGCAACCAGCCGCTGCAATCGGCATATGAGGATCCCAAGGTGAATCCCACCGCGTGGGTATCGGACGCCGCCAGCGCCGCCGCGGCAGGCGTGCCGTTCCCCTATGCGGGCTTCAGCGGGTATGCCGGAATGGCCATTCAGCCGTTCCCTCACGTGGCGGGTCAGACCTGGGGACCCCTCTATTCGGTCGGCACGAACACCGGCGCTTCCCGCTACGACTCGTTCCAATTCCAACTCACCAAGCGCGCGTCGCACGGCCTTGCCGGGCAGTTCTCGTATGCCTACTCCAAGGCTCGCGGCGATGTGGAAACTTCCTTCGACGAGACTTGGGACGCCACCGGCGGCATCCAGAACATGAGAAATCTCAAGCCGGAGGAAAGCACGTTCCTGTCGTACGACCAGACCCACGTTGTGAAAGGCTATCTGCAATACCAGCTTCCGGTGGGTCGCGGACGGCATTCCCTCGCCACCGCGCCCGGCTGGCTCAATGCGATCGCCGGCGGATGGGACATCACCTGGATTTACCGCTACAACACCGGCAATCCACTGGGCATCTCCTCCAACGTCTGGTATCCCGGTTGGGATGGCGCCGTGTACGCCGATTGGAACCGCGGCGCCGATCTGTCCGGCCACTTCGACGCCAAGGGATTCAATCCCGGCGTGCAGAATTCTCCCGCCAACAACTGGTTCAACCAGGGCGCCTTCTCCAACCCGGCGAACCACAAGCTCGGCACTGGCCTGCGCCGGTACGGTGCGCTTCGCGGGCCGGGCTTCTCAAACGAGGATATCGGACTGCTCAAGTACTGGCATTTCAAGGAACGAGTCAGCCTCCAGTTCCGCGCGGAGCTGTTGAATGTCCTTAATCGGCACCATTTCGCCAACCCGAATACCAGCCTCGGCAACACGGCCAATTTCGGGTACATCACAGGCATGACCGGCAGCCCGCGCAACATCCAACTCGGCCTCCGGCTCGGCTGGTAGTGCTTCCGTTTTCGGTGGGGCGGGCCTTGAGCCTGCCCTCGCCGGCGCAAGGCGGCGCCGCGGCGAGCGCATCACCGCGGCCAGAGCCCAGAATTCGCCTGTTGGAATCCAGTTCGCGAAAGGAGATTTCCTTGAGCAATCGAAACCATATCCTTCTACTCCAAACCGTCCTGCTTCTCACCACGGCCGCCGTGGACGCACCGGCTCAGAATCGGAGCGTCTTCGATCCCGGCAGCATGGACACCATTCTCTACGGCGTGGCCTATTACCCCGAATACATGCCGCACGACCGCCTCGACAAAGATGTGGAGTTGATGCAAAAGGCGGGCATCACCGTGGTGCGCGTCGGCGAATCCACTTGGAGCAGTTGGGAGCCTCGCGATGGCCACTTTGAATTCGCCTGGATGCAGCGCGTGCTCGATCGTATGCACCAGGCGGGAATCAGAGTCATTCTCGGCACGCCAACCTACTCCATTCCCACGTGGCTCTATAAGGCGCATCCCGAGATCGCCGTGACCCACAACGGAACGGCGCCGCCCCTTTCCAATCCATATTCCCCGTCCTATCCGCCGTCTCTCACGCCCGGCTACTACGGGCCGCGCCAGAATTACGATTTCCTGAATCCCCACTTCCGCAGGTACGCCGAGCGCATCGTCCGCCAGGTGGTGGGCCATTTCAAGGACCACCCCGCCGTGATCGGCTATCAAATCGACAATGAGACCTTTCCCAACGGCGTCGCCACCCCGTACACCACGGCGGCTTTCCTCGAACGGCTGAAACGCAAATACGAAACGCCCGACACCATCAATCGCATCTGGGGCCTGGTCTACTGGGGCCAACTCATCGCCACGTGGGACGATCTGCCGCCGCGGAACGGAATCCTGAATCCCGGTTACAAGCTCGAATGGGAAAATTTCCAGCATGACATCGTAACCGAATATCTCGCATGGCAGGCGAAGATCGTGCGCGAGTACAAGCGGCCGGACCAGTTCGTCATGCACGATTTCAGCGGCGGCGTGCACACCAATCTGGATCAATGGGCCATCGCGCGCAGCCTCGATGTAGTCGCGGAGAACCCCTATTTCGAGACGCAAAACCGCCTCAACGCCCGCGGCATCTGGCTCTCGGGCGATCTCGGCCGTTCGCTGAAGCACTCGAACTATCTCGTGGCCGAAACCAACGCCCAGACCATCGGATGGGATTCGCGCACGCAGTATCCCCCCTATCCCGGACAGCTTCGCCTGGTTGTCTACGCGCATACGGCGGCGGGCGCCAACATGGTCGAATACTGGCACTGGTCCTCCTTGCATTACGGCCAGGAGACTTACTGGAAGGGCGTGCTCTCGCACGATCTCGAGCCCAACCGCACTTACGCGGAGGTGTCCCGTGTCGCGGGCGAGTTGAAGAAGATCGGACCGCAACTGGTCAATCTGAAGAAGGAGAACCGCGTCGCCATCCTGGTGAGCGCCGACTCCGCCAACGCCCTGAGCTACATGCCCGTCAGCGATCGCGCCGGCTACATGACCGTGCTCAACCAGATGTACGGCGCGTTATATGAGCTGAACGTCGAGCCGGATTTCATACCTGCCGGCGATCCGGCTCTGTCGCGCTACAAGGCGCTGCTGGTTCCCCCTTTGTACAGCGCATCGGACGCGGTGCTCGAAGCCGTGGCCAATTACGTCAAGTCCGGCGGCCATATCGTAATGGCCTTCAAGAGCGGCTTCACCAACGAACATTCCACCGTGCGCGACGTCATGGCGCCGGGGCCGCTGCGCGCCGCTGCGGGTTTCCACTACCAGGAGTTCACAAACCTCGCCGAGCCCGTGCGCCTCACGCCCGATCCCTATCGCCTGGGCGCCGAAAACAAAGGCTCCGTCTGGGAAGAGTTCCTGATCCCCGATACGGCCGAGGCGCTGGCATCGTTCGATGACCCTTACTGGCGCTTTCCAGCTATCACTCGCAATCGCTACGGAACCGGCACCCTGACCTACGAAGGCACCCTGGTCACCGATGCGCTGCAGCGCGAGATCGTTCGCGACGTTCTCCAGCGCGCCGGCTTGACCGGGCCGGATCAGCAACTGCCGCCATCCGTCAAAGTCCGCCACGGGCGCAACCGCCACGGGAAGCTCCTTCACTATTACCTGAATTTCTCGGGCCAGGACCGGTCGTTTTCGTACCCATACGCGCCCGGCTCCGACCTTCTCACGGGCCGCTCGGTCCGCGGCGGACAAGCGGTCACCCTGCGCCCCTGGGATCTGGCGATCGTCGCCGAACAGTGAGGCAGATCATGTTGCGTTTGACCCTTGTGCTGCTTGCCGCCGGCGCCGCCGAAGCTCGCGACATCGACCTGTTCGCGCGCCTGACACCGTCCGGCCTCGCGAAGTTCTCCTTAAAGAACGCCTCGATATCTCAGGATCCAACCAGCAGAGCCCTGACCTTCACATTCGACCGGGCCGAAGGCGAGCCGGAGGTCCGCATCCCTGTCCGCGCGCTCGGGTGGCCTGTGGATTGGAGCGCCTGGCGCTCCATCCAGTACACGTTTCAGGCGAGCAGCGTCGAACCCGTCTCCATCGGTTTCGATGACGGCGCGGCGGTGAAGGCATTCCTGACCGAGCCCCTCCCGGGCATCCGCATCTCGGGAGTGATCCCGTTCGAATCGTTCGTGCAAACACGCAGAATGACCCCGCTGACGCCGCTCGGATATAAAGTCTGGCTCAACCGCCTCTTCACCTTCAAAAATGTCGAGGCTCTCGTATTTCGGATGCGCTACCCGAGCCGTTCCTCGCAAATCACCATCTGGAATTTCACCCTGCGCGACGATGTTCCGGCCGACGATATCCTCGATAAGAAACCGCTGATCGATCGATACGGCCAGTGGATTTCCGAAGACTGGCCGGGCAAAGCGCACAGCGACCGCGAACTCCGCGCGCTCTGGGATGCCGACCGGGGGAACGCCGCCGAGTTCGGCTTCTGCCCGCTGGGCGGCGATCGCACCCGCGCCTTGCACGCATCCGGCTTCTTCCGCGTCGAAAGAACAGACGGCCGTTGGCTGTTCGTCGACCCCCACGGTCACCCCTTCTTCTCCACTGGAATGGACCTGGTCGGGTACAAGCCGGACAGCTTCGCCACCGGCGTCACACGCCGCGAATATCTCTTTGAATCGCTGCCGCCGCCGGGCCCCGCGTGGCTCAAACCCGGCGCCGTCGTCTCGTTCTACGTCGCGAATATCATGCGCCGTTTCGGCGAGGGTTGGGAAAAGAAATGGCGTGACCACACCATCGGCCGTCTTGGGAATTGGGGCTTCAACACCATCGCCAACTGGTCCGACTACGAGGTCGCGACGCGCGCCGGCATGCCCTACGTCCTGCCGTTGCAGGGATGGGAGACGAAGAAGATGTTTCCGTTCCCCTGGAACTTTCCCGACGTCTTTTCGAAAGAGTTCGAGCAGAATGTGGATGCCGCCGCGCGCCGCCAGGCCGCTCCGCTAAAAGACGATCCCAACCTCATCGGCTGGTTCATCGGGAATGAACCGCAGTGGGCGCGCAGCTTCGGCTCGCTGGTCCCGTGGCCCGACATGCTGCTGGCCGATCCGGAACCTTCGGCCACCAAGAACAAGTTACAGGAGCTGCTCAAGAGCGACCCGGCCCATCGGCGGAAGGTCAAGGACGATTTTCTGTATACCTGCGCGCGCCGATACTTCGAGGTGATTACGGCTGCTGTCCGCCGGCACGACCCGAATCATCTCGTGCTCGGAATCCGCTTCGCCGAAAACCCGAACAACCGCTGGATCGAAATGAGCCGCATGTTCGACGTCTTCAGCGTCAATATCTACTCGAGGGAGTTCATGCCCAATCCCGACACGATCCGGCGGTTCGCGGAAGTCTCGGGCAAGCCGGTGCTCATTGGCGAGTTCACCGCATGCACGCCCGGCCGCGGCATGCAAGGCCTCTTCTATTGGGGTCACAAGGTGCGCGACTACGCCGAGCGCGGAAAAGCATACCGTTATTACGTTGAAAATTCCGCCGCCAATGCCTCCATCATCGGCGTCCACTGGTTCCAGATGGTGGATGATCTGCCGACCGGACGCCCTTCAGACCAGGAACGCCTCAATTACGGTTTCCTCAACGTCATCGATCTCCCGTATCCCGAACTGGTAGATGCCGCGCAACAAGCGCACGGACGCGTCTACGACCTGAAATACGGCAAAGCGAAGCCGTATGATGAGAAGCCCCGCTATCATTAATCGAAGAATGCAAAGTGAATACACGCGATCACGGAATTGCGGAAACGTGGAAGAGTAGTCCGCCGAATACTGTCGTTCTCGCAGATCTCTTTTTCGGGGAATAAACGTGCGACGAATGCCGATTGCGGCCGGCACGCGCACTATCGTTGAGCTGCGGGACAGCGACCGCCGCGGCTCCAAGGAAGAAAAAGCTGCGGTGCTCTGGGTCCTCGGGGGAATTTGCGGGTCACCCGCCGCGAAAGAAAGGCTGTGGCCTGAACACGAAACTGGGGAGACGGGTGAGACACCGAAAGCCAAGCCGCGTGCGCTCGGGGCGCCGCCACAAGCCGGGGCAAGGGGAAAACCCGCCGAAACCCGGATTGCCTCCCGCCCCCTCTTCCCTCTCTGCCCACGTTCCGGGACGGCGGGACGCTTGAAAAAACCGCCACCCTCATATCCTCTCGGTGGCCGGGGCGGGTCCTCTGACTCTCGCTCCCGTCGCTCCGCCAAAGCCACGGCGTCCTAGCTCTGGAGGGGGACTTGGTCTCACTGTTGCCGAGGGTGGCGGCGCCCTGAATTCCAAGGGCCGGTTCGCCCAGCTTTCAGGCGAGGCTCTTAACATGCTAAGGGCGTTTTGGAATCCATTGAAAACAAGGCGGCCTACGAATCGATTGCGGCGCCCTCAATAGTCCGCGGGGATCGCCACCGACGCACAGATCCCGCGGACGAGAGTTTCCTGTTTGTGATCGGCTCGAACTGGTTCGCGGCCAGCCAGGGGAAGGCGGCAGTCCGTTGTCTGGGGCATCGCGGCATGCTCCAGCACTTCGACAGCAACTCCAGATTGGCCTTCCGTACGATCGGCGAGAGGATAGAAAACTGTCGAAATTTGGGATTGACACCGATCTGAAATATCATGTATTATCGACCACAGCAGGACAACCCGATAGCTCGTGGAGGCACAACATGACAGCTCTGAAAACAGCCGGCTGCCTCATCCTCGCAGCCTCGATGGCGTTCAGCCAGAACATCTACAGTACTGTTAACGGCTCCGCGGTGGATCCCAGCGGGGCGGCCGTTCCTGGGGCGAAAGGCACACTCGCCGACCAGTTGAGAGGCGCGGTCAGAAACTTTTCCACGGGGCCCGATGGTTCGTTCGTGATTCCCAACGTCGCGCCCGGTCCGTACGAAGTGACCCTCCAGGCCGATGGCTTCAAGAAGCTGACGATGCGCGACGTGGCGCTGACCGCCGGGGAAGTGCGCAGCCTGGGCAAACTGGCGCTGGAAGTCGGCGGTGTGGCGGAGAGCATTACGGTTCAGGCGCAAAGCACCCCGGTTCAGGTGTCCAGCGGAGAGCGATCGGGGCTGGTCACCGGGCAGCAGATCAACGACATTGCGGTACGGGGCCGCGATTTCGCCTCCTACCTGGTCACCATACCGGTGTCGTGGACACTGGTTCGCAAGGCAGAGAAGCCATGGCGCGCAACGCGTTGGGCGCAATTCACATCAACGGCGGGCGCTCCACCTCCGCCCTGATGCTGGTGGACGGCATGCCCAGCATGGACGCCGGCAATAACGGCGTGCCGGGAGAGCCCAACCTGGACTCGATCGCCGAAGTCAAGATCATGACGAGCAATTTCCAGGCCGAGTACGGGCGCAATGCGGGCGGCCTGATTACGGTGATCACCAAGTCGGGTTCCAAGGAGTTCCACGGCTCGGCTTACGATTTCTACCGGCATGAAAGCCTGAATGCCAACGACTTCTTCGGCAACCGCACGGGCACGGCCAAGGCTCCCTACCGGTACCGCATTACGGGGTATTCGATCGGTGGTCCGGTCCTCATTCCCAAGACCGACTTCAACAAAGGGAGAGACAAGCTCTTCTTCTTCTTTTCCCAGGAACTGGTGGGCTCCCGGAACAACTGGGCGCCTCAGTTCATCAATGTGCCGACGCAACTGGAGCGGGACGGCGATTATTCCAAGAGTTTCGACGTCAGCGGCGTGCGGATTCCGGTGAAGGATCCGGCCACCGGCCTGAATTTTCCCGGCAACGTCGTTCCCAAGGACCGCATCAACAAACTCGGCCAGTCGATGCTGAATTTCCTGCCGCTGCCCAACTACACCGACCCCGATCCGTCGAACCTCTACCGGCGCAACTATCGCACGGTGCCCAGCGGCGGGTGGCCGAGGCGGCAGGAGGTGGCGCGCGTGGATTACAACATCAAGCCGTCTTTCCAGGTTTTCTATCGTCTGATGCAGGATTTCAACCAGTTGCTGCTCCAGACCGGATCGGGAGGCTGGCCGGCGGGCGGCGTCAACTATCTGCTGACGCCCATAATGTGGGATCGCCCCTCCCGGGCGCAGGCGGTTCACGCCACCAACATCCTCTCGCCCACTCTGGTGAATGAGGTCACCTTCACCAGGTCCTTCAATAGCGTGATCACGTATGCGACGAACCCGAGTGTTCTGGACCGGGCGCTGATGGGGAATCCGGCACAATGGTTTAAGGATGCCAAGCCCTCTTCCCTCTATATTCCGGCCCTGACCTTCGGCGGCACGCCAGCCAACACGGCGAACACCACGCTGGAATCGAGAATGCCGGACGCACTGCCGGATCCCGGGTATACGGTCACCGAGAACGTGAGCAAGATCCGGGGAAGCCACAGTTTAAAGATGGGCGTCTACGTCGAATGGAACAACAAGCTGCAGGCGGCCACCGTGCAGACCCGGGGCTTCGGCACTCGCGAGAAATTACCCAGGTTTGCTCGCCAAAAGTGACCCACCACTTGCCCCAGACACAGGGCGCTGATGCGAGGTTCCCGGACCAGGCTGAGAGGATCTTGCCCGCGGGCAAATCGCGGCGGCACCGCGC
>JAUYBU010000603.1 GCA_030693045.1 Bryobacterales bacterium | reverse complement strand
GTGCGGAATAGCTCCTCGTAGTTGCGGTCGTCTTCCTCGACCGGTTGGGAGATCTTATTCAGCTTGTCGGTGCCGGCCCGCTCATCCTCGATGGTGGAGATGAACTCCAGGTGGCGCCGGTTGGCGGTCAGCAACAGTTCCCGCAGCGGCGCCAGACTGTAGATGGTCTTCTTCATTTCCGCCCAGGCCATGCTGGACGTTCCGTCCTTGTGTTCTACGGTGCGGTAGTGCTTGAAGAAGGAGACGTTCACCACGGTGGTCTCGATTCGCAGAATCAGCCGGAACTTGTCGTACATCTTGATCGAAACGGGCCCCGGCCCAGAGGGTGCCCCATGTTTGATTCGCGTCCCCTCGAGACTCCACTTCGCAACCGACGCTTTCCTTGTCCCGGCGTGAAACTTCCACGAGACGTCTTGGGCGTTCGCCCCCTGCTTCCGGTCTCCACCGGTTGAAGATCTCGCGGATATTTCGTATACCTGGATGGAGCTGCCGGATTCCGCCGGTTCGCGGTGGAACGCGGGATTCGCCGGCAGCCGGTTCGCAATCCGCTTCAAGAAAGGTGAGGTATGAAACGCAGCCTGTTAACGCTATGGTTGTTGCTGACCTGCGCGGCGGCGCAGAACGTCGTTCGCGTCACGCCCGCAACCGTGCAATGGGGTTACTATTCGGCGGAGGCGAAGCCGGCGCTGACGGTGAAGTCCGGCGAGGTGGTGACCATCGACACCATCGTCGGGATTCCCGACATGCTGGAACAACTCGGCGCGGCGGCCGACGATCCAATCCGCGAGATGAAAGAGATGTACGCCAAGGTGAAGGACCGAGGCCCGGGGCCGCATTTTCTCACCGGACCGGTCGCCATCCAGGGCGCTCTGCCGGGCGATGTGCTCGAGGTGGAGATCCTGGAAGTCCGCCTGCGCTCGGCCTACGGATGGATGATGATCGAGCCGGGATCCGGCGCACTGCCCGACGAGTTCCCGTATCTGCGCAAGAAGCTGATCCGGCTGGACCAGTCGAACATGCTGGCCGAATTCGCGCCCGGCATCCGCATCCCGGTGCGCCCGTTCTTCGGAAACCTGGGCCTGGCGCCCTGGTCGGGCCGTCTCCACAGCGCGCCGCCCGGCTACGCGGCGGGCAACCTGGACAACAAATCGCTGGTGGCGGGCACGAGATTGTTTATTCCGGTGCAGGCGCCCGGAGCGCTGTTTTCGGTCGGCGACGGGCACGCGGCGCAGGGCGACGGCGAAGTGTGCGTGACCGCGATCGAGACCAACCTGACCGGGGTGTTTCGCTTCACCGTGCGCAAGGATCTGAAACTGCGCTGGCCGCGTGCCGAGACCCCGACCCACATCATCACCATGGGGCTTCACGAGAGCCTGGACGAGGCCGCGCGCCGCGCCACCAAGGAGATGATCGACTACCTGACCACCGAGCGCGGACTGTCGCGGGACGATGCCTACATGCTCACCAGCGCCGCCGCCGATCTCCACGTCACGCAGGTGGTGGACGGCGTCAAGGGCGTGCACGCCATGCTGCCCAAGGCAATCTTCGCAACCGGCCGGCGCTGAGCGCGTCGAGCGCTTCGAGCGATTGACTGGCCACCGATTATCGACTATCATCAATCGCATCAGAGAAAAGATTGGAGTTGCGCTCTCGTGCCAACCGGCCTCGGGCATTGCTTTGGACGAGCCATAAACATGCTACCTAAACACTCGATTTGCCTGTGCCTGTCCGCCTTGTTCGCGCTGGCGGGCCAATCGCTTTCCGCCGTTCGAGTCGATC
>JAUYBU010000530.1 GCA_030693045.1 Bryobacterales bacterium | reverse complement strand
GATGTCGGTGGCTTGCAGGAACGTGCCGCTGTTGACCGAGGCATTCCCGCCCGGCATGACGTGGTGCGGCGTGTTGCTTATGTTGAACATCTCGCCACGGAACGCCAGTTGGAATCTCTCCGTCACGCGGAACTTACGTTCCACTCCGAGATCCGCGTTGATGAGCCCGGGTCCCCTGAAACGGTTGGTTCCGCATGTGCCGAAGCGTCCCGACGCGGGCACGGCAAAGGAGGACTTGGCATACCACTGGAAGGTGTTGCGCAGGAGCTGGGGCGGGCTGACGCAGTCGGCGAACTGGCCGGAAAACGTGGCATTCAGCGTCGCATTCGAGGCGCTGGCGGTGAACGGCTGTCCAACCCGGGCGCTGAGCACGGTGCTGAGCTGCCAACCGCCGGCCAGCATGGATGGTACGCCTTGCTGGGCCCAGCGCTTGCCCTTTCCGAAAGGCAGTTCGGCCACGCCGCTGGCCGCGAACAGGTGCCTGAAGTCCTGGTCCAGGGGGCCGCGGTTCAAACGATAATACTGGGGAATCATTACCCGCGCGGATTGCTGTGAGTATCCCAAACCCTTGCCCCACGTGTACGTGGTCCCGATCTGGAAGCCTTCGAAGCGGCGTTGCGCGCGCACTTGGAGGGAGTCGTAGGTATTGGTCCCGAGCGTGCCAAGGTACACGGTGGAAGCGGTTCGGCCGGTTAACTTATTCAAGATCTGTCCGGCCGTCCCGCCATTGATCGGCGACCAGTTCAACTGGAGATTGTCCTGCGGCTTGATGGCTCGCGAGGCTACATAGCCGGCCGATGCAAGCCAGCCTTTGAATCGCTGCTCCAGGGTAAAGTTCCAGGTTTGAATGTACCCCCGGACGTAGTTGCCGTTGTCCACCGACGTGACCGCCACGTTGCCGGGTACGGGCACGGTGCCGCTGCTGGTATCGGGCGCGGACACCGCCGGCAGGCCCTGGCGGAACGTGACGCCGTAAGAAAGGCTGTTGGGCGGAACGATGTACTGGGGGAACAGGTATGGGAAGTTCTCCCGATTCCCGAGGCTCTTGCCATGAAACAGATTGGGGTCGGCGGCCATGCTGTAACCGGCCCGGATGACAGTGGAGTTGGTGATACGGTAAGCCAGGCCCAGCCGCGGATTGAAGTGCCGCTTGTCTCGCGTGATGCCGCAGTCTTCGGGGATGGACCCGACCCCGCAGATCGACATGGTGGCGCTGGCGGGATTGTAGTACTCGAAGCCCGTCCCTCCCCGGCGCGTGGGGAACGGGAAATAGTCGAAGCGCACGCCGTAGCTCAACGTCAGCTTCGGTCCAACCTGCCAGCGGTCGCGCACGTAGAGGCTGTAGATTCTGTTGCGGGTGTAATATTCGTCCGGGAATTGATGGATCTTGCCCGATTCTTGCGGGAGGCCAAGGAGGAAGGAGCCAAAGGCGTTCATATCGTTGCCGGCGGGACCGCCCTGGAGTTGCGTCGTGCCCTGAGCGAAGCGGAAGCCGCCCGCGCTGCTGAGGTAACTGGCGATATATTCGTACTGCATCTCATTGGAATCCTGAAAGTCGGAGTCAAAACCCGCCCGAATATTGTGGCTTCCTTTCACCCAGTTGACATTCGCGTTGATGTTCTTTTGCGGATCGCTGTAGCCCTGGGGTTGATACCCGTTGGACGGCCCGGGAGCCGCGAAGCCGTCGATGGTGAGCCGCGGCATGCCGCCCTGCTGGAGTTGCTTGTGTTCCGGCAGGTTCGAAGTGTTCAACCCCGGAATGGCCAGCAGAGTCCAGCCGAGGTTCTTGTCCTGGTTGGGCTGCCGGCTGTACATATTGTTCCGCGAGTAGCCGAAGTACGCGTCGACGAGCAGATGGGGAGTGAACACATAGGTAGCCGAAAGGGTGCCGTTATACACGCGGGCAGCCCCGACTCCGACGGCTCCATTGCTGGGACTCACCTGAGGTCCGCCGAGCAGGCCGAAAATTTGCGGGTTGTACCAGTCGCTGTCGTTTAAGCCGATGCGGGCAAACATGCTCAATTTGCCGCTGGGGTTCCAGGTGAGCTTGGCGTCCCATTGATCGCGCCGCGCGCCGCTGTTGCCCTGGCACCCCGTGCACAGGAAGTTCCTGCCCAGGCCGAACGTGCCGGTGCCGAGTTGATTCGGATCGGGCCAATTGCCGGTGGCAATCATGGCTCGCACGCCTGAATCAATCCGGGAGGAGGGAATGACGTTGCCCGCGAACGGGCTTCTGCCGCTGCCGTTGGGGTTGCCGGTCATCGGATCGTAGATCGCGGTCGGGGAAGCGGACAGGTTCCCGGCTTTCATGGCCGGCGTGGGAACCTGGGCCACCACGGTGTTGCCCTGAACCAGGCGGGTTCCCTCGTAGCTGACGAAGTAGAAGAGCTTGTCTTTCTTGATCGGTCCGCCGATGGCGCCGCCGAACTGGTTGCTGATAAACGGGACTTTGGGTTTCGTGCGATCGGCGGCCCAGGCGTACGCTTCCAGGCTCCGGTCGGCGTGGTTTTCGAACAAAGCGCCGTGGACCGCGTTGGTTCCGCTTTTCACGGTGACACTGACGAACCCGCCGCCCGAGGATTGGTCCGCGTCGAACGAACTGGTGGCGACATTGACCGTCTCGATGGCCTCGAGCGCGGGAATATACTGGAGGACGCCCGTGGCGCTGAAATTCCTGGTGCCTGCGCCGTCGACGCGGGTGTCGTTGGTGAAGACGCTTCCCCCGTTGACAGTGAACGTCAGGGAGCGGCTGGAGTTGGCCCCGAACGAGTGAGCGTTCTGCGGCGGCGAGACCCCCGGCAGCGTGACGAAGAGCATTTGATAGTTGCGGCCGATGGGCATGGGCGCATTCCTGAGAATGTCCGCGCCGATTTCCGAGCGGACATCGGCGCGGTCGGCCTGAAGTGCGACCTCCTGGGCCGAGACCGTCACGCTCTCGCTGATGGCGCCGATATTCAGAGCCGCGTCGATGCGCGTGACCGTCTGGACGGTCACCCCGACGCCGGTGCGCGTGTACGTCTGGAAACCTTGCGAGCTAATGGTGACGGTGTAGGTTCCCGGCGGCAGGTTGGGCAGAGAATAGAACCCCGCCGAGCCCGTCACCGCATCCCTCACGAAGCCCGTGCCCTGATCGGTGGCGACGACCTTGGCGCCGGCGACCGCCGCCTGGCTGGGGTCCGTGACCTTGCCGTCGATCGAGCCTTGGAGCAGTTGCCCGCGAGCGGCTCGCGGCGCAACTACGGCCAGAGCGAGCAGCAGACAAGCGGATACATGGAGCGAACGAATTCCCAGAGAATTGTCTTTCATCACACCCCTCCCACTTCTGGCCGGCGTTCCCAACTTGGCATCCCGGACTCATGACCCGGAAATCCCCCCTGGATCCCCGGGTTTCGGCCAGTCCAGGATTTCCACTTTGGCTTCCTGGCCTCCGTCAATTATACATCCGATCGCCTCCGTTGGAGCCGTGCGTTTCACCCCTTCCATCCCGAGCGACTCCAGCGGCCCGCTGGCGCGATCCGGGCCACCGTCCATGGTCCAGGGACCCTGCCGAAGCGCCCTGGGGGCACGGCGCGGAGCGGCCGCAGTGCGTCAGCACCGGGACCGCCGTGGGACATGACTCCCGTCTTGTCCGGCCGCCCGGGGAGGCCGGACAAGTTATGAGCGCCGGGATCTCCTCGTGACAGTGCCGGGAAACGAGGGGAAAGATGTACCCGTCGACACTTTGAAGGCGATTTCAAGGCTGCTGGCCTTGATAGACTGGAGGCCGAATGAAGTACGCGGTCATTTACGAAAAAGGGCCGGCGTCCTGGGGAGCATACGTTCCCGATCTGCCCGGAGTAATCACCGTGGCGGACTCCCGCGAGGAAGCCGAACGGCTCATCCAGGAGGCCGTCGAGTTTCACCTGGCAGGGTTGCGAGAGGAGGGTCTGTCCATTCCGTCTCCTTCCAGCTTTGCTGGAGAAGTCGAAGTCACGCGCGCCGCGCGACCCGCGTTTCCCGATAAACGCGTGGTGGGCCCTGTAGGATTTGAACCTACGACCAACGGATTATGAGTCCGCTGCTCTAACCAGCTGAGCTAAGGGCCCACGACTATTACGAATCTATCACGAAGTCCGTGGCGCCCCGCGCGCGCCCGCACCGGGACGCGGGAACGCGCGACTTCAAGCGTGAGTGATCTGCCCCGGTTCTCTCCCAGGCCAGCCCAAGGAAAAGCGGCCGGGCCCGCGCTGCTGATTTGACAACGTAACAGCGTAGCGAGCCGGCCCGCCGCGCGGCTCAGGCGCCGGCGCCGAAGGCGACGATCACTCAGCGCTAGGGCCGGCTCGGGATCACCTGTGCCAAGTAACCAGTTGCGATGCGCTCCATCCCGAGGTCAGCGATCATAGCGAATCCGTGCGCGTCGAAGAAGAAGCACTCAACCACGAGGTAACCCTGGAAGCCCTGCGAGGGAGCGATTCCCATGCCGCCGCTATTCAATCCGAAAACCAACTGCGAACCAGGGCGAATGTGGCTGGAAGTCTGTACGGGCGGCGCCGGCCCTCCATCAACGAGGTGACCAAAGTAATTGATTCTGCAAATGCCGGCCAGCGGCTTACTACCGAACGGCTCCGCGGAAGCATTGGTGATCGTTATCGCGGTGTCAAATCCGGCGGTGTTCGTTACAAAAGGGAACAGCAAGGTCGTGTGCGCTGTTGAGCGTGTCTCACTAGGTTGGTCTTGTTCGGTCATAGGGTTCTACCAGTAACTCCTGAAATCTGGTGTGTCTTACAATTGAAAGCTCTTCATGGGCGTCCAGAGGGTCTCCGCGCTGAAACCTCTCGCGAGTGTAGTTGTAAATGGCCGCGTGCACGCGTACGGCCAGGTCGAAAGGTGCCCGGAAATAGGCGCATTGTCGCTCCCGGCTGGCACGGCTCCGAAACACCTTTTGACGCTCGCGCTCGTCGTCAGTGGGAGCTGAAGCGGAAAGGATGGGCATGTCATCTAAGCTCAGGAACATCAACCGTGGTATGCCCAGTTCTACAGCAACGTCGTACTCCAGCTCGGAGTACGACTTCTGCGTGCCGGGAACGAGACTCCCATACCATGGCCCGAGGACGCCCACAAGAACGTCACACTCCCCTATGCGGGTCCGGCAAACCTCCTCAGAGGGCGCGTCACGGGCGCCGAAGTCCTCCATGCGTACGCATTTATAGTCGTCCAGGAGGTCGATCGCACGAGCGACCTCAATGCGGTACTCCGTGAGTGCTTCGGCAACCGAGCTCAAGAACACCCGCTTAATCGGGATGAACACACGGAAATAATAGCATTTCCGCGCAGACAAAGCCTAGGAAAGAGGTCTCCAAACCCTCACCCGGGTGCAGGGCTTGATCGGAGCACAGAATCGCGGTCCTACGCAGGCCTGGTCAACCAGCGATTCCAGAGTGGCGCTCGGGACGTGTCGGCGTGTCGGCCGGAGGCTTGCGGAAGCTTGCGTGCTCGTGTCAGCTCAGCGGTACAACGAGCTGCGCGAGCGCATGTGGAACCCCAAGGTCCTAATCCACCGCACGTCCGCATCGCGGTGGTGTGGACCCCATGCGACATCCACTGGGACCGCAAGTTCAGCCATTGCGGCGTGGACGCCTTCAGCCTCATCAAGACCTCCGAGGGCTGGAAGATCTCCTTGCTCTGTGCGCACCTTTCGGTGCGGAAGTCCCTGGCGCCGCGCGCCCGCACCGGGACGCGGGAACGCGCCATAATCTACGCATGCTTATTCGTGTGGCTGTGATTCTCGTCTGGGTGACCTGCGCCGCGCTGCGGGCGCAGCCGCAGTCCGAGGAGAAGGCCGTTGTCGCGGTGGTCCAGCGGTTGTTCGACGCGATGGCTTCGCGGGACTCCGCGGCGGCCCAGTCCGTGCTGATGGCCGAGGGCCGGTACTTCTCGGTCAGGGAGAACGGCGCTCAGGTTGCGGTCGGCGGAGCGGGGCACAAAGAGTTCGCGGAGCGACTGGCCAGCGGCAAAGAGGAGATGCGCGAGCGCATGTGGAACCCCAAGGTCCTGATCCACGGCCGCATTGCGGTGGTGTGGACCCCTTACGATTTCCACCGGAACCGCAAGTTCAGCCATTGCGGCGTGGACGCGTTCAACCTGGTCAAGACCTCCGAGGGCTGGAAGATCGCCGGGTTCGTCTACACCGTCGAACCGGCGGGCTGTCCGGAGAGCCCGCTGGGCGCGTTGCCTGGAACGCCATGAGTTCGATCCGCGTGCATCCGGGTGCATGGGAAACTATGCTCGCGCACGCGCGCGCGGCCTATCCGGACGAATGCTGCGGCGCGATGCTGGGCACGGGCGGGGAAGTCCGGGTTGCCGTGCCGCTCGAGAATTCTTTCGCCGGATCGCGGCGGACGCGCTACCAGGTAAGTCCGGAAGACCTGCTGGCCGCGACGCGCGAGGCGCGCCAGGGTGGGCTGCAACTGATCGGCATCTACCATTCCCACCCCGACCGCGACGCGTACTTTTCGGAAACCGACCTGAAGAACTCCTGCCCGTGGTACCGATTCCTGGTTCTGTCGATGAAGGGAGGCGTGTTCGACCACGCCGCCTGCTGGCAGCCGAATCCCGAACAGACCGAGGCCGCCCGAGTGGAACTCGATCTGCCGATATAATCGGAGTTCGCTTATGATCTTCGGCCGAAGCTACAAGTGGTGGGTTGTCGGGATGCTGTGGTTCGTGTGCTTCTTCAACTACGCGGACCGGCAGGCGATCTTTTCGGTGTTCCCGCTGCTCAAGGCCGAGATGGGGCTGAGCGACGTCCAATTGGGCATCGTCGGCGCGTCGTTCATGTGGGTCTACGCGCTGGGCGCGCCGCTGGCCGGGTTGATCGGCGATCGCTTCAATCGCAAGATCCTCATCCTTGGCGGCATGATTTTCTGGTCGCTGATTACCATCGCAACGGCGCTGTCCACCAAGTACTGGCACCTGGTTCTGTTCCGCGCCCTCGAAGGGTTGGGCGAAACCTTTTACTAT
The DNA here is from genome assembly GCA_030693045.1 of Bryobacterales bacterium. Classification (GTDB taxonomy): domain Bacteria; phylum Acidobacteriota; class Terriglobia; order Bryobacterales; family Bryobacteraceae; genus JACQZT01. The sequence goes on along the minus strand of JAUYBU010000530.1, from coordinate 10,686 downwards.
CCCGCTTCGATGTCACTGCTCTCCGACTACCACGGCCGCGACACGCGTTCGCGCGCCATGGGCTTGCACCAGTCGAGCGTGTACGCGGGAACCATCGCCGGCGGCGCGGTGGCGGGATTCTTCGGACAGTATTACGGCTGGCGCTCGGGCTTCTACCTGTTCGGATCGCTCGGAACGGTGCTGGGCTTCGTGCTGCTCCTGCTGCTGCGCGAACCGCGGCGCGGCGCGGCCGATCCGGATCTGGTGGAAGCCAGGCCCGCCACCCATGCGAGCCTCGTCGCCGGCATCGGCGCCATTTTCCGCAGCCCGATGGTCCCGGTGCTGATCACGGTCTTCATCGGCGCCAACTTCGTGGCCATGATCTTCCTCACCTGGATGCCGTCGTTTCTGTCCCGCAAGTTCGGCATGAGCCTGGCGATGGCGGGGTTGAGCGCGACGGTGTATCTTCAGATCGCGTCGGTTCTCGGCGTCATCACGGGAGGAGTTTTGGCGGACCGGCTGGTGCGGCGGTATCGCGGCGGCCGGATGATGGCGCAGTCCTTCGGGCTGTTCCTCGGCTTTCCGTTCATCTTCCTGACGGGCTGGACGCTGTCGGTCCCGGTGCTGGTCGTGGCCATGACCTGCTTTGGCTTCTTCAAAGGGCTGTACGATGCCAATATCTGGGCTTCGCTCTACGATGTGGTCCCGGTGGAGCGGCGAGCGACGGCGCAAGGCTTCATGAATTGCCTGGGGTGGCTGGGCGGCAGCGCCGCTCCCATCGCCGTCGCCGCCGCGTCGGCGCGGTTCGGCATGAGCGCGTCCATCAGCGCCGGCTCCGTGGTCTATCTGCTCACCGGTATCCTGCTGGTCTTCGGCATCGCGCGCTTCATGCGCGGCCGCGCGCCGGCTACCAGCGCAGCGTGACCTGAGCCTCGAGCCGCTCGGTGGAGCGCAGCATCTCGTCCCAGGTGACCGGCTGCTTTTGGTAGGCGGTCATGCGCCCGAGGATCGCCGTGAGGTTGCTTTCCGCGGACACCTCGGCGTTGTTGACCGGCGCGCCGTTCTTGACGCTGTCGATGAAGGTCTTGACGTTGTTGATGGCGCCCTGGCGGAAGGTGTCGTCCTTGTCGGCGCCGTGCCAGGCGTTGTCGCCGGTGATGCGGACCAACCCGCCGTAGTGGGTGTCGGCGGCGCCCTTTATGCCGAAGCAGCGCACGCAGAGGTCGGAGAAGTGCCGTGTCAACTGGTGCGAGCTGAAGCTGACTTCGACGTCGTTCGGGTACCAGAAGGTGATCACGAAGTGGTCGTAGGCGTCGCTGCCGCCGTAGGGCGTTCCGGTCCAGTCGGTGCGCCCGCCGGTTCCGCAGGCCTTCAGCGGATGGCCCTGCAGGTACCAGTTCGCCATGTCGATGACGTGGATGTTCTGCTCGACGATGATGTCGCCGCCGAAGACGCTGTCCATGTAGAAGTTCATCACGCGCCGCTGGCCGGGATCCATGCCGGGCTTGCCCTTGTCGGGCGCGGGCCGGCCGGCGTAGTAGAACACCTGGCCGAGGACCGGCTTGCCGATGTCGCCGCGGTGGATGCGCGTGGCGCACTCCTGGAACACCGGCATGGCGCGGCTCTGGAAATCGACCCAGAAGCTGAGCTTCTTCGATGCGGCCAGCTTCCCGCTTTCGAGAAAATGCTTGCAGCCGGGGACGTCGACGGCGATGGGCTTGGCGATGTAGACGTGCTTGCCGGCCTCGACCGCCGCGCGCGTCTGCACGGGGTGGAAGTACGGCGGCGACTCGATCGCCACTGCGTCCAGCTTCGAGTTGGCCAGCTCTTTGTAGGCGTCGGGGCCGTAGTAGGCGCGCGCGGCCCCGACTTTGAATTTCTCCCGCGTCGAGTCGAGATGAGACTGGATGACGTCGGCCAGCGCCACGATGCGCGCGCCGGTGAACTCCGGGAAAAACGGCGCGATCCAGTTGCCGCGCCCGCCGCAGCCGACCAGACCGACCTCGATTGTCGAATTCGCCTGCGAGCCGAACACGGTCTCCGGCTTCAGCACCAGCACGCCGCCAGCCGCTTTCAGGAAGTCGCGCCGCTCGGCGCTCTGGTTTTGATCGTTCCGCATAAGGGTCCCCTCGGCCAATGTACTCGCTCGCCGGGGTACAAGACAACCGGGACCGAGGCACACGGCGCGCGAAAACCCGAAATGAGTGTACTGTCCCGGGTTTTATGTCCGGCGGCGGGGCTCGCTGCCCATGCCGGGTTCCTCGGGGGCGGGGATCTCGCTGTTCACCATGTTTCGCTGCGGCCCCGACGTCTCCATGTAGAGGGCGTTGGGCATGGCGCACAGCATGTTCATGTTGGTGGCGCCGCCCCCGTGACTGGCGACTTGCAGCCCGAAGGCGTCGGCGATGGCCGCGATCTCCATCCACTCGGTGACGCCGCCGGCGCGCCGGTTGTCGGGTTGCACGACATCCGCCCCGCGCCGCTCGATCAGGTCCGTGAACTGGTACTTCGCGTACAGGTTTTCGCCGGTGGCGACGCGAATGTCGAGTTCCCTGGCCAGCAGGGCGTAGCCTTCCATATCGTGGGGAGGAAGCGGCTCTTCATACCAGAAGCAACCCATATCCTGGTACACCCGCCCACGCCTCAGCGCTTCGTTCCGGTTGAAAACCTGGTTGGCATCGACCATAAGGCGCCGGTCCTTGCCGATAATATCCCGTGCGACGCGAATGCGCACGATATCGTCGTCCAGCGAATAGCGGCCGACCTTGATCTTGAGGCCCCCGTAACCCTGTTCCATGGCCGCATTGCCGGCACGCTTGAACTCCGACAGGTCCTTGTCGTCGTCGTAATACCAGCCACCCATCGAATACGCCGGCATGCGGTCGCGAAAGCCACCCAGGAGCTTGTACACCGGCATGCCGGCGAGTTTGCCGATGATATCCCAGAAGGCAATATCGACGGCGGACATCGCGAACTGGACGATTCCCCCCACCCCGTGGTACTCCAGCGCGGCCCACAGGTCGGCCCGGAGGCGCTTCGGGAACACCGGGTCTTTGCCAACTATCACCGGCTTGATTTCGTTCTCCAGAATCGATTGCAGCACTCGCGGCGCCCCGGCGATCACGCCGAAACTGCCGCTTCCCCACCCTGTAATCCCCGCGTCGGTGAGTACGCGCACAGTCACGCTGCCGCCCTCCACGCCGAGCTTGTGAATCGCGTCGTAGTTGGGCCGGCCGGTCCCTGGACGCCGCTCCACCAGGTCGGTTTCGAGCCCCGTGATCTTGATCTGCTTCTGCATGGCCGCGGCGGCTGCAATGCCGGCGCTGGCAGGCGCCGCCAGCGCCGCCGCCTTAAAGAAATCGCGTCTTTGCATGATGTCGTCTCTCAATACTCAAACCGGAATCCAAGCTGAATCACGCGCGGTTTGTTGCTCTGCCCGTTGTCGGGAAAGATCTTGCCGAAGTTCGACGAGGTCGGATCGAGGTTGGGGTCGGATGAGAATACGGGCGTGTTGAACACGTTGAACGCATCGATCCGCACCTGCATCTTTATCCTTTCCCGGAAGCGCGTCGTTTTCACCAGGGAACAATCGTAGGTATTGGCCCACTGGTTTCGCAGGTTGCCGTAGCGCAAGGGCGTGGTACGCAGCGTGAACGGCGGCCGAATCTGGAACACCGGCTGTTCCCCGGCCTGGACGTTGCGCACTGTGCCGTTGGCGTCGACCACCCCGGTCTTGAACAACCGGCTTAAGCTGGGGTTGTCGAGACGGGGATCTCCCAGCAGGTAGACGTTCCCCGGAACCGACATCGGATCTCCGGACTGCAGTGTGCTGGTGACCACGCCCTGCCATCCGCCCACCAGGCGGCTGACCACCCCGTGGGGTTGGCTCAGGAACTTTCGCCCGGGCCCGAACGGCAGTTCGTACATCGGGGCAACCACCAGGCGGTGCGGGCGGTCCCAGTCCACCAGCGTGCGCGTGGGCGCCGCATCCTGGGCGTTCAGGTACGACAGCGCTTCGATGTTCTTCGAGAGCGTGTAGGTCAGCAGCACGTTCAGGCCGTGCGAGTACCGCTTGTCGAGCGTCATCTGGAAGGAGTTGTACCAGATGGTCCCGTCGTTGCGGTCCATCATATTGAAGCTGGAAAACTGCGGATAGGGGCGCAGCAGTTGCTGGCGCGCCACGGTGGAGTTGTTCAGCGCGGTGCCGGGGATCAAATTGGCGAACGGATTCGGCACTTGGGTGTTGAGATAGTTCGCGTTGCCGCCCTTGGTGGAGTCCCCCAATGCCAGCAGGTCCACAGGAAGTTCGTTCATGCCCCTGCTGACAACCGCGGACTTGGTCCGCGAGCCGACGTAGGCGGCGTCGACCATAATATTACCCGGCAACTGCCGCTGGATCCCGAACGAGAACTGGTGCACGTAAGGCGTGCGCGCCTTCGGATTCGAGAAATCGGGCGACTGGCCGAGGAAGGTCCCCATGCTCAGCGAAGCGCCCACCGGTTTCAAAACGCCGGACGGAAAAGGATTGTTGACCGCGGCGGCCGGCGTGCGGCCGGAGTCGAGAGTCGAAACCAAGGGAGTGTCCTGGCTGAATCCGTTGCTGGCGCCGCGCGAGATCGGGCTCATGTAAAAGATTCCCCACCCACCTCGCATTACCATCTTCGAACTGAGTTGGTAAGCGACGCCGATTCGCGGCTGGACATTATTCTTGTCGGGATTGAAGGGCATGCGCGACAATCCGTTCACCCCCGCGAACCCGATGCCGCCGGAAACCTTGTACCCGGGAAACTGCTTTTGATCGATCAGACTGGAGATCGGATTCACCGTGGTCGCCAGGAAATCGCGGTTGACCCGGTTGTAGCGCTCGGTCGGCGGCATGTTGAAGTCCCAGCGGAAGCCCAGGTTGATGGTCAGTTTTCGCGTCAGCTTGATGTCGTCCTGGACCCACGGCGCATAGTAGAATGTCTGCCAGTACGGATCGACTTTGTTATCGACCCTTCCACCCGACGGATAGCCCAACAGCAGGGACGCGACGCCGTTGCCGCTCAGGGTATCCTGCGTGAGATAGTCGGCGCGGGTGAACCCGCGGTTGAATTCGATGCGGCCGGCGGCGTAGTCGGGGCGCAGGTTGGTGAACCGGGAAACGCGAAAATCCAGACCGGTCTTGATGCTGTGGCGGCCGCGAATCAGCGCGAAGTTCGGCTGCAGGCTGAACACGTTGGTGGGTTCGAAGATATACGAGTTCGAGCCCAGGTTGCCGAACCCTTCAGTGGCGACAAAAGGCACCCGCGAGGCGCCGGGCAATTGCGCCGTGCCCATACGGAACAGGGTGCGCGTAGGGTAGCTCCGCGTCCCGGTCCAGCCGCGGATAGGGAGTTGATCGACCAGAGATTTGGGCCAGCCCCAGTCGGTGGCGCTGAAGTTATTGGCGTACCCCGGCAGGAATTCCTGCCAGCGTGTCAGCGAGGTTCGGAAGTTGAACGTGGTGGCGCTGGAGATCACGGTGACCGAGTCGATCACCACGGCGTTGTTGGTCTTGCCGGCCGTCTGGTAGTCCGCCCCTAGGCCTTGGATCGCATTCTTGATGCGGAACGATTCGTGGCGGTTCCAGGACCACCGCCCATATACCCGCTCCCGCGGACCGAACATGTGATCGACGCGCGCGGTATAGTTCTGGAAGTCCATAATGCCGGGGTTCGGCGCCAGGATGAAGTTGTTCTGCCAGGTAGTGGAGCCGGGCGAGAGCGTGTTGGGGTTCGGGTAGAGAGAAAGGATCTTCTGGCTGGTCGGATTGATCCGGTCCTTCGGAATCAGGTTGCCCGCGAACGGGCTCCGCACCCATTTGTTGCTGCTGTCGAATCGCCCCGTCATCGGGTCGTAGATCGTCATCGCCCGGCCCGCGGCGTCGGTGGTCTTTGAAAAGTCGCCCTGCTTCTGCTCCACCGTGGGCACCGAAGTGATCGACTCCAGCGGGAAGTTCAAGTCCTGGCCGTAGGATTCGCCGGCGAAGAAGAAGAAGGTTCTGTCCGTGCCGTTGTACAATTTCGGCAGGCGCACCGGGCCGCCCACGGTGAAGCCGTACTGGTTCAGACCGTTGCCTTCCCTGGGCAGTTTCTTGGCGTTGTTGGTGAACGTGTTGGCGTTCAGGACCGAGCGTTGAGCGTACTCGTAGACGGTGCCGTGAACGGAGTTGGTTCCACTCTTGACCGAGACGTTGATCACGCCGCCCCCGGTCCGGCCATACTGCGCATCGTAGACGCCGGTCACCACCTTGAACTCCTGCACCGCGTCGGAGGGAGGCACGTAAGCGATCCGGTTGGTGGCCCCGGAATAGGCGTTGTTCGGCGCGCCGTCCATGAGAAACTCGACGTTGTTGACCTGTCCGCCGTTGACCGACCAGGACGAGATGCTGCTGTTGGAAAACGGATTGATGTGGTTGGGGTCGCTGCTGTTGATGATTCCGGCCGACAGGTTCGACAGCATGATCGGGTTGCGCATGCTCAGCGGCAGGTCCACGATCCGTGCTTGTTCGATGACCACCCCCCGATCCACCTTCTCGCCCTCCAGCAACGGCGCCTCGCTGGAAACCGTCACGCTCTCGCTCATGGCGCCGACTTGCAGAGTGATGTCGATGCCGGCGGCTTGCGAGACGTGCAGCACGATGTTGTCGCGCTCGAAGCTCTTGAACCCGGTGATGCTGGCGGACAGTTTGTAAGGACCGGGGTTGAGGAACAGAAACCGGTACTGGCCGGCGGCGTTCGTTTCGGCGGTGAACGACACGCCGGTGTCGGTATTCATCAGCTTTATGCTGACTCCCACGGCCACCGCCCCCGAAGAATCCGTCACCGTTCCGCTGATGGTTGCCCGGGTTTCCTGGGCCATGCTTACCAGAGCGCATAATCCGAGGATCAGCACTAAGGAAAAAACTCTTCTGTATGCCATTGTGAATGCCCCTCTTCTTCCCGCGGCGTGAGACGCGACGCCTCACCGGGGAATTGACCATTTATATATGAACCGGGATTGGATGTCAATCCGGCGAACTGGCCGAAATGTGATGCGGAGGTCCGACTGCGGTATACTTCCCTTCCAAGGAGCTTGATTCATGCCCCACGACCGAGCGGCCTCCCGTCGCGGTTTCATTCAGTCCGCTGCCGGAATGGGGATTGCGGCCGCCGCGCCGGAGCCGCAGTTGCCGAAAGTGAAGTTCTTCAAGGCCGAGGTCACGCGGCTGATTATCGGCTCGAACCCGCTTTACGGTTTCGCGCATTTCAACTCGATCCTGGGCCGCCTGATGAAGGAATGGATGACCCAGGAGCAGCGGTTGAAAGTGCTCAAGCGCTGCGAAGAGGTTGGCATCAACACCTGGCAGGTGCACTTCGACCAGGACTCCGTCGCGGACCTGAAGCGCTATCGCGACGAGGGCGGCAAGATGAACTGGCTGCTGCTGGGCCACGGCGAAATGATGAAGAACCCGGGGCTGATCAAGGACGCGGTCAAGCTGAATCCCATCGGCATCGCGCACCACGGCAGCCTGACCGACGAGCGGTTCCGCGCCGGCGAGATGGACAAGGTCCGCGATTTCTACCGCATGGTGCAGGACGCCGGCGTCCCCGGGGGCATCTCGACGCACAACCCGGCGGTGGTCGATTACGTCGAGGGGCGCGGCTGGGATAACGACTACTTCATGACCTGCCTCTACCGCGTCACGCGCGCGCCCGAGGACAGCCGCCGCGAGTTCGGCGAAGCGCCGCTGGGCGAGACGTACTTCGAGAAGGACCCCGAGCGGATGTGCAAGATGGTTCGCCAGACCAAGAAGACCTGCTTCGCCTTCAAGCTTCTGGCCGCCGGCCGCGGCATCGATCCCGCGTCCAGGATCGAGCAGACGTTCCGCTTCGTCTTCTCGAACATCAAGCCACAGGACGCCGCCATCGTCGGCATGTGGCCCCGATTCAAAGACGAGCCCAAGGAGAACGCCGCCGCCGTGCGGCGTGCGCTGGCCTCGCTGGGAGCGTAATCCACGGAGGTGATCCAAATGAAGCGACGCGAGATTATCGGGGCGGCTTCCGCCGCTTCGCTGTTCCACTACGTTCCGGCGCGCGCCTTCGGCGCCAATGAGCGTCTTCAGATCGCCTTCATCGGCGTCGGCGGCCGCGCGCAGTGGCTCCTGAAGAACGAAAAATTCCCCGGCGCGGATATCGTCGCCGTGGCCGACTGCCACCTGCCGCGCTGCGGCCAGGCGGCGAAGATCCTGCCCGAGGGCGAGCGCTGGCGCAAGTATCAGGACTACCGCCGCTTGATCGAGAAGGAGAAACTCGACGCCGTTTTCGTCGAGACGACGACTCACGCACGGGCGCTGATCTCGATTCACGCCATGCAGGCGGGCCTGGACGTTTACGCCGAAAAGCCGATGACGCTGACCATCGCCGAAGGGCGCATCCTGGCGAACGCCGTCAAGAAGTACAACCGCGTGTTGCAGTGCGGAACGCAACAGCGGTCGATCCCCATCAACGCCTGGGCCAGCAAAATGGTTCGCGACGGCGCGCTCGGCAAGGTGCACACGGTCGTCGCCTGCAATTTCGAGCCGCCCAAGCGCTGGGAAGCCAAGCCCGGCCAGCCCGTGCCGGAAGGCCTGGATTGGGACCAGTGGTGCAACCAGACCGAACTGCGGCCGTATCACAAGGACCTGCAAACCCGCTGGGCGTGGTGGTGGGATTACGACGGCGCGGGGCAGTCCTGGGGCGTCACCGGCTGGGGCACGCACGCGCTCGACCAGGTGCAGTGCGCGCTGGGAACCGACGACACCGGGCCGGTGGAGATCTGGCCCGAAGAGAAAGGCGAGCAGTGCCGCGTGACCATGCGCTACGCCAGCGGCACGCTGCTGAAGCTGGAGGGGCCCAAGCGCGACCACGCCGATTTGGGGGCCATCTTCCTCGGCGACAAGGGGGCCATCGAGATCAAGCGCGGCACGGTGGACGCGGTGCCGCGCGAGTTGCTGAAGAACGCTCCCGAAACCACGCCCGAAGGACCGGGCGAAGACAAATGGCACATTGAGAACTTCCTGGATTGCATTCGCACGCGCAAGCAAACCAACGCGCACGTCGAGGCGGCGCACCGCGCGACGACCGTCTGCTACCTGGTGAACATCTGCCGCGACCTGGGCCGCAAGCTGCGCTGGGACCCGATGGCGGAGAAGTTCCCCGGCGACGACGAAGCCAACGCCATGCTCGCGCGCCCGCGCCGCAAGGGCTACGAGTTGCCGGTCACCTAATTCGGGGACACTCTCGAAAATCGCAGAGACCCGGGGACACTCCGGGCTACTTTTACGCACACCATCGCTTAAAGCAGCCCGCAGGCGTGTCCCCCATTTTCACCACCTTCGGTGAGCGCAACGCGATCATGGCCACAGGCTACGAAACCCCGAAATTAATTTCGGGATTTCGTAGCCTGTCCCCGAATTAGGGCGGGGCGCCAGGCGTCCAGGCGCGCTTCGAGTTCCCGGCGGGTTTTCAAGGCCGCCGGATCGGCGGCCAGGTTGCGCGCCTCGTTCGGGTCTTCCCGCAGGTCGTAAAGTTCCTGGTTGCCGCTGTCGTACCAGTTCAGCTTCCAGCGGCGGGTGCGGATGGTGCGGATCGGGTTGACCCACTTCTGCTTCGAGTAGTACTCGAGAAACACCGCGTCGCGGTCGATCGACCCGCGCGAGAGGTCGCGACCGGTGACCGCGCCGGGCCAGCGCAAACCGGCCAGCGAAGCCAGCGTCGGCGCCACGTCGATGGACGCTGCCATGTCGTCACGCCGGGCCGGCTTCAGTCCCGGAACCGAGATCACCAGCGGAATGTGAATCAGCGGCTCGTACATGAACGGCCCTTTGAAAGGCAGTCCGTGCTCGCCCTGCGCGTCGCCGTGATCGGCGGTATAGAGCACGATGGTGTTGTCCCAGTCCTTGATCGATCCCAGCACGGCGCCCAGGCAGGCGTCGGCCAACTCCATCAGCCCGAGGTAATAGCTGCGGTAGCGGACCCAGTCCTCGGGCTTGTATCCGAGGGTGGGGCGGCCTTGATCTTTGTCCATGTAGTGCCGCTGCTCGGCGGGCTTGCCATCCAGGTTGGAGAGCCCGGTGGCCGGCGGGCGGACGCCGGCGCGCGGGGTAACGCCCTCGGGCTCGCGGATGAACGAGTAGATGTCGTGCGGGTTGAGAATCGACACCCAGGCCAGCCACGGCTCGGACTGCTTACCGATCCAGGCGGCCGCCGCATCGGCGACGGCGCGGTCGCGCCCGCGCCCGTGAGTTGAAAAACCGAACTCTTCCAGGCCACCGTCCTCCTTGCCCAGATGCCACTTGCCGAAATAGCCCGTGCGGTACCCGGCGTCGCGAAACACGTGGCCCACGGTGGGAAGTTTCGGCGAAAGCGCCTTGCCGAGCGAGCCGGTGTCGACATTGGTCACGACGCCGGTGCGGTGCGGCTCCAGGCCCGTCAGCAGCGACGATCGCGCCGCCGAGCACTGCGGCGTGTTGCAGAACGCGCTAGTGAATTGGACGCCGCGCGAGTTCACCCGCTCGCGGTTCGGTAACTTCGCCGGGCCGGGCAATAGCGCCGACTCCTGGTCCGTCATGAACAAGAGGACGTTGGGACGTTTCGCCTGAGCCAGGGCGGCAGGCGCCGTTCCCAGAAACTCGCGTCGAGTAAGCATCGCCTTTCAGTCTATCCG
>JAUYBU010000499.1 GCA_030693045.1 Bryobacterales bacterium | reverse complement strand
ACCGGCCGGTGTGTCCGCAAGGGACACACTAGCCCGTCCCCAGGGACCCACTGGTCTGACCCAATAAAGGGGCCATACCAGGCTGACGCATTTTTTCAGGCGGCCGCGACCGGGTTGCGCAGCACGCCGATGCCTTCGATTTCGACTTCGACCACGTCGCCCGGCTTCATCTTGCTGGTCTGGCCCGGCGTGCCGGTGTAGATGACGTCGCCCGGCGTCAAGGTGACCACCTGACTGATCCAGCTTACGATGGCCGGCGGGTCGAACAGCAGATCCGAGGTGGGGGCCTGCTGCACCACCTTGCCGTTGAGCCGCGTCTCCAGTTTCAGGTTCCCGTAGTCCAGGCCGCGCACGATCGCCGGACCCAGCGGCCCGAACGTGTCGGCGCCCTTGGCGCGCCACCATTGCAGGTCCTTTTGCGCGCCGCCCTGCCAGTCGCGCTCGCTCACGTCGTTGCCGCAGGTGACGCCGAAGATGACCTGGCGCGCCTGCGCGGGGGTGACGTTGCGCGCGCGGCGGCCGATCACGATCGCCAACTCGCCCTCGTAGTGAACGTTGAGCGCGGTCTTGGGGATCACGATCGTCTCGCCCGGGTTCAGCAGGCAGGTGATGGGCTTGTAGAAGATCTCGGGGTTGGCCGGCGGCTTGCGGTCGCCGATGTGGGTTTTGTAGTTGAGGCCCACGGCCAGAATCTTGGGCGGCTCGCAGGGATACAGCAGCTTGACGCCGGCCAGCTTGTGCTGCGCGCCGCTCTCCTTGTGCGCGCCGAACAGCGGGCCGCTAATCTCGCGGATGGTTTCGCCGTCCAGAATACCGTAAGCCGCGGTGGCGCCTTTGCGGAAGCGGACGTACTTCGTGACGCTGGGGGCAACGGCGGCCGCAACGGTCAGCGACTTCAACAGGTCTCTTCGGGTGGTCATGCTTCAACTCCACATTCCCGAAGCGCGCAACAGCGCTTCGTGTACTTTCAAATCTTCCTCGGGCGTGACGGCCAGCGGCCTGGAAAGCCGCACCGCCTCCCCCAGTTCGTCGAAATCGGCCACGTAGCGGCCGAACGGCGCGAACTTCACCTGCTGCACGCCCGCTATGTAGGGTCCGGCGGCCTTGACCAGGTCGATGCTGAGCAGCGTGCCCGGTTCGATGGGGCGCAGAAGCGCCGTTCCGTTGGAGCCGAACACCTCGAAATTGCGGTGCTGAAATGCGTTCGCCTGCAAAGCGCTCGAACTGACGATGCCCATGGCGCGCGGATACTCGAACACGGCGGCGGTGTTGTCGGCGAGCCGGTCGTTGAAGTTGCCGTGGGTGCCAAGAAACGGAGTGATTCTGGCCGGCAAGCCCATCATCCGGACCAGCGGGTCGATCAGGTGGCAGCCGAGTTCGAGCATAAGTCCGCCGGGAAAAACCGCGAGGCCGGGGCGCTCGCCGGCCGGCGTGATCGTGTTGATTGTGCCGCGCACCAGATAGACGTCGCCGAGCCAGCCTTTACGGGCGGCCTCCAAAATCGCGTTGATCGCGGGGTGGTAGCGCCACATGTAGCCCAACTGCACCAGCAGGTTCTTGCGCCGCGCCAGGGCCGCCAGTTCCCTGAAATCGCGCATATTGTCCGAGGGCGGCTTTTCCAGGTGCACATGCTTGCCGGCTTCCAAGGCCAGGCGCGCGTGTTCGGCGTGCCGCTGGACGCCGGACTCGACGGCCACGACGCGGATGGACGGGTCGCCCAGCAGAGCATCGCGGGTGGGGCCGTCGTCGTTGGAAACGCCCGCCAGTTCCCAGCGCGGCGACTCCTTGAGGATTCGGATCTTCGCCTCGGCGTGAGGGTGGCTGGAACCCAGGACACCGATCCGAATCCGATCCTCGGCCGCGGCGGCGGCGAGGCTGGCGGAAAGAAACTCGCGGCGGCGCATTATGAGGAATGATAGCAGACCCCCAGGCGGAACTGCAATTCAGACACCGGCGGAGGGGGGAAGCGTTGGAACCCTGAGTAATCAAAGGGGTTGCAGAAACTTCGCCCGCTGCCGTTCTTTTGCTTGCTCATGTGTGATCTGCGCTCTTCATGCTGACTTCATCATTTCGTCCCAGGTGATCTCGCCGCGCCGGTCCATTGCCATTCGTCCCAGGATCGCCGTGAGCGTGCTCTCGGCTCCGCGCGCCCCGACATTCTCTGGTCGGCCCTCGGAAATCCGCTTCACAAACTCTGTGAGCGAGTCGATGGTAATGTTGCCGGGTGACTTCTCGGTGGTGTCCTGCTGGCGACTTTGAAAGTACCGCCAGAACTCCTCGGAGGTTTCGACCATTCCGGATTCACCAAAAAACTGCTCGGTGACGTGGCGGTAGCCTGTTGACGCCACGGTCGCACCGGTAAGCTGCCCCTGCACGCCTTTGTCATATTCATACGCAACGAAATTGTGGTCGCGCATGTCTCCTGACATGGGCAGCGTGGAGCCGCCGGCGCCGATGGCGCTGTTGGGATGACCCCCGAGAAACCAGTTCAGGACATCGATGGAGTGGACATTGTTTTCGACAATCAGGTCACCGGAGAGCTCCTTCCAGCCGTGCCATGTCTTTATCCTTTCGATTTCCGTCTTGGGCGGAGATGATGGCATCACCGCCGACGCGGCGCCTCCACTCTTAATAAAGTGCGCGTGTCCCATTCGGATTTCGCCGATCGCTCCTGAATCGACGAGGCGTTTCGCTTTCTGATAGAGCTTCGCATAACGCCGCTGAAAACCGAATGTAATATTTATTTTCCGATCTGCGGAGTCAGCCAATCGCATGATTCGCTTGCAGCCTGCGACGTCCGCGGACGCCGGCTTCTCGATATAGATATGCTTGCCCGATTTAAGCACGGCCTCGAAATGGTCCGCATGCAGGAACACGGGGGTGGCGATGATGACAGCGTCGATGTCGCTCGCCAGCATCTGGTGGAAATCCTCATACATCTTTGGATTCTCCAAACCGATCCTCTTCTTCGCCTCCTGCATCTTTTCGTCAAAGATGTCGCACAGAGCCACAAGGCGAGCGGGTGCGATCTTGGCGAGTTGGCCGGCCACATAAGTTCCACGGTTTCCCGAACCGAGGAGGCCCACGGCAATCGCCGAGTTCGCCGCACTCCCGCCGACCGCCGCGAACGGGATCATCGCCGCCGCTTTAACAATATTTCGTCGCGATGGTGTAGTTTTAGGATCTGTCATCACTCTCTCCCTTTCGACTTGTTGTGTTCCCAGACGCGCTACTCAGACGATCTCGCCAGAGGCTCTCAGCAAAGTCTCATGCAGTGTCAGTTCATGATCATAGGAAAGCTTGAGCGGCTGGCCGCTTTTCAGCGCACGGGCGAGTTCTTTGAAGTCGCCGACAAACCGCGGCTGCGGGCCCAGCGCGATCTCCTGCCACCCCGCCTTGTACTTGCCCTGCGGCTTGCGCATTGCGACTCTCATCTTCGGCGGCGACGTCTCGGGCGTTACGGTTACGGTCCCGTCGGTGCCGATCAGTTCGACAGAGCGATGGTCGCCAGACCCGTACATCCGCGGAGCCGATGAAAGTACCGCAAGGGCGCGATCGTATTCGAGAACGACCAAGGTATTATCCGCAAGTTTGTCGGCGATGCTCGTGTCGTGCCGCAGCCAATTGTGGACCCTCTTCGGGCGCCCCATCAACTCAACGACACGGTCGATGAGGTGCCCTCCAAGCTCAAAAAAGCTCCCCCCTTTGTACTTGGCTTCCTTAGCTCGGAACTCCGGCGTCCGATCCGAGTTAATGGTGCCTCGGATCATGTAAACCTCGCCGAGCCATCTCTTGCTGGCCGCCTCGATCGCGGCATTGATGCCCTCATGCCACCGCCACATATATCCGGTTTGCAGCAGCAGCTTCCTGCGGCGGGCTTCCTCCACCAGTTCCTTGAACGGCGCCCATTGATTGCCGGGGGGTTTTTCAAGGTGAAGATGTTTGCCTGCCGCAATCACCTTCTTACCCCACTCGATCGCTTCCCAAGGCCGGCACTCGGCGACGATCAATTGAACCGAGGCGTCGCTGAGCAATTCGTCCTCGCTCACCCATTTCAGACCCTGAAACAATGGATCCTTCAGGACGAGCGCCCGGACTTTTGCGTCAGGTTCGCAGACGCTTACAACTTCATAGTCGGGCGAGTCTTTCATTGCCTTCAGCTTGCCTTCCAGGTGACTGTGCTGCGTTCCCATCATGCCGGTTCGGATGGCGCCCCTCGTTCCGTTTGCGGCCATCGAACCCATCGCACTCGCACCTGTGTATTGAAGAAACTTTCGCCTGCCGATCCTTTCCACGTTTCAGCTCCTTTTGTTTCTCTTCTATCTCACCACAACAGCTTCAACGCGAATTGCAGCTCCCGGGAACGGCCGGCGCTCGTGATCTGGCCGAACAGCGCGTTCGTTAGAGTTGCGTTGGCGCCCCCGAAGTTGGCGTGGTTGAAAAGGTTGAAAAACTCATTTCGCAACTGAAGGCTTACGCGCTCCGTCAACGTTATGTTCTTAAACACGGACAAATCATAATAGATCGAGCCGGGGTTACCAACGGTAAAACTTCCGACGTTCCCGAAGATTCCGCAAGGACTCGTAAGCCGACGCGCGTCACATGGATTGGCGAACGCCGCGCGACTGAGATAGGCGTGTGCTGTCGATTCCCGGTAGCCTTCAAGGTACACGGGCACGTCTCCCACCAAATCAGGCCGCTGGCCGGTGCTATTGCCAAGCCCGTAGGTATCACGCCCCGACAATATGGTTACCGGATTACCGCTGCGGATTGCGAGAATGCCGAATACCTGCCAGCCCCCGGCGATGCGGCGCATCGCGGCAGAATCCGCGCCCAACCAGCTCTCAAATGGAACATCCCAACTGTGGTCGAGTGAGAAAACCTGCCGGACGTCCTGTATGTAGCGGCCGCGAGACGCGCGGATATTGGTATGGTCCTGAACACTCGCGACGGTCGATGCGGTCATATTATCCACCCCTCCCTGTTCAATGGCTTTGCCGAAGGTGTAGTGTCCATTAAACATGAGCCCTTTGCCAAAGCGCTTCTTCAGAGAAGCCTGCAATGCATGGTAATTGCTCATGCCCGAATGTTCCTGGTAAGAGATCGCGGTCGTGGTCGGATTCGGGCGACGTTTGGTGACCGCGTCTATTACGTTGAGCCAGTGCAGTGTCAGAAGTTTCACACCGTGATTTGCTACGTAGCCGAGCGTCGCGGACAGGTCGCGCGTCAGCTCACGCTGGTAATCGAAACTCCATTGAATGCTGTAAGTCGTGCGCTGGAGGGGGTCGAAGATATTTCGCGTCGCGAGGCCGGGGAACCTTTGGAGATCCAAGGCGGCTACGTTAATTGGATAACGGAGAGTGGGAAAATCGATGGCTGAGACCGCAAGCGTGTAAGGGCGATCCGGCGGATTCACCATCGCCGTTACCTCTCGATAAGTGTTAGGTGCATAGAAAACCCCGGCGCCGGCGCGGATCACGTCCTTGCTGTTATTTCCGATGTCCCAGGCAAGACCGAACCGCGGGCTGAAGTTGTTCCGGTCTGGCGCCCAAATTGGCTCGCCTCGCGGGCGAAATGGGCCAAAGGGATCGCTGACGACGTTGAACAAAAGGCCATTGCGTTCTGTCACAGGGGTGAAGTACTCGTAGCGCAAGCCCAGGTTCAGAGTCAATACCGGGCTGACGCGAAGATCATCCTGGAAGTAAAACCCCCACTGCCTCTCCCGTAACCTCCGAATATCGTTTCCGAGGGTCACTCGCGCGCTAGTAAATCTGCTTGCGAGCAGGTCGGCCAGCGTATCGATTTGGTATACCGGATTCTCATAGTTGGCCCGGCCGTAATGGAAGCGCCGCAGCTCGAATCCGGCCTTGAGAGCGTGACGCCCCGCGTTGAAAGCGAAGTTGTCCAGAATCGTCCAACTTCCGCCATTGGAGCGAAGCACCTCCTGGCCTGGGGTGGAAAGGAAGCCGCTCAGGTTGCCAATCTGCTGATGAACGAACGCCTGGGAGGCTCGAGGGATATCCTGCTTGTTCACTCCGGCTCGAAACTCATTCACCGCGCGGGCCGTTAGAATGCGGTTCCAGGAGAGCGTGCCAGTGCGGGTCTGCATAGGGTACTCCACGCCGTTGAGAGGGGAAAGCCCAGGGATAACTGTATACGCGTCGAGAATCGTGTAGCGTATGAAAAGACTATCTTTCGAGGTCGGGTTGAAGTCGAGGCGCGCCATGCCGGAGTCTTCCCGGTTGGCCTTGTTCGCGCTGCGGCGGTGAAATGCACGATCGGGGTTGCCACGATCTTCCGTCGGAGGCGGCACGAGTGACAGTAACGCTGCGTATGCGGGATTAGCCGCGAGCATCCGCTGGCGCAGCGACTCGGTCGGCACTTCACCCGTGACCTGTCGGCCTCGCACTTCGCGAACGCCCTCCCATCCCACGAAGAAGAATGCGCGGTTCCGGATGATTGGACCGCCGGCCGTTGCGCCAAACTGATTCAGCCGGAGCGGGTCCTTGCCAACGGCGAAGAAGTTTCGAGCGTCCAGCTTGTCATTGCGCAGATACTCATAAACTGTGCCATGAAATGCATTCCCGCCGGATTTGGTGATGACATTTACACCGCCCGAAGCGGCACGGCCCAGCTCAGCGGAAAACACTCCTTTGGTAGTCTTGAACTCGGTAATGAACTCCACGCTCAGAATATTCTGTTGTGTCTGCCCGCCAAAATCAGAGGTGGACGGACGGTCGGGATTCGCGGCATCCGTGCCATCGACTGAGATGTTCACGCCGTCCCGCGTGAGTCCGTTGAAGTAGACGGCGCCACCCGAAACGACCGCGCCGGGCTCGAGCGCAATCAACTGCGAAAAGTTGCGCCCGTTCAAGGGAAGATTGCGTACCTGATTTTCGCCGACGACAACGCCGAGCTCAGTGCTCTGTGTGTTGACCAGCGGCGCTCCACCGGTAATCGTCACACTTTCACTAACGACTCCGACTTCCAGGACGATGTCGATCTTTACACGCTGGGTGGCATCGACGTGGATCCCCCTCCTCTCGAACCGCTTGAAACCCGAGGCGGTCACCGAAAGGGTGTAGTCTCCCACCAGGAGCCGCTCAAAAACGTAGGAACCGGATGCATCGGTTGCGCTGGTTCGGGTGATTTGTGTGCCCGCATTCACGATGCTGACTGTGGCCGATGGAACGCCGGCGCCGCTCGAGTCCGCGACTGATCCGAGAACAGTGGCCGTATTTACCTGGGCCTGCACCGGAGAACAAATGGAAAGCAGGAAAACGGCGATAGCGATCATCGCCCTTAGCTTGCATTGCATACGCATGTTGCGCCCTCCCCTACACACAAGCGACCCTACTACGAACAGTGACATTTGTCAAGGAGAATGGAGAATCGTTCCTGCGATTCAGACAGTGGCGGAGGCTCCGGAGGCCGAGCTGGGGCTGAGGCGGCGCG
>JAUYBU010000455.1 GCA_030693045.1 Bryobacterales bacterium | reverse complement strand
CCAGCAGGCTGGCCGGATCGAGCAACTGCTGGAAGACCTGGTTGAACGGCGCGAAGCGAATCGCGTCCCGCCAGCCCAGCTCATCGATCCAGAAACGAAGCGATTCCTCGACCGGCTCGGCGGTGAAGGTGGCGCTGATGGCGATGGTCGAAGCGTTTTCGGGGGATGTCATGCGCTAGGTTTCGCGGTGGTTCCCTTTCATTATAGCCAGCCCCCGTCCGCGCCCAATAAATGCGTCAGCCTGGTATGGCCCCTTTATTGGGACAGACCAGTGTGTGCGGGGGACTGGCTACCAGCCTGTCCCCGCTTCCTACACACCTGTCTGTTCCGAACAAAAAGGGGCCATACCAGGCTGACGCATTTATTGGGCTGGTATGATGGAGAGTCCCCTGGGGGCCATGGCCGACTTTCTCGCCCTGCTGCGCACCAATCGCAACTACCGCTACACCTGGCTGGCGCAGGTGGTGAGCGAGGCGGGCGACTACTTCAACAACATCGCCGTGTTCAGCCTGGCGCTGGAGACCACCGGGTCGGGCCTGGTGGTGAGCGGTGTGATGCTGGCCCGCGCCATTCCCGCGGTGGCGGCCGGCCCGGTGGCGGGGGTGGCGCTGGACCGCTTCGACCGCCGGCGGATCATGATCGCCTCGGACCTGATCCGGGCGGCGGTCGCGGCCGCGTTTGTGCTGGCTGTCGGCCAAGCCCGGCCCGGGCTGCTGTACGCGCTGAGCGCGCTGCTGATGTTCGCCTCGCCGTTTTTCTCCAGCGGCCGGGCGGCGATTCTGCCCGACATCGCCACGCCCGGCCAACTGCACACCGCCAACTCGCTGACCCAGACCACGCAGTGGGCGACCCTTACCGTGGGCACGCTGGCGGCCGGCTACGCGACCGCCTGGCTGGGCTACCGCGGGGCCTTCCTGTTCAACGCGCTTTCGTTTCTGTTCTCGGCCTGGGCGATCGCGAAACTGCGCTTGCCGCGGGGCGGCTCGCAGGCGCGCGGCGGGCCGCTGCGCCCCTGGGCCGAATATCGCGACGGCCTCCGCTACATGCGCTCGGTGCCGTTGATCGGGGGCATCGCGATGGTCTCGGTGGGGTGGGCCACCGGCGGCGGCGCGGCGCAGATCCTGTTCGCGCTGTTCGGCGAGCAGGTGTTCCACCGCGGCCCGGCGGGCATCGGAACCATCTGGGGCATGGCCGGCGTGGGCTTGCTGCTGGGCGGCGCGGTGGGGCACTGGGTCGGCCGGCGCACCGGTTTTTCCGGCTACAAGCGGACCATCTCGGCGGCCTACCTCTCGCACGGCCTGACCTATGTGCTGTTCAGCCAGATGGAGAACTACGCGGCGGCGCTGGCGATGATCCTGCTTTCGCGCGTCGGAATGGCCGTTTCCAGCGTGCTGAATCAGTATCAACTGTTGCGTCACACGCCCGACGAATTCCGCGGGCGGATTTTCTCGACCCTCGAGTCGCTGCGTTGGGCGGTCATGATCGGTTCGATGGCGGCGGCCGGCATCGCATCGCAGTACTTCAGCCCCCGCGCCATCGGCCTGGTGGCGGGGGTGCTGAGTTCGCTCACCGCGGTCTGGTGGACCTGGGCCGATCTCACCGGGCGGCTCCCCGAGCCGGCGGAGCGTCAGCCGGAGGATGCAGGGGCACCCGGTTGAACGCCGGGGTGGACCGCGAACGCATCATTCTTTCGAAACCGGCCGGCTGGTGCTCGTTGCGCGGCATCGCCGCCGCACCGGCTCAGCGGCTCGACGCGACCTTGGTCAGAGGCGACACGGATTTCACTGGAATCGCCGATCCGCGCGTTGACTGGTTGAAGCGGGCGTAGCCCCCGCACCCTTCACTAACTGCGATTCAGACAGTAGTCTTACCCACCCAGCCCGTTGACGACCCTGGGTCTGGCCCAGACTGGCCGCCTGCCACCATGAGAACTATTGGCGGCCTTCCCAACACCCCTGCACCGTCTGGGACTCGAAGTGGATGGACGCTCGTTCTCTCCCACCACAAAAGATATTCATCCCTTCACATCCTTTTTGCAACCCCTTTGATTTCTTGGGTTCCCAACGCTCCCCCCTCCCCCAGTCTCTGAATTGCAGAGAAAAAAGTGCTGGGGGAAGTTGACACGAGGGGGGGGGCAGTGTATATTCGACTTGCCCGGGAGTTTAAGGTGCGAAATGGGAATTCTGGTTAAGAGTCGGCAATGCCGACTCTCGCCCCAAGTTTCCGCGCGGGCCACCGGAGTTCCTCTGCAAGTGGCCTTAGGAAGGACCGACTCATCATTGTGCGCTGGGCATCGCACACGCAAGGAGTTCGATCGCGAAGTTCACTGAACTCGCGGGCGTACTCGTGTTGGAAACGCGCTGATTTCAGTCGCGCTTGAGTAAGAGAGGTTACCTAGATGTCTACCTTGCGCAGTAAGTGGGTAATATTCACATTTCTGGTCCTGGCGGCCCTTTCGCGGCTCGCCCTGGCCCAGACGATTTCCGGCGATCTGGTGGTCAACGTGGTTGACCCGTCCGGGGCCGTCGTCTCCGGTGCCAAGCTGATCCTGACGCAGATCGGGACCAACGTGAAGCAGGAGTCGGTGACCGACCACCTCGGCAACGCTTTGTTGGCCCAACTCAAGCCCGGCGAGTACAAGCTCGACATCTCCGCGCCGGGCTTCCAGTCACAGACAGTCGGCGGCATCCGCATCCAGGTCGGCCAGCGTGCCCGCGTGGACGTGAAGCTGAACGTAGGCCAGATCACCGAGTCAGTGACGGTGTCTGCCGGCGGCGTCACACTGCTGAACTCCGAGAGCGCAGCGCTCGGCCAGGTCATCGAGCAGAGGCAACTCGTCGAGCTGCCGCTGAGCGGGCGCAACTTCCTCCAACTGGCTTACATCTCCGCCGGCGCCGTTCCCATCGGCATCGGCACTTCGCCGGCGACAAGCTGGACCGGGCGCAGCGACATGACGCTGTCCATCGCCGGAGGGCGAGAGTCTAACAACAGCTTCCTCCTCAACGGCATCGAAACTCGGAACGCGCGGTTTGGCAGTGTCGGCATCCGCCCCTCCATCGAGGCGATCCAGGAGTTCAAGGTGCAGCGCTCCACTTTCGGCGCGGAGTTTGGCCGAAGCGCGGCCGTCATTAATACGACCATGAGAGCCGGCACGAACGGTCTTCACGGCAGCGTTTTCGAATTCCTGCGCAACAAGGAACTGGACGCGAACGACTTTTTCCTGAACCGCACCGGACGCCTCAGGGCGCCGCTGACCCAGAACAACTTCGGCACCGCGGTGGGCGGTCCCGTGGTGATACCCAAGCTCTACGACGGGCGCAACCGGACATTCTGGTTCTTCAACTACGAAGCCTTCCGGCAGCGCGTCTCTTCCAGCGCCACGGGCACCTATTCCTCAGCGGCACAGCTCAAAGGCAACCTCGCCGATGACAGCGGCGGCACAGGTCTGTTCCCAACCAGCAACCCCGTTTGCCAGGCCAACCCAATCTCGCGGAAGTGCATGAACTTCATTGACCCGGACTCCGGGCTGCCCTTCCCGGGCAACGTGATTCCTGCCGGCCGGCTGGACCCGATTACACAGTTGGCCGCGCAGTACAGCGTTCTGCCGAACGTCCCCGTAACCGTGAACTCGCCCGCTTTCCCCCTGTACAACACCCAAGCCACGCCGGGCCAGATCAACGATTTCGACCAGTACAACGTGCGCGCCGACCATCAACTCGGCTCGCGCGACCAATTGTTCGGCACCTTCTCCTGGTCCGATGAGACGCGGAACGTGAAGGCGCTCAGGCCCTATGGCGGTGAGGGCTATCCCATGAGCAACCGGCTGGTGACCGGCACCTGGAACCACACGTTCAGCGCGAGTGTGCTGAACGAGTTCCGTTTCGGCTGGAACCGCAGCCGCACGTTTCGGCTTTCCGAGACCAGCTTCGGCCCCAACTACGCCAAAGACACCTTCGGCTTGAAGAACACCACCTCACAGCCGATGGCCTTCGGTATCCCGGCATTCAGCTTGTCCGGCTTCAGCGCCATTGGCTCCATTTCGCAGGCCATCGGCGCCACGGACGAGAACTTCCAGTTCACCGACAACCTGGGCATCGTCAAAGGCAGGCACAACATCCGCACCGGGCTGCAGGTTATGCGCCTGGCGTACTTCCAGATCACCAACTTCGCCGGGAACCCGACTTTCACTTTCGATGGGCGCTACACCGGCGTTCAAACCAACGGATTCGGTCTGGGCGACTTCCTGCTTGGCTACCCCTCGCGCGCACAGGGATCGGTTGGCGACGGCAGCCAGGATATGCGCACCACCTTCTGGAGCGGCTACCTCCAGGATGACTGGCGCGTTGCGCCGAACTTCACGCTTAACTTCGGCATGCGGTACGAGTTCGCCCGCTCGCCCGTCGAGATCAACAACCGAAGCATGTACTTCAACCCCGAGCAGGCACGGATCATTCTAGCCGGCCAGGGGGTGCGGCCGGACATCGTAGACCCGGATTGGAACAACTTCGCGCCGCGCTTCGGCTTTACCTGGCGGCCAAACTTTCTCAGCAACATGGTGGTGCGCGGCGGTTTCGGCGTTTACTACTCTACCGACAACTTCAACGAAGAGCAGTTCAAGGGTCAAGGGGCGCCTTTCTTCCAGCAACAGACCATCGACGGCGACCCGCGCAGGCCGACCATCTTCATGAAGGACATGCTGCCCGCGTTCACGGCGTCCAAGAACACGGGACCGTTTACGTTCGACCGTCTGAACCGGACACCGTACCTCAATCAGTGGACCTTCGGTATCCAGAAGAGCTTCGGCGCCGACTGGCTGGTGGAAGCCGAATATGCCGGCAGCCAGGGCAACAAGATGCCGCAGCGGCGCAATCTGAACATCGCCACCATCGACCCGACAGGAACCATCCCAGTCGCGCAGCGCAGGCGATTCCTCGAGTTCAGCGACATCCTGCTGACCTACAACGGCGGATGGACCAGCTACAATGCCATGACGGCCAAAGTGGAGAAGCGTTTCTCCAGCGGCCTGTTTCTGCTGGGTTCCTTCACCTGGCAGAAGAGCCTCGACCTGGGCTCAACGGACGACTTCTCCACCATTTCCACCGAGTTCAAGAAATGGGACAAAGGCCGCAGCTCGTTCGATGTGCCGTACCGCTACGTGATGAGCTATGTCTACCAGTTGCCGTTCGGCCGGGGAAAGCAGCACCTCTCGGGCGTGAGCAGGGCCGCGGATCTTCTGATCGGCGGATGGCAGGTCAACGGCATGACGACCTTCGCTACGGGTCAATGGCAGACTCTCGGTCTTGGGTCTGACTGGATCTTCATCGGCAGTTGGACCAAATCCATCCCCAACGTCATCGGCGATTACAAGGCAGGGCGTTCGGTGCCCGATGCCTACCTGAATCCGGCGGCGTTTGATTTCCCGCGCGATGCACAGGGCAACCGCATCCGCGCGGTCGGCAACGGAGGCCGCAACACCATCCAGCAGCCAGGCTTAAACAATTGGGACATGGGTGTGTGCAAGAACTTCTCCATCTCGGAGCGCTTGAGAGCTCAGTTTCGCTGGGAGACGTTCAACACCTGGAACCATACCCAATTCGGCTCGGCGACCCTCAGCGTGACCAGCACCAACTTCGGCCGGATTACTGGAGCCCGCATGGGCCCGCGCCGCACGCAGCTCGGCCTCAAGCTATCGTGGTAACAGCGGTAAGGGACAGACCCCGGCGGGGTCTGTCCCTCTTCGAAGTCTTTTGGGAATAAGGAGGAATGCCATGCGTGATACTGATGCGGTAAACCGCCGCGAGTTTTTGGGGACCGCCGCGGGCGGCAGCTTCATGCTGGCTTCACAACCCGCCGCCCGGTCCGCGGCCGCGGCCGAGAGAGATGCCTGGCCCAAACTGCGCCCCGCGAGAATCTACAAGGTCTACATCGGCCGCTCCGGGGCAACGAAAAACGCCAGGACCGGCGCAGAGGTCCGATACCTGACCTGGTCCAATGAGGAGATCACAAAACTGGACAACTACCTCCGGGACCTCGAGAAGAAACTCGGGGACGTAACTTTCGTCGGCGGGGACACCATCCCGCCGACGGACGTGGCCGAGGTGGCCGCCAAAGCCGCGTCGGCGGACGGTATGCTGCTGACCTGGCTCTCCGGACATGGCGGAGACTACGAAACGCTGGACAAGCTCAGATTCGGCGTGGGTATGCCAGCGGTCTCCTTCTTTCAGCCGTTCAGCGGGCACGGGTGGATGTGGCACCAGCAATGGAAGGACAGGAAGGTCGTGCTGCTCTCCACCAGCAATTTGGGCGAGCTCGACGAAGCTGTCAGCCTGCTACGGGTGCCGGCCTTGATGAAGCAGACGCGAATTCTGGCCGTGGACGGCCCGCGGGGCACGAAGGCCGCGTGTTCGCCCGAGGAGGTCAAGAAGAAGTTTGGCGCCGACCTCGTGACCATCAAGAACGACCAAATCCTGGAAATCGCCAAGTCGATCGATCCCAAAGCCGCCGAAGCCGAGGCGCAGCAGTACTGGATCAGCCAGGCCAGGAAGATCGTTGAGCCCACGCGGCAAGAGATTATCGACTCGGCCAGGTACTACCTGGCGGTCAAGCAGTTGATGATCAAGGAGAACGCCCGGGGGATTTGCAGCACCGCCTGCATGGGCGTCCCGCGGGGCTGCCTGACCTTCAGCAAGCTCGGCGATCTGGGGCTGGTCGGCGCCTGCGAAGGCGACATCGATTCGACGCTCACCGAGTTGCTGTTCGCCTATGCGTTCCGCGAGCCTGGGTTCATCACCGATCCAGTAATCGACGAAGCGAGGAATGCGGTAGTCCAGTTCCATTGCACCTCGTTTACGCAGAGGCCTGGCGGCAAGCGCATGCCGTTTGTCATCCGCAACCAGACGGACAGCGGCGGGGGGGTAGCCCTGCAAGTGCAGTGGCAGGTAGGAGAGCCGGTCACGATGGCGAAGCTCGTCAACCTCGACACGATGCTGGTTGTCCCGGGCAAGATCATCGAGACGGGCACCAACCCGCTGGCCTGCCGCACGCAGTTTACCCAGACCGTCCGCGACGCCCGGCACCTGTTCATGAACTGGGGCGGCGGCGCAATAGTACCAACCGACTTCACCGGCAACATGGCGCAATATATCGGCGCGATGCCCATGCTGCACCGGGCGGTGTTCTACGGCGATCACGTGCGGGCCCTCAAGCGTTTGGGGAGCCTGATGGGCTTCAAAGTAATCGAAGAGGACCGCCCGGCGTAATCGGGCTGCGGGGCCCGGCCGCCGCTGTCTGTGACGAATATCCTTCACGCCGGACGAATTCCGCGGGCGGATCTTCTCGACCCTCGAGTCGCTCCGCTGGGCGGTCATGATCGGTTCGATGGCGGCGGCCGGCATCGCATCGCAGTACTTCAGCCCCCGCGCCATCGGCCTGGTTGCGGGGGTGCTGAGTTCGCTCACCGCGGTTTGGTGGACCTGGGCCGATCTCACCGGGCGGCTCCCCGAGCCGGCGGACCCGCAGCCGGCGGATGCAAACTTGCCTTGACACATCGCCTTCGCGCGGTAGCGTAGTTCCGCCGCGTTTAGTACAATGCGTGGCACAAGCTTTCGTGCTCGGAGGAGGATGCATGAGAACTGGGAAGATCGTGCTCTTTGTCGCGGTGTGTCTGGCACTGGGATTCGATCGGGCCGCGGCACTGCCAAACCCGCCTAACCAGCCACAGAGGACCAACATCGAGAACGCCATCGGCTTGGTCGAGCAAATGGCCGACGAACTGGTCCGGAACGTCGAAAAACAGGGACCGGGCGCTCCGCCCGACCAGATCCGCGCGGCCCACGAGGATCGCCAATTCTGGCGGCAACTCGCCGTGAATCTGCGCCGCCTGCTGAACAACGGCAAGATCGTAGTGGACCCGGCTCTTGAGCAGCGGGGCGAGAGAGCCGTCACTGAAGACGCGACCATCACTCTGCGTCCCTCCGTCGCCGGCGGATGGACTGGCTGGCCGCCGAGCCGGGCGACTTCTTCTACATGATCAAGCAACTGGCCGCCGTCCTGGTCCACGAGAAGATCCACGCCATGGAGCAGGAGCATTCCCCGATCCTCGAATCCCTGTCCCGGTCGAGGCTGATGTGGCTGGCGGCGCTCGGCAATGAGATCCACGAGTGGCATCCCTACGTGGTTGAGTTGCGATTCCTGCGTAACATCCATTTCTGGCTCGGCCGCGTGCGGCCGAAGAACTGGCAGGACAAGCAGGCGGAAGTCCGGCAGGAGATCATCGACGCGTTCGACGAGTTGGGCCGGGCCGGCGGTCCGTCGGAAGAACTGAAGAAACAAATGGAGGACGAGGGCATCCGCTTCGCTTTGGCGCCCGGGGCCGGCGCGGCGGTTGCCACTGTGCGCGCCGGCCAGGGTTTGAACACCGTCGTCTTTCGCACTGCCAGTGGCGACAAGTTGGTCCACGTCACCGACGATCTGGCCTCCGGCGATACCTTCTCGGGCACGGTGGAAGACGTGCTCGCCGGTAAGACGGAGCAGGAGCGGGCCGCCAGCCAGGATGAGCTGAGCGGGTTGGTGGTGGAGGTTGCGGGCGAGAGCGTGCCGCAGCGGACGAAGTGGTTTAAGCGCACGGCGCCCGCCGTGGCCGTCCTGCCCGTGCTGCTAAGGAATCGTCAGGGCAGAGTGGTCGCCACCGCCGA
>JAUYBU010000272.1 GCA_030693045.1 Bryobacterales bacterium | reverse complement strand
CCGAAACTCCGGAGTTTCGGGATTTCGTAGCCTGTCCCCGAAATAGGGGTCGGCCTCAGTAGGCGCCGTGGCCAAAGAGAACCACCCGAACTGTCTTCACCAACACAACCAGGTCGGTCCAGAGCGACCAGCTTTGAACATACTGGGAGTCCAACTGGGTCCGCCTGCGGTAGCTCATGTCGCTACGGCCCGACACCTGCCACAAGCCGGTCAGGCCCGGCGGCACTTGCGAGTAGAGCGAAAACGCCGCGCCATATTTCGGAATCTCATCCTCGACGATGGGTCTGGGGCCGACCAAGCTCATGTCCCCGCGCAGGACATTCCACAACTGCGGCAACTCGTCCAGACTCGATCTCCGCAACAGCCGTCCGACCCGCGTCACGCGCGGATCGTCCTTCAGTTTGCGGGTAGTGGACCACTCGGAGCGAAGGTCGGGGTGCTGCTCGAGATAGTGCTCGAGCACGGTATCGGCGTCAACCACCATGGACCGGAATTTCCACAGCCGGAAACGGCGATTGCCCTTGCCGACCCGTGTGTGTACAAAGAATACCGGGCCGCGCGTTTCCAGAGGAATCGCAACTGCAATCGCCAGCGCAAACGGAAGAGCCAGCACCATGAGCGCAGCCGCGGACAGGACGTCGAGGATCCGCTTGATCGCTTGAGCCCGGACGTCGAGCAGAACCGGACGTTTGGCCGTGACGCCGCTCGCCGGAACCGGAGAGCGGTCTTCGACCCGCGACGTGTTGGCTGGTTGGGATTTCACGCTAGGCACTGCTCCGCGTTCGCGCGGTCCTGTCTAGTACCGTAGCATAGATGGCGGCCGTCTTTTCGACCATCGACTCGCAACCGAAGCGGGACTCGTAGGTCGAGCGGCCCGCGACGCCCATGCGCTGCCGCAAGGCCGGATCGGCAATCAGCCCGCCGAGCGCCGCCGACAAGGCCTCGGGACTCTTCCGGGGAACCAGCAAACCGTTGACTCCACCGGTTACGGCTTCGCCCACGCCGCCCACCTCGGAGGCGACCACGGGAAGCCCGGCGCGCATGGCTTCCAGCACACTGCGCGGGAAACCTTCCGAACGCGAAGACAGCACGAACAGTTGAGCGCCGGCGAGCGAGCGGGCGGGCTCGGTCTGGTAGCCCAGGAAGTGAACCCGTCCGGCCAAGCCCAATTCGGCGGCAAGTTTTCGAGTCTTGGCTTCGAGCGGTCCGGATCCGATCAGGTCGAGCGTCCACGGCTGGGAGCGAAGCGCCTGGAGCGCTTTGAGAAGGGTCCGGTGGTCCTTCGGGGATTCAAACCGCGCGATCGAGCAGATGCGCACGGGGCTCGACGCCGGATTGGCCCGCAATCCGGCAGGGACGTCGCGCACTCCGTTGTGCACGACGTGAAGCTTGTCCGCGGCGACGATCCCCTTGCCGAGCGCCAGCCGCTTTTCCTCTTCGCAGACACAGATGATGGCGCTGCACCAGCGTGCCGCCACCCTCTCGGCAATCGAAAAAACGACGCCCAGCGGGCCCGAGATGCGACGCCCGATCGACCATCCATGGGGAGTGTAGATGGCGGGCAGACCCAGGCGCGCGCAGGCGGCGCGCCCGACCCAGCCGGCTTTGGCGGTGTGAGTGGAGACCAGGTCCGGCGCGATGTCGCGCAGCACGGATGCGATTTCGGCGATCGCGCGCAGGTCGTGCACCGGGTGAATTCGGGGCTGGAGGAATTGCAAGGAACGGAACGGGATGCCGGCATTGGCGAGCAGGCCGGTCACCGGACCGCGCCCGCCGATCAGCACGGTGGCGCGGTGCCCGCGATCGAGCATGGCGCGCGCGAGGTCGCGGACATGGATGCTGGCGCCTCCGACCGAGTCGGCTCGCGTTATCAAATAGGCCAGGTTCACCGGGCGGCCCTCCGCGAAACGATCACCATAAACGCCAGCTTCCGGAATACCGCGCGAGCCGCCGCCGAGACCACCGGGAGGCCGGCCAGGGCCGCCAAGGCTCCGCGCCCCGGCCGGTCCAGCAGGCGGTAGCGGATGTAGTCGCTCTCGCGATGCCGGCTTTCGAAATAGCGGCCGAAGGCGGCGAAGATCTCACGCCGGGGGCGGTAGTGGGTGTGCTCGTCGATCCATCGCAGCTTGTCGGCGGCCCATTGGCGGCACGTCGGGGCTTCCTGCTTCCACGTTCCCAGGCCCAGGCCGCGCAGCGCCCAGGTGTAATAGAAGCGCAGCCGCGAACCGCTGGGGAACCAGTGCGCGAAAGGGATGCCGATGTGTCCTTCGCGGAACACGTCGCGCGAAGGGAAAATGCTTAGCACGGTTCCATCCGGCTTCAGAACGCGGTGGATTTCCCGCAGCGCCGCGTCCAGATCGGCGACGTGTTCGATGACCTGGTTGTTCACCACCAGGTCGAAGGACGAATTCGCGAAATCGAGGCGGCCGTAGCGAATCTCGCGAATGACAACGCCGAGCAAGCCCGACCGTTCGGCATCCGCGCGGGTTGTCGATCCCCCGTAGTAGACGTCGGCCCCGGCCACATCCAATCCCGCGGCACGAAGCGCCTGAACCAGGTAACCGGCTCCGCATCCGAAGTCCAGAATTGTGGCGCCGGGGCACTCGCGGGCGAACCTGATGGCGAAATCTAGCACGAACCGGTTGGTGACATCCATGTCAGTATTCGAGGTACAGCCGCTCCCACTGGGCCGTTACGACGCTCAGGTCGAAGCGCGTGACGGCGAGTTCGCGCGCGGCTTGAGCCATCTGGCGCCGCGCATCGCCGGACAACTCCGTCAGTTGCGACATGGCCGCGGCGAGGGCGTCGGGGCTCCCCGGCGGGACCACGTATCCGGTGCGTTCGTTGGCGACGGCTTCGCGCACTCCGCCGGCATCGGTTGCGACGCAGGGCAGACCGCTCGATGCGGCTTCCAGCAGCACCATCGGCAGTCCTTCCACCACCGAGGATAACAGCAGGCCGTCGCAGGCGTTCATCAGTTCGGGGATGTCGTCGCGCGAGCCCAAGAAGAAGGTATTGGACCCCAGCTCATGCGCCAGCGCGCGCAATTCCGGCTCCTGCGGGCCCGCACCCGCGATGAACAACACTCCTGCGCGCTGGCGCGCCATCGCGCGAAGCATGGTGGGGTAGTCTTTCTTCCACATCAGCCGCCCGGCCGCCAGCCAGGCGAATTCGTCGCCCAGGCCCAGTTGGGCGCGCGTGCGAACCCGTTGCGCGGGGTCGGGCCGGAAGCGCCCGGTGTCGACGCCGTTGGGAATCACGCGCAGTTTCGCGCGCGGAACTGCGCGGGCCGAGGCGTGGCGTTCGGCGCCCGCCGCCGAGACGCTGACCGTGACATCCGAAAGCCCGTCGGTGATGCGATAGAGCCAATCGCGGCAACCCACATCGGCGGAGCGCCGGCTGCTTTCGGCCACGCTGTGAAGCGTCGAAACGACCACCGGAACCGGGCAGACCAGACGAACCGCGCGCGCCAGCAGATTGGCGTGAAACATGTGGCTGTGGAGCACCCGGGGGCGCAGCTTGCGCAGAATCCAGGCCAGGCGCGCCAGGGCCAGCGGGCTCCCTATTCCAGGCTGCATGCGGAGCGAATACACCGCCACGCCGGACGACATCAAGTCGCCTTCCAGGGCGCTGGGCGGGAGCATAGAGACGACACTCACCGGCCAGCCGCGGCGGCGCAGCGACACGGCAAGTTGCGCCAGATGCATCTCCGCCCCGCCGCGGGCCAGGTTGGTGGTGAGCAGCACAATCGGCGCGGTCATGAGTGTCCCCCCGCCAGGCGCTCGAAGAGCCGGGAATAAGAGGCGACCATGGCGTCCAGGCCGAACCCGGCGGATCGTTCGAGACCCGCCGCGCCAAGCTCGCGCCGCCGCTCCGGATCGCCGGCAACCGCGGCCAGAGCGCCGGCGAACGCTGGTTCATCTCCGGCGGGCGCAAGCAGCCCGGTTTCGCCGTGAACCACCAGTTCCGGCACGCCCCCAACCGCGGTGGCAACCACCGGCAGGCCGGCGGCCATGGCTTCCATCACGGCAATCGGGTTGCCTTCCCAGCGCGAAGCGAGGGCGAAGACGTCGGACGCCGAGAGGAGTTCCGCGACGTCCGACCGCACACCCAGAAAATGCACGCGCTCGCCGATGCCAAGGCGAAGCGCCGTGGCTTGAGCGGCGTTCCGGAGGCTGCCGTCGCCCGCCATCAGCAGGCGCCAGCGCCGGTCCTGGCCGAGCGCCCGCGCGAAGGATTCGATCAGCCCGAGCGGATTCTTCTGGGGCTCGATGCGGGCCACGGAGACGACCAGAAAATCGTCGGCGGAGAAGCCGTTCGCGCGCTTCCATTCCTGCCGAGTGCCGGGCCGGGAGAAGCGGCCGGTTTCGATGCCGTTGGGAATGACGGCCGCCGGCTCGACGCCGTACAGCTTCCGAAACGAGCGGCCCACTTCGGCAGCCACCGCCACCGGCGTCACGCGGCGGCGAAAGGCGAACCGGTGGATCAGGCGGCCGGTTGCGTCAACCTCTCTCCCCGCCAGGTTGTGCACCGTGTGAACCATGGACCCGGCGCGCGCGGCCACACCCGCCGGCAAGGTGTAGCGCAGCACGTAAGAGTGCGAGTGTATGATCGACGGCCGGAAGGCGCGGAACACTTTGAACAGCCTCGGGATCATGCGCGTGTCCAATCCGGGGCGCTTTCCGAGATGCCAGGTGCGAATGCGGGCCTCGTCAAGTTCCGGCTCGAGGCCTGAGGGAAAAGCATCGAACAGCGACACCACGCCGGTTTCGAACCGGTCCGGGTCCAGGCCGCGGACCAGCGACACGGCCATCCGCTCGGCGCCGGCGCGCTTGAGAGTCGCGAGCACTTCCAGAACGCGGATCTTCACTCGGGCCTCTCGGCGGGCCAGTAAGACCGCGCCCATTCGGTCATCATCAGGGCCATGAGCAGCCAGCCCGGCTTGTAGTGCTCCCAGGTCAAGGTGGATACGCCCACCAGCCATACCGCCGCCACCACTGACCACAGGGCGCGCTCGGTGGCCCGCATGTTCCAGACGAATAGCGCGAGCGTGCCGAGCAGCAGCGCGTACAGGCCGAAGCCCACGAGGCCGCCTTCGACCAGCACCGAAAGGAAGGTGTTGTGGGCGACGTATTGATGGCCGGGCACGCCGGGTATGCCCAGTTGCGGACGCACGGCTTCCGGGTAGGCCGCCGCGCCCACGCCGGCTGCGGGATGACGTTTCAGCACCTTCAGGCCGGCCTTCCAGATCAGGGTGCGGTTGTGCAGGGTGCCGCGGGTGATCTCGTTCGAGATGGTGGCCAGGCGGTTTCGCGAGGGCGTCGGCGCGAAGTGAAGCATGCCGGACACGAGCAAGGCCAGCAGCAGCGCGGTGGAGATGCGCTGCCAGAGGTCGGCTTCGCGCCAGGTCCAGAGGGCGAAGGCGAAGGCGGCGAAGGTGGCGATCAGCGCGGTTCGGGAGGCTGTCAGAAGCACGGCGGAGATCACCGTCAGGACCGCGGCCCGGTAGCACCAGCGCTGCCATCCGCGCGCGCGCAAGGCCAGGTACAGGGCGATGGGGATCGAAAGCGCGAGGATGAGTCCGAAGTCGTTCGGGTCGAAGCCCGGGGCGGTGTAGCGGCGGTAGTAAGTTTGCCGGCCCTGGAAGTAGCGGAGGAAGGTGCTGGCGGAGGCCGCCACCGCTCCCCAGACGTAGAACTTCATGAGCTGGGTTTGGCGGAGGGGGGTGTGGCAGGCGTCCCAGATCAGCCAGAGCATCGCCAGCAATTCCGCCAGCGTGATGGCGCGCGTCAGGGTGGCCTGGCGGTCCAGGCTCCAGAAATACGTTAGAGCCGACCACAACACCCAGAGGGCCGCGAAGGCCATCGCCAGGTTGGGCGTGCGGATGGATCCGCGACGGATGGCGACAACCGCGCCGGCGGCAAAGGCGAGAATGCCGAACAGGTGCGAGAGGGTTGCCACGCCCGGCGCCTGGATGCTTTTCTCCCACGGAATGGAGAAGACGAACAGGCACAGCAGGGCCCAGGCAGCGCGCTGGATGAGGGTGTGGGGAGCGGTCACGGCGCGGGCTCCATGGGGTGAGACGCGCGCCCGGCCGGCCAAGCCGCGTTTTCGGTGGGCGTCCAGGCGGATTCGCTGCGGCGGGCGGGGCACACTTCATTTATTTTAGCCATCGCCACTCCGGGAGGGTGCGCGGGACGCGGGGTTGGTGGGTTTTTCTTGGGTTTTCTCGGGTTTTTCTTGGGTTTTCTTAGGTTTTTCTCGGGTTTTTTTGGGATGGCGGAGGCGGAGGTTTTTGGGGTTCACGGGCTGAAGTTCGTGGGCCCGGGATGTGTGGCCGGAGGCGCATGGATAAAGGCTCCGGCGCACATTGCGCCCGGCCGGCTGGCGCAGCGGGCGGCTCCTGCGAAGTGCACCCAAAAGGGGTGATTTGGCCGAATCTTCTTTTTGCGTCGATCCGAGGCAAGTGGCCACGGATTGACACGGATAAGGGCGTTGAGCCGAGGCGTGCCTCCTCGGGTTCGAATCCGCACATTTTATTTCGGCTGGCTGGAGCTGGGCCGGGAGGAGGCACTCGAGGTTGGCGCGGGAAGCGGCTTGTTGAGCGGGAGTTCGCATATGGTGTTTCTCTGATCCAAGTGTATTGGACGCATTTACGCCAACTGGGGTGGTGCTCGGCCACGGTGTTGAAAGTAAAGGAAAGATATAAGTCGGGGGCGTGAACAGTAAACCGGCCAATCCGCTAGAGGGCGGGGTGGGATTCTTTTTCAGCGTGGAATCTGATACTTAGGAGCGAAGGCGGGGTCGCGGAGTCGTGTGCCTTGGCGGGTGCCGATTCCGGGACTTGCCTTCGCGCCCGT
>JAUYBU010000257.1 GCA_030693045.1 Bryobacterales bacterium | reverse complement strand
ATCGGAACCCGGGCCGGCACTACGCGCAAACTCGGCCCCGAAATGCCGATCGCATAAATGCGGCGCGAGCCCGGAATCACCGCCCGCGCGGCGATGCAGCGCACCTCGGGCGTCAACTCCTCGTCGTCCACGGCGTAGCCTATCGAACGCGCATTCCGGACGTTTTCGGTAAGCGCCCACGGGGTGGTCAGCGTGCAGGCCGTGTAGGCCGTGTATTCGATTCCCGCGACCGCGCGTTCCAGCGCCTCCTCGGAAAGCTGCATCAGGATCGCCTTCCCCAGCGCGGTCGAGTGTAACGGCTCGATCAAGCCGACATGCGCGTTTACCGCCATCCTCTCCGGGCTCTCCCTCTGGGCAATGATGATCACCTTGTCCTTGTGGAGCGTGGCCAGGTGCGCCGCTTCGCCCGTGGCATTCGCCAGCCGCGTCAACACATCCCGCGACAGCTTCGGCAGGTCCAGCGACCGAAAAAGCTGCCGCTCCAGGTGCAGAACCCTGAAGCCCAGCCGGTAGCGCTTCGTCTCCGGGTCCTGGTCGATGTACCCTCGGCGGATGAGCGTGGTCAGCAGGCGGAAAACCGTGCTCTTGTCCCATCTGAGCATCTCGGTGATACTCGCCAGGCCGACTTCCTCGCCATTGGCCGCCACCAGTTCGAGCACCTCCAGGCCCTTGTCCAGGGAGTGGATGATCTTGGTGTCCAGCTTTTTCTGGGGAACTCCCCTGCCGCCGCCTCCCGCGCGCGGCCGGCCCGTCCCCTGGATGGCGTTGGCCGCGGGCCGCCCCACGGTTGACGGCTTCTTAGGCGGTCGCGGCATAGTCAGACTCCCATCTCCGGCGGTTTGTGCCAGGCGAACAACTGACCTTTCATCTCTTCGGCCTTTTCCCGATACTCGGCCAGCAGCGCCAGGTTCTTCATCTCCCGCGGATCTTCCCTCACATTGTATAGCTCCGCGGTGTCGTTCACATAGAAGCAGTACTTGAAATCACCGCGGCGGATCATGTATTTCGCGCCCTTGGTGCGCAGCCCGTACTCGGAGTACACGGCCATGTCGCGCGCCATGCCAGGCTGGGCCAGCAGGGGAACCAGGCTTCCCCCGTCCAGGCCCGCCGGCCTCTCCACCTCGCACAGCTCGAGCAGCGTGGCGGCAAGCTCGACATGGCTTACCGGCGCCGCGCACCGTGCGTTCGCTTGCCGGCGGCCGGGCACGCGGAAGATCAGCGGAACTCCCACCGACGGCTCGTAGAAGACGAACTTGTTCCATAACCCGTGTTCGCCCAGCATCTCGCCGTGGTCGGAAGTGTAGATCACCAGGGTGTCTTCTTCCAGACCCAGTTCCGCCAGCCCCCGCAGCACCTGCCCCAGGCAGTCGTCCAAATGCGCCAGGTTGGCGTAGTACATGGCGATCCGCATCCGGGCCGCATCCGCGTCGGCTATCTCCGGCGTCGGAGCATCGACCTCGATGCGGCGGCGGATCTCGCGCGGAACCTTTTCCAGATCCACCTTGCCCCACGTCGCCGGCAACTGGACGCTCTGGCTGGGGAACATCCGCGCAAAGCGCTCGGGCGGCATGAACGGATCGTGCGGCTTCAAAAAGGAACTGACCAGGAAGAATGGCTGTCGCTTCCCGAAGTTCTTAAGATACCGGACCGTCTCGCGCGCGATGAAACTGTCGTAATGGTCCCGCTCGGCGATCTTCGACGCGCGGCCGATATGCACGAAACCCTTGCGGCCGTCCTTCTCTCTCGCCTCCAGCCAGGGATCGCCGAAGTCCCGCCACAGGTCGTCGATCTGCGGCAGCCCGGAACCGGAGTTGGCGCGGCCTAGCTCGTCCGCGTAGAGCTTGGTCTTCGGCCCCAGGTACTGATACCAGTCGTTGAAGTCCAGCCGGTAGTCGAACCCGTGCGTCTGCGCGTCCACGAAATGCATCTTGCCGACCAGCGCCGACATGTACCCGGCGCGGCCGAAATGGTGTGCCAGCGTCTTGATCTCGAACGGCCACGGAGTGGCGTTGCTCCAGGTGCGGTGATTGTGCGTGTACAGGCCCGTCAGGATGGATGCGCGCGCCGGAGTGCACACCGGGTTGGTGCAATAGGTCTGGTCGAATCGCACCCCCTCCCCCGCCAGCGCGTCCAGGTTGGGCGTCTTCGCGTAGGGGTCGCCGTCGATGCCCAGCGCGTGAGGCCGGTGCTGGTCCGACATCAGCAGCAGCACGTTCTTCGGCCGGCCCGCAACCGGCGCGCCCGCCCGCAGCGTGCCGCCCAGCAGGCCGCTGCCGCTCGAAAGAAGATCTCTGCGAGTCATCTGGCTCCTATCCGTCAGAAGTTCAACTTTAGCGCCATCTGCATGATGCGCGCCGCCGCCGTGCCGGCGATCTGCCCGGCCTGCGGGTTGCCGATGGCCGCGGCGGGAATCGCGAAGTTCGCGCGGTTCAGGGCGTTGAACATCTCCCAGCGGAAACTCAGCCGGAACCGCTCGCCGAGCCGGAAGTTGCGGTGCACGCCCAGGTCCAGGTTGAAGTTGCCCGGGCCCTCGAGAAAGCCGCGGCCGGCGTTACCGAAGCTGTACTGCGGCGCCGCCGCGAACGCTCCCAGGTCGAACCACCGGTCGATGGTCCGCTCGCCCACCGGCAGGTTGCCGTCGCGGATCCGGTTCGGCCGCTCTCCGCCGCCCCCCGCCGAATTCGACGCCCCCGCCGCCAGCCCCGGCGTAAAGTGTTCGCCGGTGGACAAAATCCAGATACCGGACACATTCCAGTTGCCGACCAGGTGCCCCGCCACGCCCCGGCTCGCATACTTGCGGCCGGCGCCAAACGGCAACTCATAGACGTGGTTGATCACCGCGATGTGCCGGCGGTCTTCCGGCATCGGCCCGCGATCGCAGCGGAAACAGCGCCCGTCCTGCGGCGGGGCGTTGCCCCCGCCGTTGATGTTGCCGCCGTTGGACAGGTACTTCGACCAGGTGTAGGACAACGACGCGGAAAGCCCGCGCGAGGTCCGTTTCTCCACGCGCCCCTGGAGCGAGTGATACACGGCGTCGCCGAAATTCGTCCGGTAATTCACGTTCGTCACCCGCGGGTTCACCGCGTACAGCGGCCGCCGCGGCCCCTGCGCCCCCGGCCCCGGGTACGATTGGTTGATGTTGTACGCCGCCACCAGCCCCAGCGTTCGCGTCCCCACGTAGGACAGGTCCACCAGCAGATCCGGAACGATCTCCCGCTGCACGCCCAGGCTCCACTGCATCGACCGCGTGGATTTCAGGTCGAAATCCCACGCCGTCGGATTGCCCGAGGAAAGCTGTTCCTGGTTGTTGATGTCCGGCATCACCGACGCGGGCAGTCCGTCTTTCAGCAGCAGCGGCGGCCGGGCGTTCTGGTCCGTGGTCACCACCTGCGAGAAGTAGAACGGCAGGTTCTTGTACAGTTGCCCGCCGCCCTGGTAGCCTTCGGTGTACGATACGCCGAAGCCGGCGCGCAGGACCGTTCTGCGGTCCGAGGTCAGCATGTAGGCCAGGCCCACGCGCGGCGCGAAGTTGTTCGTATCGATGTTCCGCAGCCGCCGGCCCGCGCCGTCGCGGCCTGCCAGCAACAGCTTCCCGGTCACCACGTTGAAGTTCGACCATTGGTCGTGTACGTCGTAGGGCGGCGCGAAAACCTCGTAGCGCAGGCCGAAGTTCCACGTCAGGCGGTTGGTGATGCGCCAGGAATCGTCGGCGAAGGCCGCCAGGTTCCAGAAGCGCATCCCGAAGTCGCTGGTCAGAATGTTGCGCGTGACGTCGCTCGGCGCGCCCAGCGCGAAGTCCGCCAGCGCCGTCTGCGCCCCGCTGGCCCCCGTCTGGCGCGTGTACTGGCCGTTGAAGGTGAACTGCCCGCGCGTGGGAAAAGCCGAAAATCCGTTGAACCGGTGCCGGATGTACAGCCCGCCGAACTTCAACGTGTGCGAGCCGCGAATTAGCGTGAGCGTGTCCTCGTACTGGAACGAGGCCGTCCGGCTGTTTTCCGGGTACGTCGAGCTGTCGCCCAGTACCTGGAATCCCGTCACCGTCAGCCCGGGCAAACCGCCCGACCGGTTGTTGATGTTGATGCCCTTGAGGCCCACGGCATCGGAGGTGTTGAACAGGTTGCCCAGCGCCGAGATGCTCTGGTTCCACCGCACCGCGCCCAGGCGCGTCTCGTTCACCATCCCCGGGTTGACCACCTTAATGAAGTTCAGCGTCCAGGACTGGTTCCGCAGCGCCGTGAGCGTCGCCGAGTTGGTCCCGTCGGCGGATAAGTACGGCCCGATCGGCACTCCCGGATTCGCCGCCACCGGCAATACGCCCGGATTCGTCAGGCCGCTGTCGTCGAAGCTGTACTTGAAGAACAGGCGGTCCGAAGCGCCCACGTTCTGGTCCAGGCGTGCGTCGAACTGGTCGGTGCGCTGTTCCAGCGCCGGGTTGAAGATGAAGTTGCGCGT
This sequence comes from Bryobacterales bacterium, assembly GCA_030693045.1. Taxonomy (GTDB): domain Bacteria; phylum Acidobacteriota; class Terriglobia; order Bryobacterales; family Bryobacteraceae; genus JACQZT01. The sequence continues at coordinate 24,069 of JAUYBU010000257.1, read as the reverse complement.
CGCCGCCGGACTGCTCGGCGGAGGCAGCAAGGCCATCACTTTCAGCGCCGGCTGGTCCAGCCGCGCCGCCGGGACGCGATTGCCCGCGAAAGGAGCGCGCGCCTGCCCGCCCGCGGCGAGCGTGTTCGGATCGTACACCACCGCGCCCAGCGCGCTGAAATCCCCTGTCGCCACCATCGCCCGCTGCGCCAGCGTCGGAATCGTCGAGGTGATCGTCCGCGGCTGCCGGATGCGGATGCCCTGGTAGTCGGCGAACACGAAAGTCTTGTTGCGCGCCAGCGGCCCGCCGTAGGTCCCCCCAAACTCGTTCCGCCGGAACGGAGGCCGGGACGCCCCCAGCCGGTTGTTGAAGAAGGTGTTGGCGTCCAGTCTGTCGTTGCGCAGGAACTCGAACGCGCTGCCGTGGTGCTGGTTGGTCCCCGAGCGCGTCTGCACCACCGTCACCGCGCCCGCCGCCGCGCCGTACTCGGCCGAGTAGTTGCTCGTCAGCACCCGAATCTCCTGGATCGAGTCCACCATCGGAACCATGATCAGCGTGTTCAGCCACAGGTTCTTGTTGAACATGCCGTCGATCACGTAACTGTTGTTCTGCGGGCTCGATCCGTTCACGCTGATGTTGGTCGAGCCGCGCATGGCGTAGGACGAGGTGCCCAGGTTGGCGCTCGAGCCGCCATAGGCCCCCGGCGTCAGCAGCACCAGCGAGGTGAATGTCCGCCCATTCAGCGGCATCTCGGTCATCTGCTCGTTGGTGACCAGTTGCGACACCGCCGCGGTCTGCGATTGCAGCAGTGGCGCCGTCGCCTTCACCTCCACCGTCTGCTGCACGTTCCCCACCGCCAGCTCGAGATCCACCGTCATCGTGTCCGCCGCCGTCAGCCTCACCCCGCTCCGCACCAGCTTCTGAAAGCCCGGCATCTCCACCGTCAGCGTGTAGTTTCCGGTGGGGATCGAATACGCTCCGTACTGCCCGGCGGCGTTCGTCTCCGCCGCCCGCGTGAACTGCGTCGCGTCATTGGTCAGCGCCACCTTCGCGTTCGGAACCACCGCCCCGGCCTGGTCCGTCACCGTCCCCACGATCGTCCCGCTCAAGGCCTGTGACCACAGCCGCCCCGCGAGAAGAAGCATCAAACAGACTCCGCTACCTTTTTTCATGGCTACCTCGATTCTTCCTTTGACATCCCCACAACACCAATGATATTATCGAACTCGGTTAAACGCAATGAAAAGTCGCTTGCTGATCCATCTGGCGCTGATCGCCTGCTGCGCTTTGGCTTTTGCCTGGCTGCCCCCGAACGCCGATGTCAGCGTGCTGTTTGTCGGGACCGGCCACCCGGACATCTATCCCGACAAGCCCCGCATGCAGTCGGGGATCGTGGTGGACGTGGGCGGCGACCGGTGGCTGCTCGACGCCGGGGCCGGGGTGGTCGCGCGCATGTTCGACCACAAACGGCCGCCGGGCACGATCAATCATATTTTCCTCTCGCATCTGCACTACGACCACTGCCTGGACCTGGACGCCGTCCTGCTGCTGTGGCGCACGGGCGGACCGGCCCCCAAGCCGGGCCAGCCCCCCGCGCCGCGCCCCCTGACGCTGTTCGGACCCGATGGCGCGGAGAAGATGATTGTGGACCTGTTCGAAACGGCCTACGGCGTCGACGGACGCGGGCGCGCCCTGCTCAAGATACCTTCCTTCAAACGCTCCAAAATCCGCGATGCGGGAGTCTACGAGGGGAAGGGCTACAAGGTCTCTTTCCGCGAGGTGAAGCACGCGTGGATGGACTGCTGGGCAATCAAGATGGAGACCCGCAAGGGCGTGCTGGTCTTTTCGGGCGACCTGGGCGGGCCGAACAATCTGAAGGCCGAAGACAACGCCGATTTCTCGGAGTGGGCCAAGGGCGCCGACATGCTCATCATCGACACGCTGCACATCCCGCCCGAGGAACTCGCCAAAATCGCCGCCAAGGTGAAGCCCAAGACCATGGTGTTTTCCCACCTCACCGAGCGGCAGCTTCCGGTTTTCAAACACTACGATCTGAGCAAGACCACGGCGCTGTGCTCGAAGGAGGCCGGCAAGGTGGTGGTCGCCGAGGACGGCATGGAACTGAAGCTGTAAAGGAGCAAATCATCATGGCATTCACGAGACGGACATTTCTCGGCGGGCTCGCGGCGGTATCGGCCGCCGCTCAGCCGCCCAGGCCTCCCAGGATTAAGACCTGGAAGCCCAAGCTGGAAGTGTTGGGCCGCTACATCGAAAGCAACCTCGAGTTCCTCAAGGCCGAAGGCTTCGCCGGCGTCGAACTCACCACCTCTCCGAAAGGCATCCTGGACTTCGGCACGGCGAGCGATGAAGTGCTCGAGCGGGTGAAATCCACGGTGCGCCGTCTGGGGCTCGATCTTTCGGTGATCCAGTCGGTGCAGAACCACGTTGCGCCCGACCCCGAGGCGCGGCAGCGGGCGAACACCGTATTCGCCCGGACCATCGAAGCGGCCGGAAAGCTGGGAGCGAAGTTCGTCAGTACGACCTCCGGAACCATTCCCGGCAAACCGCTCGAAGAGCAGGTCGGCGAGATCGTCCGCGTCTACACCGAGAAATACTTCCCGCTTTGCGAGAAGCACAAGGTGCGCATCCTTTGGGAGCCCTGGGCCGCCGGACCGAATGTCGCCACCGGACCGGTCGGATATGAAGCGCTGTTCAAGGCCTTCGGGAATTCGCCGCACGTGGGCATTCAGTACGACCCCTCGCACCTGGCCTGGCAAATGATGGATCCCATTCAGGCTATGCGCGACTTCATGGGCCAGATCCACGCCGTCCACTTGAAAGACGTCGAGATCCGCTGGGACGTCGTGCGCAAGGCCGGCATTAACCCGCTGAACCGGGCGGAATGGTGGCGGTTCCGGCTGCCGGGGATGGGCGTGATCGACTGGCCGGCGTTTTTTACCGTGCTGATGGAGGCCGGCTACGATGGGCCGATGAGCATCGAGCACGAGGACCGGTTTTACGGCTTTCCCTTTCCGGGCGACGAGTTCCCGGAAGATTACAAAACAGGGCTTCGGGTCGCGCTGCGCTATCTGCGCCAGTTCGTCCCCGCCTAGAACCCTATTTCGGGGACAGGCTACGAAATCCCGAAACTCGCCTTTGCATCTCTGCGGGCGGAGTATTTCGGGATTTCGTAGCCTGTCCCCGAAATTGAGGAGGTATTGGATGAAGACGTTGCGCAGGGATTTTCTCAGAAGTTCTCTGGCTGTCCTTCCGGCCGCCGCCCGCGGGGCGAACGACCGGCCGGCCTACGGCCTGATCGGGTCCGGCCAGCGCGGCCGCTTCCTGAGCCGCGCCAGCCAGCAACTGGGCGCCGAGTGCGTCGCCATCTGTGACGTCTATGAGCCGAACCTCCAACTCGGGCTCAAGGATGCGCCGGGCGCGAAGAGCTACGTCGATTACCGCGACCTGCTCGGGCAGAAGGGCATCGACTTCGTCTTCATCGCCACACCGGACCACCACCATTGCCCGCAGTTGCTCGACGCCCTGGCCGCCGGCAAGGACGTCTTCGTCGAGAAACCCATGTCGCACTCGCTCGAGGAGAGCGCGAAAATGATCGCGGCGGCGCGCAAGACCAAGCAGATCGTGCAGGCCGGCATGCACCGGCGCAGCTCACCGGCGATGTTCCAGGCCAAGAAGGTGATCGACGACGGCATGCTGGGCCGCATCACCATGATCCGCACGCAGTGGAAAGGAAACTACGGGCGTCCGCCGAATGCTCCGGTCGAGGGGAAGCTGGATTGGGATCGCTTCCTCGGATCGGCGCCCCGCCGCCCGCTCGATCCCTTCCGCTTCCGCCGATGGCGCTCCTTCTGGGACTACGCCGGCGGGAACACCACCGACCAGGGCACCCACCTGATGGACGTGATCCAGTGGTTCACCGGATCGAGCACGCCGCGCGCGGCGGTCATGATCGGCCAGATAGCCAAGATGGTGGGGGGCGAGGCGCCCGACGCCCTCTGCGCTACATTCGAGTATCCGAACTTCGTCGCCACCTTCACGCTCAACTACTCGAACGACTACCAGACCCACTGGTCGTTCGAGTTCCAGGGCGACAAGGCCACGCTGGTCATCGACGACCAGGGCTTCTCGGTGTTTGAAGAGCCGCCCATGCGGGCGCTGATCACCCGGGCCTGGTGGAATCAGCACAGCAAGCCGGTGATGCAGGTGGCCGCCCGGGTGATTGACGAGGACCACGTGAAGAACTTCCTGGAATGCCTGCGCAGCCGCCAGGAACCGGCCGCCCCGGTGGAGGTCGGCGCCAGCGCGGTGGCCGCGCCACACCTGGCCAACATCGCCTGGCGCCAGCGCCGCCAGGCCAGCCTCGCCCCCGACGGCGTCCGGGTGTCATGAGGGAACGATCGGCGACGCCAGGCCGAATTATGGCTTCAGGTACCGCCCGAAGAACTTGAGCAGGCCTTCGATGGCGGCCACCTGGACTTCGTCCGGGTGATAGGCGCCGTCCTTGCCGCGCCCCGGAAAGATGAACCCGTGCCGCGGGTGTTTGTAGCTCACCCACTCCACCTGTTTGCCCGCCTCCTTCAGCAATTCGTAAACCAGCCGGAAGGTTCCCTGAAGGTGATCGCCGTCGCGGCCCATGATCAGCAGCGGAGTGTTGATTCTCCGGATGCGCTCCATGGTTTCGGCCTTGTTGGCCGGTTTCGGGACTGGCTCTTCGCCCTCGATGCCAAGGAACTCGGCGGCGGCAGGTTCCGAGGGCGCCGCGGCGGCCACGTCGATCTCGCTGGTGGCCTTGAGAATCAATTCCCCGCCGTGACTGTTGCCCACCAACCCCACGCGCTTCGGGTCCACGAACTTGAGCCCCTTGACGTAGTCGATGATGCTGATTAAGTCGTCGTAATCCAGGGGCGGCCGCGACAGGATTCGGCGAGTGGCCACCAGCTTCTCCGCTTTGCGGTAGGCGCCCGGGACTTCGGCCCGGTAGCGGATCCAGGCCGCCACGTAACCCGCCGCCAGGAACCGGTCGGAGATGTAGCCCCGGTTCAGGATCGAGGCTTTCGCCTCGGGCATCCCTCCGCCGCCGTTGCCGGCGAAGAACAGGACCGCGGGAAACGGCCCGTCGCCCTTCGGCTTGCGCAGCGCGATGGGCGTGTAGATGGCGTCCCGCGTCATGACGAAGGTGAGCTGGACCGGGACGTCGGACCCCGGCACGGGCTCGGTCAGAATGTACGGCGACCGGTCGTCCACCCCCGGGCCGGGCTGCGCCAGAGCTACGGCGCAAATCGCGAAACAACAAAGAAAGCGTGACATAGTCTTCTCAGAACTGCAGCCGCAACCCCAACTGCATTTCCCGCGGGCGCTGCCGCGTGGTCGTGATCAGGCCGAAGCTCGAGCTTTGCGGCTGCGTGTTCGGCAATCCAAGCTCGGTCCGGTTGAAGGCGTTGAACAACTCGGCGCGCAACTGGAGGGTCAGTCTTTCGACGACGCGGAACTCCTTGAACACCGAGAGGTCGCTGTTGGCCGTGCCGGGACCGCGCAGGTCGGGCATGGTGCGCGGAATATTGCTGACCTCGCCGGTGACGAGCGCGCGGAAAGCCTGCGGGTTGGCCCACGGGTTCTCGCCCGTGAGGCCGTGGCGGCCCCGGCCGTTGTCCGGAAAGTGCACGTCGCCGATAATGGTCGCCGTGCGCCCAAGCGCCAGCGGCGTGCCGGTCATGAACGTTTTGATCAGGTTCATCTGCCAGCCGCCCAGCACGCGGTGGCGGAACGGCAGGCGGTAGCTCAGGGTCGCCACCAGCCGCTGCGAACGGTCGAAGGCGCTGATGGCGCGGTCCAGCCGCCGGTTGCTCACGTCGATGTTGGTGGTCCCCAGCGGCCCCTGGACGCCCTCGTTCCACCCGCTGCCGTCGTCGATGCTCTTGCCCGCGGTGTAGGACGCCATGAACGCCAGGCCGCGCGTCATGCGCCGCTCCAGGCGCATGGTCAGGGCGTGGTAGTTCGAGTTGTACAGGTTTTGGTTCTTGCTCGACACGGCGGTGAATTGCGGGTGCGGAAGCAACAACTGGCGAAGCGTGGTGGTGGGCTGCTGGCCCAGCGGCGTCGCGGCGGGCACAACCCCCAGGAACGGATTCGGGACCACCGAGTTCATTAACGCCGGCCCCAGGTCCACCACCGCCCGCGACGGCAGGTTCACGCCGACGGTGGCGCCGAACAGCTTGACGCCATGCGAGCCGACATATCCCGCCTCGACCACCATCCGGCTGCCCAGCGAGCGTTGCACGTTGAGGTTCCATTGCTCGACGTATCCCACGCGGTTGTTGTGCAGCAGGCTGGTGATGGTGCCGCCGACGTTGGTGGCCAGGCCCGCCGCGTTGCCGGCCGGCTCCACCACTCCCTGCGGAAACGGGTTGCTCAGCGTCACCAGCGGCCGCCGGTCCGCGCCGAAACCCGCCAGGTTGGTGGTGGCGCTGTAGCCCTGCGCCACATCGCCGGGCGAGATGCCGTCACCCGACTGCGGAGCGTAGAAAATGCCGGCCCCGCCGCGCAGCATCCATTCGGGGCGCACTTGATAGGCGAAGCCGAAGCGCGGCCCGAAGTTATTCCAGTCCGGATCCATCTGCCTGCGGTCGTCCGCCGTCGCGAACCTCAGCCCGCCGCGCAAGTCGAGCGACGGCGGCAGCAGGGCGGCCAGCGCCGGATTGGAGGCCTTGAGCTGCGCCAGGATGGGCGCGTAGCGCGCGTTGACGGCGTCCGCCACCGGGCTCTTCGTGCCCAGCTCCAGCGAGTTCATGCGGTTGAAGCGCTCCGTGCGCGGGCCCTCGTAGTCCCACCGCAGGCCGATGTTGAGCGTCAGGCGGCTGGAGACCCGCCAGTCGTCTTGCACGAACAGCGCCGCGTAGACGGTCTGAAAGGAAAGCCGCGGCGAAAGGATGAAGGAGCCGCTCGCCGGAGTCCCCAGCAGGAACGATGCCAGCGCCGCGCCGCTGCGGCCCACCGCGTCCGGATCCGGCCCGCCGGTGCTGCCGGCCGCGAACGTGTAGTTGCCGCTCGGCGCCTGGGGCATGAACTGGTTCCACCGGTTGGCGCGGTAGTCGAAACCCGCCTTGACGTTGTGAGACGCCCTCACCCAGGTCAGGGAACCCGAGGGGTTCCAGTTGGTGGTGCGGTTGCCGACGGCCGGTGGGCCGATGGGACCGATCCCCGTGGCGCCGACGCCGAAGGTGGGGAACGTGACCAGATCGGAGCGGTCCTGCAGCCACTTTGGCTGCCCCAGCTCATCGGCGAACTTGAACCCCGCGGCGTGAGACACCAGGTTGTTGCCGAAGCGGACCATGCTGAGCCGCCCGGTGACCACCAGCGTCGGGCGCGCGATCCACGTGTGATCGAGCAAACCGGTGTAGGAGAACTGGTGCTGCGGGCCGGTCGACGGGCTGCCGGGGTTCCCATAAACCAGCGGCTGCTGGATCAGGTCGTCGAGCTGGCTGTAGCGGAACGAGGTGCGGTGGCTCTCCGAGAGGTTGTGGTCGAACTTCGCGATCCCGCGATCGGAGCGGAAGTTCAGGTTCCCGCCGAAGAAGTGGTTCGGGCCGCTGGGGAACTGCTCGGTCTGATTCGGTGCCGGGTAAAAGCTGCTGGCGCGCCTGGCCACCGGGTTGAGCGCCGTGGCCGGCATGCGGTTGCCGGGGAACGGATCGCGCACCCAACGGCCGGCCCGGGCGGGATCGGCGCGCGAGCTGTATGGATCGAAGATGGGGACCAGAACTTTCTGCGCGTCCACCGTCTGGGAGAAATCTCCGTTCAACTCCAGCGCCAGCGGCACGCGGCGCAGGTCGGAAACGCCACGGACATACCGCATCCCTTCATAGCTGGCGAAGAAGAACGTCCGGTTCGGGATCACCGGGCCGCCGAGGGCGCCGCCGAACTGGTTCCACCTCAGGTCCGCCTTGGGCCTGGCCGCGGCGTTGTTGAAGAAACTGTTGGCGTCCAGGTTGTCGTTGCGCAGGTAGTCGTAGATGGCTCCGTGCGGCTTGTTGGTGCCCGAGCGGGTCACCGAGTTGACCACCGCTCCCTGGGTGCGGCCGAACTCGGCCGAGTAGGAATTCAACTGCACCCGGAACTCCTGGATGGCCTCCATCGGCGGTGAGTTCAGCGGCATGTTGAACTCACCTCCGCCCGTCACCGAGGCCCCGTCGAGCAGGATCTCGTTCGACAGCCCCCGGCTGCCGCCCGCCGAGAAGGCGGCTTGCGCGCGCTTCTCGAAAGGCTCCGCCTGGCCGAAGATGCCCATCGGCACAATGCCCGGCGTCAGGGCCACCAGTTCGAAGGCATTGCGGCCGCTCAGCGGCATGTTGCTGATGGCGGTATTGTCCACCACCGTGCCCACCGCGCCGGTGCCCGCCTCGATGAGCGGGGCTTCGGCCTCCACCTGCACGCTGGTCCCGACCTCGCCGACTTCCAGCGTCACGTCCACCACGTCGCGGGCGCCGACCTCGATCCGCAAACTCCGCTGGAACGGCTTGAAGCCAGTGTGCCGGGCTTCCAGCCGGTACGGACCGGTAGGCAGTTGCAGCAGATAGAACCGGCCCTGGTCGTCCGTGGTCGCGCCGCGGCGCTGCCCGGTCTCCAGGTGTACCAGATCCAGCTTCGCGCCCGGCACGATGCCGCCGGTCGAATCCTTGACCACTCCCGAGATTTCGCCCTGGTAGGACTGCCCCAGGGCGAGTGCAACAACAGCCAGACAACAGGCAACACACCGCAACATTGTCGTCTCCTTGTGGTCTACCACGGCGGCCGGTCTTCGGGACGCAGCAGGCGCATCTCGTCGTCGCGCTGCATCCGGCCGGTCCGCAGGTTCACCTCGACGCTGGTGGCGCGCTGCAAGCGCGCACCGGCTTTGCCGAAATAAGCGGGCTTGTAAGTCCACATCTGAAGCAGCGAGAGCGCGTCGCCGAAACGCTCCTCGCGCGCGGCTACCGGCGGCGTCATGGCTACCGGCGGCGCTTCGGCGGCCTTGGCCCCCGCCACCACCCGCGCCATCAGGTAAAGAAACTCGCCCGCATTCGCCAGTTTGCCGGCCACGCTCACGCGCGCGGGAATCGAGCTCGCGGCGGGCAGCGCCCGCACCGCGGCGCGAACCTCCTCGCCGGTCGCGCCTACCGGCTGCGCGGATAGCGGAACCAGTTCCACCGGCCCCAGCAAATCCTTCACCTCGGCCTGCCGGCCGGTGAGCGCGGCGGCCAGCACCTGCCACGCCTCGACCAGCGAGTGGCCGCTGCGCGGCGCGCGCACGTACAGCGGCAGCGATTTCTGCTTTTCGACCGATTCGACGATCTGCGACGCCAGCACCGGCGCGTCCGCCACGGTCGGGGTGATGAAGTTGGCCCGCGCCATGTCGTAGGCCCGGCGCAGCGTGACCGGCTGGAAACCCTTCTTCTGAATCGCCCACTTCAGAAACTCATCCATCTTCTCCAGGAAATACTTGCGGTATTCCGGCTCGAAGCGCGTCTTGGTTTCGAAGTTGAAGCCGAACAGGTCGTTGTTGTGGAAGCCGAACACCAGGAAGGCCGGCGTGTCCGGGTCGAGCTGCTTCAGGCGCTCGTCGATCTTCGCGAAGATGTCCCAGGGCTCGTTGGGGCGGCTGCGCTTCACGGTCTTGGGATCCTCGCCGCGCTTGACGGCCCACTCGACGCGCACCCACTCCATGAAGTCCCAGTTGGGGTGGACAAAAGCGTCGTCGGGGCGGTTGAGCGTCCCCATGTACCACAGCCAGGAGGACGGCACGCCGAACCAGTCGTGCGTGCCCACGCCCATCTTGGCCCCGTAGCGGTCCTTGATAGCCGCCATGATGGGCGCGCGGACGAAGCGGCCCGTCGCGAGCGGCGGCCTCCCGAAGTACTCGACCATGCGCGTCAGCCCGCCCGGCCGCGAGGGGTCGAGTTTGCCCGTGCGGATGTCGAGCGCCGAACTCTCGTATTCCTCGATCGCGCGGATGGCCTCGGGCCACGTTTTATTGGCCACGCGCTGGATCGGTTGCGGATTGGGCGCGCGGTTGGCGCCGTGGTGGTGCCAGTCGCGCCCGCTCTTTTTGAGCGCCTCCAGCAACTCCGGCGCCATCCGCTGGTACATCTCGAAGGAAAGCCCGGTGAAAAACGGCTCGACAGTGATGCCGTTGCGCCGCCCCACCTCCTCCAGTCCCTTGTAGGCTTCCACGGCCAGCTCCTGCTCCGCCGTCCCGACGAAGCTGTTGAGGTTGTGGAACACGTAGATGTAGCGGGGCGCCGCCGCGGCCTGCGCGGCGACCGCCATTGCGATCGCACAGAGGATGATTCGAAAGTTCATTCGGGAGCCTCGTAGATTTCCAGTTGGTTGCCGCCGAGCATGAGGTTGCGCACGGCGTAGACGCGGCGGCGCGCAAGGTCCACGCTGTAAAAGGTGCGCACCTCGGACGGCTCTCCGCCCGGCTCGGCTTCCAGGGGGAGAAAGGCGATCCGCTCGAAAGTGGCCGCGTCCACCACCGTCAGGCCGCGCACGCCGTGAACATACAGACGGTTGTGGGCCTCGTCCACGGCCGTGACGCCGGTGCCGATCTCGCGCGGGATCATGCCCACGACCTTGTGCGTCTCGGTCGAGACGATCCAGTTGTAGACGTACACGCGCTTGCGCGCCGGGTGCGCGGCCAGCATCGAGAAGGGGCTGAAGCGGCGCTCCAACGGCAGGTCCAGCGCGCCCAGGTCGAGCGAGGCAACCACCTTGCCGGCCCCTGGATCGACCGCCGACAGACGCGCGCGGTGGCCGTTCAACACCCACACCAGGCCGCTCGCCTGGTCCACCGCCAGGCCAAACTCGAAGGCGCGCACGTAGGCCGATTGCACGTCCGGGTTTGCCTCGCCCAGCCGCACGCGGCGCTCTACCTGGCGGGTTTTTCCATCCACCACCGCCAGGCCGTTGAAGCGCGTGAGCGTGACGTAGATCTTCCCGCGCCCCTCGTCCACCGCCACGCGGGACCACAGCCGGTGGATCTTGTTCGTGCCCGCGCCCAGGTCGATCTCCCCGGCCTTGGCGTGGTCGGTGTCCCGCAGCACCGTCAGCGTGCCGTTGTCCATGTTGGTGACGTACACCAGGCCGCGCCGGCTGTCGATGGCCGCGCCCGAGGGCCAGCTTCCCACCTTGGCCCGCGCGATGGCCTTGCCCGCCGCCGGGTCGGCGACAATCACTTCCTCGGTCAGGTGGCTGGGCACGTAGATCCGGCCGTTGCCGGGGTGAATCGTCATGCCGTCCACAGTCTGCCCCAGGCTGCCGATCCGGGCCACTTCCTCCATCCGACTGCGGTCCAGCACCGAGACGTCGAGCGAATCCTCGTTGGCGACGTAAGCCTGGCGGTCGTCCAGCGCCAGGTAGTGAGCGATCTTGCCCACCGGCACGTGGCGCAACGTCACCATCTTTTCGGCGTCGATCACGCTCACGCTGGACGGCTGTCCGATCTCCTCCTCCAGGCGGCCCATGCGGTTGACCACGTAATAGCGCCGGAAGCGCACATCCACGGTGATCCCGATGGAATCGAATTCGGTTTCCGGAGCCGCGATCTGCCGGCCCGATTCGCCATCCAATACCCGCAGGCGGCGCTCGCGCCGGTCGCCCGCCAGGACGTTCCCGGTCACCGGATCCACGGCCACGAACCTGGGCATCGCGCCCAGCCGGATCGGCGCGCCGATCGGCTCGAGCGGTTCCATGCGGAAGCGCCACAGCGTCCTGTCGCCCTGGCAGACGACGTACAGCCGCCGCCGCAGCGAGTCCACCGCCACGCCCCACGGCGTCGCTCCCACCCCGAGCGTCTTCAGCTTCCGGTGGCCGGCGTCCAGCATGAGCACGGCGTTGTCCGCCCCGCAGGCGACAAAAATGTGCCCGGTCCGTTCATCGAAATCGATGTAGTGCGGCTCGCGGCCAGTCTCGATCACCGCTTCCAGCCGCTCCTTCTCCGGATCGACGACGTAGAGGCAGTGCTTCAATTCGTTCGCCACGTAGATGCGGCCAGTCCGGGGATGACGCGCCATCTCCATCAGGCCCCTCTGCTCGCGTTCTTCCAGGCGGACGACGCCGGTGAAAGCGCGCCGCGCGGTGTCGATCACCGTGAGCCATGGGCTGTGGAGATTCGAGCAGAACAGCCGCTGGCGATGCGGAACCGAAACAACACCGTAGATGCCGACTGTGTTGCTCACGGCCGGGCCCAGCGCGATGATCCCCAGGGAGCGCATGGTGGAGATCTCGGCGGTGTTGCCCGCGGCCGGTCCCGGCGCGATGGTCCCCTCGGAGCGCATGGTGGAGATGCCGGCAGTGTCGCCCGCGGCCGGACCCAGCGCGATGGCCCCCAGCGAGCGCGTGGTCGAGACCCCGGCGGTCTCAACCGCCGAGCCCGGCGCGATGGTACCCACAGGACGCATGGTGGAGATCCCGGCGGTGTTGCCCGCGGCCGGGCCTGGTGCGATGCTCCCCGGCGGACGCGTGGTCGAGATCCCGCCGGTGTTGCTCACGGCCGGGCCTGGCGCGATGCCCCCCGGCGGATGCGTGGTCGAGATCCCCGCGGTATCGTCCGCCGCCGGTCCCAGCGCGATGATACCCGGCGGACGCGTGGTCGAGATCCCAGCGGTGTCGCCCGCCGCCGGTCCCAGCGCGATGGTACCCACGGGACGCATGGTGGGATAGTATCATTGACATTCCTTCAATGTCAACATACAATAAACGCGGGATGGCAATCACACGGCGAGGTTTTGTGGGTGGGCTGCTGCTGGCCCCCGAGGCGCTTGGACGCCGGGACCGTTTTGGGGGGTGTCCGGATATTCGCTTCGAGCGCTCCGGCTTCTTCCGTCTTGAGAAGAAGGACCGCTGGTGGCTGGTCACTCCGGACGGAAATGCGTTTCTCTCGTTCGGTCTGAACCACGTGATGCCCGGCCTGCTGAAGCGCCCCGAGTGCATCGACCACTGGACCAAGGCGTTCGGGGACCAATTTGTGGAGGGTTACCGGAAGAAAGTGCGGGCCGATCTCGATGCACTGGGAATGAACACGCTGGGTGTGCATTCGACCTTGCGCGACTTGCCGCCCGGCTTCGTGCCCTACATTCACACGGCGCGCTTCGTGGACATCTGCCACTACATGACGCCATCGGAAAAGCAGTTCCACGACGTCTTCTCCGCCGAATTCGAAGCCCACTGCGACCGGGTGGCGCAGGCGGAAGTGCTGCCCAGAAAAGACGACCGTTTCCTGATCGGCTACTTCATGACCGACGGTCCGATCTTCACCGATCTGGACGCCGCCGCGCGCTCCAACAGCGTTTACGGCGCCGTGCGGAAGGGATTGCCGACCTGGCCGCGAGTGCTGAGGAATCTGGGCCCGGAGGCGCCGGGCAAGCGCGCCTACACCACCGCCATGCGGGAGCGGTACCGGGGCGCGGTGGCGGGGTTCAACCGCGCCTACTCGGCGCGGTTCGAGTCGTTCGAGGCGCTCGAGCAGGCCGTGAACTGGCGTCCGCAAGCCGATCCCGCCAATGCGGCGGAGACCGCGGACAACCTCTTCTTCCTCGATCGGGTGGTGGAGCGTTATTACAGCGTGGCGGTCGCGGCGATCCGCAAGTACGACCGCGACCACCTCATTGTCGGCGACAAGCTCAACGCCAACACCGACGCGCCGGATTCGATCGTCAAGCTGGCGGCCCGGCACATGGACCTGGTGTTCTACCAGATGTACGGCTACTGGGAAGAACAGAAACCGATAATCGAGCGGTGGTCGCGGCTGTCGGGCAAACCGCTGATCAACGGCGACTCTTCCTACTCCGTGCCCTACGAACAGATGCCGAACCCTTACGGGCCGCATTGCCGGGACCAGCGGGAACGGGCGCAGCGCACATTGGAGTTTGGCTGGAACGCCTTTGCGCGGCCGGATTTCGTGGGTTGGAGCTGGTGCGGCTGGATGGACGGGTTGAAAACGAACCAGCCGGAGAAGCAGCACTCCGGGCTTCAGGACCCGTGGGGCCGTTACTACACGCCGGCTACGGACGCCCTGAAGCGGATCTCGGCAAGCATGTATGATATTGCACGCGGGGTGAAATGAAACCAATCCTATTGTTGACCATGGCAGCGGCGCTGGCCGCGCAGACGGCTTCGCGCACCAATTCGAACTCTTCGACGCGGGCCGATCCGGGCGCGGCGGATCTGCGGATTATGTTCGGGGTCAAAGCGACCGGACCGAAGGTCTTCGACGGCGAGATCTCGATATCGTCCGGCCGCCTCGCGCGGCTCGATGGTGTGAACTTCGAGGACACCGATGCGATTGCCGGCGAGCGTGGCTGGAAGTGCCGGACGCGGGAATCCCTGTATTCGGATGCCCTGACACCGCGCGACTGGGATACATCCACGCCCGGGCCCAGGCGGCTGATCCCGAACGGCATTGTCGCCTCGATCGAGGCGCCGGCCACGGCCCGCGTCGAAGTCAGCACCCAAAGCGGCCGGTTCTCGTTTTCGATGACCGATCTCTCCCTGGCGCGGCCCCTGAGTTTTCTGGACGGCGACGCCACGGTCGAGCTGCTCCCGGCCGCGACGGATCTCCCGGGCGCCGGGGGCCAGGATGACTACCCGGCCATCAGCGCCGATTCGCAGGGCAATCTGTGGGCCTCCTGGATTTCCTACGCCAACCGCGCCGACGCGGTCTGGGTTTCGCGCCGATCGGGCGGCGGGTGGGAAGCGCCGCTCCGCGTGAGCCCGCCGGAACTCTCGGACAACTTCCGCACCGCGATCGCCGAGGACGCGCGCGGCCGAATGTGGGTGATCTGGTCCGCCAAGGACGGAGACGTCTGGAGCCTTTGCGCCCGCTATTTGGAAGCGGGAAAGTGGTCCGAGGTTCAGCGACTCACAAGCGGCGAAGGTCCCAACCTGTACCTGGCGGCCGCGCGCGACGCGGGCGGGAAGGTCCACGTAGCGTGGCAGGGTTTCCGCAAACGGAAATCGGAGATCCTCCTCAGAACCTGGGACGGCGCGCGCTGGTCGCCGGAGGTCCAGGTCAGCACCGGACCGGGCGATCATTGGGCCCCGGCCATCGCCGCCGACACGAGCGGAAACGTGTGGATCGGCTGGGACGGCTACGACGCGGGCAATTTCGATATCTACGTGCGCCGCCTCGCCCAGGGGCGCTTGGACGCGGTGCGCCAGATCACTAAATCCCCGCTGTTCGAAGCCAATGTCTCGCTGGCCTCGGATCGCAACGGCCGCCTGTGGATGGCATGGGACGTCGGGGAATCGAACTGGGGCAAGGATTGGACCAGCCAGCGCTTCAAGCCCGGCGGAGGCAACGGGCTGTACCGCACCCGCGCGGTCCGCGTCGCCTGCCTGGACGGGGCGCGCCTCACACAGCCGGCCGACATCATGCAGGCCATTCCCCCCGGCCAGAGAGACTACTTCCAGATGGTGCGCCTGCAGCCGGACGCGGCCGGGCGGGTGTGGGCCATGGGAAGGATGCTGGGGAGCTACCGGAAGCGCGTTCAGAACAACTGGGGCACCAATGGATTGTGGGAAGTGGTGGTCACCGCGCTGGAAGGGGACCGCTGGCTGCCGGCCGTCAAGCTGGCATCCACGGCCGGCCGGAATGATGTCGGCCTGGCGACGGCCGTCGACCGCGGCGGCGACCTTTGGCTGGCCTGGTCGCGCGACGGGCGCACTTTCCGGCGCGTGCTGCCCGAGAAGACCCGCGTCAGTTGCGCCCGGCTGAAGCTTTCCGGACAAGCCGGGCCGGCGAAACTGACGCCCTTCCAGGAAGCCGTGGCGGGAGCCACCCCCGTGCATCCGAACGAGCCGGCGGACGTCGCCGCGATACGGGCCTACCGCTACCGGGAGGGCGGCAAGGAGTATCGCATCCTGCGCGGCGACCTGCACCGGCACACCGACATCTCGGGGGACGGCATTGGCGACGGCAGCCTGCTGGATCTCTACCGCTACTCCCTCAGCGCCGGCCAGTACGACTTCGTGCTGGTCGCCGACCATCAGTACGGCGGCCCCTCGGAGTACAACTGGTGGCGGACCGAGAAGTCGGAGGATGCGTTCCATGTCCCCGGCAGGTTCTGGCCGCTGTTCGGCACCGAGCGCAGCGTGCCGTATCCCAACGGCCACCGCAACACGATTTTCGCGCAGCGCGGCGTGCGCGAACTGCCGATCACTCCCGGAGAGCGCAACGGCACGGGCAACACCGGCCCCGTCCTGTATCCCTATCTTAGGAAGAACGGCGGCATCACCACCTCCCACAGCACGGCCACCGACCAGGGCACCGACTGGCGCGACAACGATCCCCAACTCGAGCCGGTCGTCGAGATCTACCAGGGCCTGCACGCTTCCTACGAATACGAGGGCGCGCCCCGCGCCGAAACGCCCGCCCAGCGCTACATCCATCACGGCGTGCCGTGGCGGCCCGAGGGATTCGTCTGGAACGCCTGGGCCAAGGGCCTGAAACTGGGCGTGCAGGCGAGTTCCGATCACATCGCCACGCACGACGCCTACGCCTGCCTGCTGGTGGAAGCGCCGGAAGTGAAAGGCCGCGAAGCTCTGCTGGACGCGATGCGGCGCCGCAACACCTACGCCGCCACGGACAATATTATCCTCGACGTGCGCATCGGTGGGCATCTGATGGGGGACGCCTTCCCAACCGCCGATCAGCCGGTGTTGAAAGTAGCGGCGCAGGCGACCGGACCGATCGAGCGCGTCGACGTGATCAAGAACAACACCTTCGTCTACACCGCCCGGCCCGCGGGGAAATCCTGCCAGTTCGAATTCCGCGACAACGGAATCCAGTCCGGCGAGAGCTATTACTATGTGCGGCTGACGCAGGCCGACGGCCAGTTGGCCTGGTCGAGCCCGATCTGGGTCACTTACACGGGCGGCGCGCCAAGCGCCGGTGGAGGGAAAGCCAAGCCGTGAGGTGGCTCCTGTTGTTGTGCGCGCCGCTCGTGTTCGCGGCCGAAGAAGAAGCGCCGGGCGTGATGCGGGAAGAGTCGGCCGTGCCAACCGGCGGCGGCCAGCGGATTCAGGTGGTCTTCCGGTATCCGCGCGCGGAAGCCGGCAAACGGTTCCCCGCCATCGTGGCGGTGTCGCCTTGGGGCAACACGGCGGGCGCGTTGCGCGGGATGGGAATTCGCGAGCCCGCCGCCCTGGTAAGGGCGGGTATCGCGGTGGCGGCGTTCTCTTATCCCGGGCAGGAGAACGACCCGTCGCCGGGGACGTTCCAGGACAAGTACGGACCCCAGCGGCAGGCCAACGTGCGCGACGTGATCCGTTACGTGTTGGCGCGCAAGGACGTGGACCCTTCCAATGTGGGCGTGCTTTCGTTTTCCAGCGCCAGCATCCTGGTGGCGGGCGCCCTGACGCGGCCTCCGGGCGATCCGGCGGTGAAATTCTGGATCGACGCCGAGGGCCCCACCACGCGCCACGTGCTGCTGCTCAATATTCCCGGCACCATGGCCGCCGTGCCGCCCTTCCCCGACGAAGACCACCAGGGGGAGTGGATGGCGCGGGAGTTTCTGGGCGCCTCGCTCGCCGACGAAGACTATTGGAAGGAGCGCGAGGCGTTCCGCCTCATGCGGCAGGTGCGCTGCCGCTACCTGCGCCTGCAGGGCCAGGACGACCACGTCCACCACTGGTATTACGGCCACGCCGTTCACGCCTTGAACTCGGCGCTGGCGGGCGACGCCCCGTGGGTCCGCGGCGGCGACGGGCCGGTCAATGTCCGGCACGCGGACTCGAAAACGCTGGGCCTGGTGCCGGGGCGCATCGGGACGCAGGGCGCACGCGTTCTGGGCTACATCCGGGAAATGATCGGCCAGCCGCCGCTGGGGCAACTGCCCGAAGACGGCCGCAAGCCGCCGCGCACCGCCGGGCGGCCCGCCCAAGCGCCGCCACAGCCCACCAAGAACCCGATGCTGATCAGCCTGGTGGTTCACGTCGAGGAAGGCAAGCTGGTCGGCCCCGAGCGATACCGGCAGGTGGCGGCCGGCCTGCGCTCGCTCGGCAAGGTTTTCACGAAACACGACGCGCGCATCAACCTGGATGTGGAGCCGGGCTTCGTGACCGCCTCGCTGGAGGCCAGCGACAAGCTGCTGCCGGAACTCGAGCGGGACTGTCAGTTCGCCATCGGCGGGTTCCCGCACGGCGCGCCCTCGCGCGAAACGCTCGACCTGATCCGGAAAAGCGGGGCCACGCCGGTGTTCCTTTTCGGGCAATGGGGGCGAACCAACACGGACTGGGTGGGGGATGCCGTCCGGAACGGGATCGACGTCATGCTCTGTTTCTTCTCGATCCTGGCGCCGGAGGTGACGGCGGGTTCCCCCTTCGACCATGAGACCATCCCGTGGAACCGTGCCGAGCGGGTGCATCCGTGGCGCGTGGGGTCCACCTCCACCTTCCTGCGGCACGACCCGGCCGGCAAGGTGATCTACATCCCGGGCGACTCCATCGACGAGCTTGAAAAGCTGCACGAGCGCTATCTGACGGGATTGTGGAACCGGCCGCTAGACCGCATCCAGCCGCCGCCGGCGCTCGACGAACGGGACTTCGCGGTGGCCTCCGACTATCTCCGGCGGCAACTGAAGTTCGCCGATCCGGACCGCATCAATACCTGGTACATCGCGGTCAATTCGAAGAAGGTCCGTGATTTCTCCGCGAGCGCCGGGTTGTTCGAACGGTGGCTGGCGGACGTGGAGAAGGAATTCGTGCGCACCGGCCTGGCGCGCTGGGCGAACGCGGCCGAAGTGCGGCAAAA
Source organism: Bryobacterales bacterium (assembly GCA_030693045.1). GTDB lineage: Bacteria > Acidobacteriota > Terriglobia > Bryobacterales > Bryobacteraceae > JACQZT01. The sequence continues at coordinate 5,284 of JAUYBU010000257.1, read as the reverse complement.
GTATCTCGACTGGGAGAAGAGAAATGACAAACGCTAGCAGGATGCTCGGTGCGATGTTGATCGCGTTCTCGGCCGCCGCGGCAGAGAAGCCCACTGCGCCCCCGCTGTATCTGACCATCGTGGTCCACAACGAGGAAGTCAACCCGCGCCAGCCGAACTGGCTGGACAAGGACATCTACTTCCGCAGCCGCGACCTGGTGCGGCGGCTGGCACTGACCATCAAGAGTAAGTCGGCCATGCTGAACTTTCAGTCCGACTGGACGTTCCTCAAGGCGGTGGCGGAGTACGACAAGGCCGATGTAATCGAGAACACCGGCGGCAAGAATATCATCCGGTGGATGGTGGAGGACCTCGGGTTCGAAGCCGATCCCCACGCGCATGAGACTAAGTACAACTATGCCGACATCGGCTATCTTCATACTCAGTTGGGTGTGACGCCTTCAAGCAACGTGGGCGGTTTCATGTTCCTTCCGCCGGATAACCCGCAAGGCTGGGAGCAGCACGAAAACGGCGTGAAGGGCCGAGTGTATCCGGATGCCTTCTGGAAAGCCGATGTCCTGTGGGGAGCGGCGACGGGATTGCACAAGGGCGCCGACGAGCGGCGGCACGGCGTGTGGAAGCCCAAGGACCGTTTCAACTTCTATGAGCACGACCCCGCGCGCCGGCTGATCTACATCGGCGGCAATTGCTTCAACTGGGCGGGAATGCCGAACGCGGGCATCGAGGCGATCCACAAGACCGTCGCGGCCATCGCCGGCGGCCAGGCGCCCGCCGGGGGCTACTACACCGCGAACTCGTTCATCGCGCAGAGAAGCCTCAGCGACGAGCTGATCGCGAAGGTGGCCGCGGACCTGGACGGGCTGGCGCCGCTGGTGAAGGAAGGCAAGATCGTCTGGAGTTCGCTCACCGCCACCGCCCGGCGCTGGCGGAGTGAGTATCAGGGCAAGCCGTTCCAATTCCCGTGCATTGCGGAGGCGAAGTGATTCCCGCGCTGCTGCTGTTACTCGCGGCGGCCGCTCCGTCCACGGACCAGCGCAAGCCGGAAGGTCCGGCGTATGTCTATGTGAACTTCGCCATTAACTGCCATGACTGGCTGGACCCGGACATGAGCAGCGCCGCGGTGTTGCGCGCGGCGCGCTTGTTCGCCCGGCACGGGGTCCGCGCCGACTTCTATGTGACCGAGCCGCTGGCGCGCGCATGGCGCGAGAAGGCGCCCGGCACCATCGAGGAGCTGAACAAGCTCGGCATGACGTTCGGCTACCATCATCGCCCGCCGCACCCGCTGTGGTTCGATTCGGCCGCGCGGCGCGAACTGCTCGGCCGCCCCCTCGAGGAGCAGTACCGGGAGGTCGAGCGCTACGAAACCTGGCGGCTCGACCTCGAGACCGGCGGGCTCGACACATCGAAGAAAGGCGGTTACGCCGGAACCGCGGAGTTGGTGGGCGCAAAACCGGTGGCTCTGGGCGCGGGCGCGGCGCCTCCGCACCTGGTCGCCTTCGACCGTCAGGTTTTGGCACGGATGGGCGCGCGCATGGTGGTGGCCTACCACAGCGCCGGGGAGGCGGATTACCCGCTGGTCTGGTGGCAAGGCCTGCTGGCGCGGCCCTCCGATTTCAGCGTGTTGCGTGTGCCGCCGAACTCGAAGCAGCGCGCCACCGGCGCGCAGGTGCTGCCGCGCGGAGTGGGTGCGGGCGAGGAAGCGGGCAATTTCTGGTGGAACGTCACCGAGGATCCCGAGGCGCAGGAGCACGCGCCGGGCAAGTACCTGCTGCGAAGAATCGACGGACTGGCGCGCGATCGCCTGAGCTTCGTCACCTGCCTGATTCACGAGGACAACTGGTACAAGCAGGGCACGTCGTGGGACGGAACCTACTTCGAAGACCGCGGGCGCAAGCAGCCGCGCACGCCGCCGTTCAAGCCCGAGCCGCGTCGTATGGTGCGCCTCCGCGCGGAAGAGGAACAGGCGCGCATCTGGAAGTGGTGGGAGGAACTGGTGGGCGCGGCGGCCGGAGACCGCCGGGTCCGCGTGGCCACTTCGACCGACTTACTGGGGCTGGTGCGCGGCGACGATCTCGAACGGACATACGACTTACTCACGGTGCGGGCGGCGGCGCGCAAGATCGCCGCCGTCGCCGACAGGCTGCCCGAACATGTCGCGCTGGAGAACGACTTCCTTTCGCTGAGTGACTGCGTGCAGGCGTTCACCGCGGCGCTGGCCGGGCGAAAGACCATCGCGGTGCGGACCATGCTCGGACCGGCGCGGCCCGCGCCACCGGCCCAGGCGAAGGTAAACGCCGCCGACGTGGTAGCGGCGGCCAAGATCCTGAAGCCTCTCGATGCACTGCCGGCGACGGTCGCCGTCGGGAACCAGCCCCTGGCCCTGGAGACCTATCTCTACGCCGCCGCGCGCGTGCTGGCGGGAGACAAGGGCGAGTTCACCGTCCCGGCCCTGCGAGGCCCCGGCCCGGACCCCGCGCGCTGGACCATCAAGCCGGCCCGCAGAAGGTAGCGGCCGGGCCGGCCGGCGCACAATCTCAACGAGGCACGCGGCGCAACGCGGTGTCCGGATAGAACCAGACCCAACTCCGCCCTGGGAATTCCGCCGAACCCGTTCAGCGCCCGCCCCACGCGGAACGCAACTGATCGCGGACGGCGGTATCCACCGTACCAAACTTGCGCGAACCCGACTTCGCGTTTCTTTCGTCCCACTTCTACGGGTAGCGCGTTTTTCGTCAACTTAGCGGTAGACTGGAGATTGGTGGACTAGGCGCCCTATCCGCTGGTGCTCCTAGGCTTTCACGATGCCGATCTCAGCGACCGGAATGGTGTGCTCGTCTGCTGCTCGATCGTTTGCGCTCGTGAGCGGCCCGCGCGTCAATTGGAGCAGTCCTTCGAGAGTTCGTAGAGCAAAGCAACCAGTCATCCAACGCGTGTGGCTTTGCTATGAGGACGGCAGACTCTTGGCATTAAAGGCGTCGTCTCGGAGGTTCTTGAACGTGGTGCAGCAACGGCTCGGTCATGCCGAGCCATCGCCCAGCGCGATTGATGCCGATGCTGTCGGCGCAGAGGCGAGGCAAATTGAGCAAAGGATGTAGGGACAGATGGCCTACGTCAAACGTATTGTTTGCTTGGCGAACTCCTACAAACCGCCGAGCGGCCGCTGCTTTGCGGGCCGGGAGGTGGTTGGAAATGGTTTTGGCGGATGGATTCGACCTGTGAGCCCGCGTCCTACGGCCGAGGTGTCGTTTTCGGAATACCGATACGAGAATGGTTCGAGTCCGAAGCTCTTGGACATCATCGATATTCCGTTGCTGAATCCCGATCCCCGTCACCATCAGACTGAAAACCACGTCATCGATGCGGGTCGTTGGGTCAAGATTGGCGAACTTCCCTTTAACGCGCTTGAGCAGCTGCGCGACCGTCCGGCCACGCTTTGGATCAACAACGATCACACGAAAGGCGGCGGCTACTATGACTGCATCAGCCACTCGGAGGCCTTCGCGCTGCGGGATTCTCTGGTACTTATCAAGCCGGACAACTTCAATGTCGAGGTCGGCCGCCACTATTGGACTGGAAAGAAGACCTATAGAGCGGCTTTCGACTACAACGGCACGCACCACAATTTGAGCTTGACCGATCCCGTTGGCCGTGACGCGTTTGTTGGAAAAGAAGAAGGCGCATACCCGTTGACCGATGTATATCTTTGCGTAAGCTTGACCGAACCTTACGAACACGATGATCGATGTCACAAGCTTGTGGCCGCGATCATGAGGAATCCGCCTCTGTGAGCAAGACCGTGCAAGACACCGTTTTCACCATCGGACACTCGACGCACCCAAGGGAGCGCTTCATCGCTCTGCTGCGCGAGCATGGCATCACCGCTCTTTGCGATGTACGCTCGAAGCCCTACAGCCGGATGAATCCGCAGTTCAACCGTGAGGAGTTGGAAAAAGCGTTGCTGGCGCACGGCATTTCATATCGCTTCTTGGGTAAGGAGCTCGGCGCGCGGAGCGACGATCCGCATTGCTATGAAGGTGGGAAGGTGCAGTACAACCGCATTGCCGAAACCGACTTATTCAAACACGGCCTTAAACGCGTCCTCCGTGGCATGAAAGAGGATTTTAGGATTGCGCTCATGTGCGCGGAACGAGAACCGCTTGCGTGTCACCGCACGATTTTGGTGGCGCGGCATCTGGCGGAGTTCGGTGTCGCTATCGCGCATATTCATGCGGACGGTCGTTTGGAGAGTCATGACGCCGCGCTGAGCCGGTTGGCCCGCATGGTCAATCTACCGGAACACGATATGTTCCACTCACGCGAAGAACTGTTGGCCGACGCCTACCGCCGGCAAGAGGAACGCATCGCTTTCGAGCTTGCCGAGCCTGCGGATGCGACGGTGAAGGGTGCGATCGGATGAAGATCTTCACGATTGGGTTTACCAAGAAGTCGGCCGAGACGTTCTTCACGCGGATCAAGATCGCCGGAGTGAAACGTCTGATCGATGTCCGGCTGAAGAACGTCTCACAACTTGCTGGTTTCACAAAAAAAGACGATCTGCGGTATTTCACTAAAGCAATCTGCAACATCGATTACCTACATCTTCCCGAACTGGCGCCGACGGCTGATATTCTCGATCCATACAAGAAAGCCAAGAACGGCAATTGGCAACTGTACGAGCAACAGTTCCTTGACCTGATGCAGTCGCGGCACATCGAAACCACGTCGCGCGAAATTCTGGACGGCGGTTGCCTGCTTTGCAGCGAGGAGAAGCCGCACCACTGCCACCGCCGTCTTGTTGCCGAATACCTCAAAGAGCATTGGGGGGACGTGCAGATTGAGCATCTTCCTTAAGCTGCCAGCATCGACATGGACGCTCCCAAGCTCCATCATTGCGTTCCACGGTTCTGCCTGTACACTCTGACCTGAGCTCGCGTGGCTGGTGCCACTGCTCAGCAGGGCTAAAGTCCTTATCAGCGAGGTTGAGAATTCCACTTGTCCGAGCGGTCGCCAAATCAGGAATGGCCCCAAATCGCGCTCTGGCACACCCCTCCCCTGAAGTCGCCGTCACACCAGAGGCCGGCCCCGTCTTGGCCAGACGTTCACCGCGGCGGCCGGCCGGGATCCAGCCGGAGTTGCCGCTCCTCGAACGAGTCGCCCGGCTCCTCGCCTTTGTAGGTTCCGAGGATGGTCCAGGGGGCGCGTGTCTTGCGGCGCCAGGCGTGCACGTCGGCGCGCATGGCGGCAAGCGTCTTCTGGTGCGCGGGCGAGGCGGCCAGGTTGACCA
>JAUYBU010000115.1 GCA_030693045.1 Bryobacterales bacterium | reverse complement strand
GCCGTAAACCCGTGCCGAAGCTCCTTCTGCAACGTGAGATTCCAGGACTGGATGTAGCCGCGCTTGAACTTCTGAGGCAGGCTGTTCGCGGCGTAGGTCTTGGGAATCGCAACGATGCCGTTTGCCATGTCGGGAAGCACCGGCGCCGGGATGCCGTTCTCGATTCGGCCGAACGGCTGATACGAGTTCTCGCCCGAGTAATCCAGGCTCAACATCGCCGGAAAGTTGGTCCGGAACCCCCGCGCCAGCGACCAGGGATCGTTGGTGATTCCATAGCCCGCGCGAATCACGAAGGTGGGGGAGGCGCGATAAGCCAGGCCTATCCGCGGAAGGAGACGAAACTTGCCCAGGTCCACGCCGCAGCCCGCGGGAACCGAACCGTAGCCGCACACGCGCACCGTGTTGTTCGAGAAATCGTAGAACCCCAGCCCGGTATCCGCGCGCGTGGGAAGGGGGTAGTACTCCCAGCGCACTCCCACCGACAGCGTCAATTTCGGCGTCACGTTCCAGCGGTCGCGCACATAGGAACTGTACTGCCAGGCGCGCGTGGTGACTTTGTCGTCTTTGCTGGTGATGACGTTCTTTCCCACACTGGCCGGCAGGCCCAGCAGGAACGCCGCGTAACTGTTGTACTGGTTCGAGGTGGGACCGCCGCGCAGGGTTGTCGGGCCACCCGTGAACGTGAAACCTCCCATGCCGGCGCCGATCCCAGATCCACCCTCGGCCTGAATGTGGTTCATCGCCTGGTAGGAAACATCCACTCCGAAGCGAATATCGTGGGTTCCCTTTATCCAGTTGAAATTCGTGACGTAATTCTTCGAGGGATCCGACCGGTAATAGGGGAGATAAGCCCCCGGAGTGCCCAGGTCCGAATAGTTGCTTACTGAGAACTTCGGCCAACCGCCCTGGTACCTCGCCGGACCGTTGGTCCCCGGGATCCCCAACTTCAGCCCCTGCTGGTCCTCGACGCCCGGGGTGTCGACATTGGTGCCCAGGGTGGTCCAGCCGAAGTAGGCGTCCACGATGAACCGGTTCGTGAGCATGTAATTGCCGGCCGCCACGATGGTGTACGTATCGCCCCACCCGTGGCCCGGGTTGCCGGCCACGTCGGAGGTCTGCGTTCCGCCCATCTCGCCGAATACCGGCGGGTTGTCCATGTTGTAGCGCAGAAAGCCCAGCCGCCCGAACATCGTCAGCTTGCCCGCATTCCAGTTCACCTTGGCGTCCAGCCGGTTGCGGTCGAAGATGTAACTCGCGGTCGCAAAGTAGTTCTGCGTCAGGGGATCGCCGGGTACGTTGGGCAGCGGTGTCTTGTCTGAAAGGGTCCTGGTGATCTTACTGATGCGCGAGGCAGGCACGATCTGTCCGGGCAGCGGTGTCCGGCCGGACCCGGTCGAATCCCCCGTCGCCGGATCGTAAATCGGATTGTTGGAGCCGGTCATATTGCCGCTCTTGATCGCGGCCGTCGGAACGTTTACGTATTGGTTGGCGCTCTCGCGGTCGTTGTTCCGCTCGTAGCTAACGAAGTAGAACAGCTTCTCCTTCCTGATCGGTCCGCCCACAGCGCCGCCGAATTCGTTGTAGACCAGCTTGGGCTTCACCGCGCCAGGCGGGATGAAGAAGGGTTTCGCCTTCAGGTGCTGGTTGCTGTGGCTTTCAAAAATCGCTCCGTGGACATCATTGGTGCCGCTCTTGGTCTGCACGTAAATGGCGGCGCCGCCGGCCAATCCGGTCTCGGCGTCGAAGCTGTTGGTCGCCGTGGTCACCGTCTCGACGGATTCCAGGGTGGGCACATACGCCGCCTCGTGCGGCAGCCAGACGTTGATCGACTGGGCGCCGTCGATTCTGGTGCTGTTAATGCTGTAACTCATCCCGTTGACGTTGAAGCCCAACGCCCGGGACGGATTGGAGGGAACCGAGTTGGCGTTTTGAGGCTGGCTGAAGCCCGGCACCATCACCAGAAGCTGCTGGTAGTTCCGCCCCAGCGACGTGGGAAGAGCCTGCACTTGCTGGCTGGCCATCTCCGTCCGCACTTCCGCCCGGTCGGTCTGCAGCGCGGCCGCCAGGCCGGTCACCGTCACCGACTCGGTCACTCCCCCGACCCTCAGCGTCACATCCAGACGGCTCACGTTGTTGACGGTGATCGAGAGGCCGGTTTGCGTGAAGGGGCTGAACCCATCCTTGTTGACCTTTAACTCATACGTCCCGGGCGGAAGTGTCGGGAAGCTGTAGCCTCCCATCGCGTTAGTCGTTTCCTCGCGGGACTGCTTGGTTTCGACGTGGGTGATCGCCACCTTGGCGCCGGCGACCACGGCGTCGCTGGCGTCCTTCACGTTGCCGACGATCGAACCGTAGAGCACCTGTGCCTGGCTCGCTTGCGGAACGGCCAGCGCGCAAAGTATTGCCGCATACAGGAAATAACCGCTCAGACTTGGTCTTCTCATTTGGACTCCCCTGCAAGGATGCTATCGAAGCCGCCATAAGATGTCAAGGGTCCCAAGCCGGCAACAACCCGGCGCACCGGCAATTCAGATCGGCCCGGCCGTGAGACCGCTATTGGCCGCGCTTTTCGAGGAAGGCCTCGGCCTGGATCGCGGTGATCACGCCGACGTTGTAGATGTCGTCGACCGAGCAGCCGCGCGAAAGGTCGTTGCCGGCGCGGGCGAGGCCCTGGAGGAAGGGTCCGATGGTGGCGGCGTCGCCCAGGCGCTCGACCATCTTGCAGGCGATGTTGGCCGAGGCCAGGTCGGGGAAGATCAGCGTGTTGGCGTTGCCGGCGACGGTCGAGCCGGGGGCCTTCGACCGGCCCACGGCGGGCACCAGCGCGGCGTCGGCCTGCAACTCGCCGTCGATGTGAAGCTCGGGGGCGCGCGCGCGCACGATTCGCAGCGCCTCCACCACCTTCTCCGAAGCCTTGTGCTTGCCGCTGCCCTTGGTGGAAAACGACAGCAGCGCGACGATGGGCTCGGTCCGCAGCAGCGTGCGGACGCTCTGGGCGGTGGCGATGGCGATGTCGGCCAACTGCGACGGGTTCGGCTCGATGTTGATGGCGCAGTCGGAAAGCGCCAGCACGCCGCGGTGGCCGAAGTCGGGGTTTCGCACGCACAGGAAGAAGACGCTCGAGACGGTCCGCACGGCGGGCTGCGTGCCGATACAGCGAATCCCGGCGCGCACGGCGTCGGCCGTGGTCGTCGAGGCGCCGCCCACGCAGCCGTCGGCGTCGCCGGCGGCGACCATCAGCTTGGCAAAGTACAGCGGCTTGAGCGCCATCATCCGCGACTCGACCTCGGTCACGCCGCGCGAACGACGCCGCTCGAAGAAAATGGCCGCGTACTTCTTCACATTCGGCGAGGTCTCCGGATCGATACACTCGACGCCGGCAGGCAGGGATGCCGGCTTCGGGCCGATCAGGATGGGCTCGATCAGCCCGTTCCGCTTCAGCCGCTCGGCCGCGGCGATCACGCGCGGGTCGTCGCTCTCGGGAAACACCACCCGCATTTTCGGCCGCTGGGCGCGGGCGCGCTCGATGTGGGCGGCCATGAAGTCGAGGGCGGATTGTGGCAGGCTCATCCGTCAACCATTCTAGCGGTTTAGTCGATCTCGTCGACGCCGCGTTCTTGCAGCGATTCCGGCGCGTTGACCTTGGGCATCCACTTCGCCAGGTCCAGCTTCACTTGCGCATGCTCGGGTTTCGAGGCCAGGTTGGTCCACTCCATCTCGTCCTTGGAGCGGTCGTACAACTCTTCGCCGCCGTCGCTGTAGCGGATATAGCGCCAGCGCTCGGTGCGCACCGAATGGTTGCCCTTGAGATAGGTGGTCACCGAGGGCCGGTCCCAGCGCGCGTTGGGATCCTTGAGCAGCGGCAGCAGGCTGTCGCCCTCGCAGGGCCGTTTCTTCAGGCCGCAGACGTCGATCAGGGTGGGGTAGACGTCCATCAGATTGGCCGCGCGCTGGCAGCGGCCGCCCGGCCGGGTCAGGCCCGGAGACGACATCATGAGCACGTTGTGAGTGGCCTCTTCCCAAAGCGAGAACTTGCGCCAGTGAAGTTTTTCGCCCAGGTGCCAGCCATGGTCGCTCCACAGCACGACGGTGGTGTTCTTGGCATGCGGGCTGGCTTCAAAGGAGTCCAGCAGGCGCCCCAGCATCGTGTCCGTGAAACTGATGCAGGCCAGGTAACCCTGCACCGCCTTGCGCCACTGCTTGTATTGGATGACCCTGCGGTGGTCGCCCTCGGGGCGCGCGAATTTCTTGCCCATCGCCGGAACGTCGTCCAGGTCGTCGTCCTTCACGTTGGGCAGAGTGACCTTGTCGGCCGGGTACATATCGAAGTACTTGCCGGGCACGTACCAGGGCAGGTGCGGGCGGAACAGCCCAACGGCGTGGAAGAACGGCCGGTCCTGCTTCTTTTGAAGTTCGCGCGCGGCCCAGTCGACGACTTTGTAGTCGCCCATGGCCGAATCCGGCACGTTCAGCGGCCCCCAGTCGAACTGGGCGGCGTTCGGGATGCCGTTCACGGGGAGGTTTGGCGGCACGGGATCGGGCGGCTTGTTCCGGACCTGCGAAGGGAAATACTCGTCCCAGCTTTTCGGATCGGGGTAGGAGCCGTGAAAGATCTTGCCGCCGCCGATCACGCGGTAACCGTGCGCGCGGAAATGCTGGGCCAGGGTGACGGCGCCCGGACCGGTGGGCGACTTGCGGAAGGGCTGGCTGTTGGTGTAAACGCCGGAGGTGGCCGGGCGGATGCCGGTCATCAGCGCCGCGCGCGAGGGGTTGCACAGCGGCGCGGCGCAATGGGCGTTGGTGAACAGCACGCCGCTGCGCGCGAGCCGGTCGAGATTGGGCGTCTTTATGTCCGGGTGGCCGCCCAGGCAGCCGATCCAATCGTTGAGATCGTCGACCGCGATGAACAGCACGTTGTGGGGATTGGCGGGCGCGGCATAAGCGCTGGCGCCCAGACTGGCGAGAAAGTTGCGGCGATTCATAAACCACTGATGATAGCCGACTGGTGCGCAAATTGATACACTCCATTTCACGGAGGTTCAGGATGGCGGTTAATCGCAGGCAGTTTCTTTCCGGCGCGGGCGTGGCGCTGGCCCAGACGCCGCAACTGGGCGGCGACTGGGATGTCGTGGTGGCCGGCGGCGGCCCGGCCGGCATCGGGGCGGCGATTGGCGCCGCGCGCGCCGGGGCCAAAACGCTGTTGATCGAGAACCACGCGTTCCTGGGCGGGGTCGGCGCGTGGGGCCTGGGCATGACCATCAACCAGATGTTGCCCGGAGGGCGCACTCGGGGCGAGGTCCACGACATGGTCGTCAGCCGGCTGAAGGTCTACGGCGACGAAGCGCTCATGATTCGCGATCACGCGCTGATCACCAACGTCGAGTACCTGAAGGTTGTTTTGATGGACGCGCTGGAAGCGGCGGGCGTGAAGTACCTGTTGCACGCCCGCGTCGCCGGCGCGACGGTCGAACGCAACCGGGTGGCGGGCGTCGTGGTGGCATCAAAAGAAGGAATGCGGAAGATTCGCGCCCGGGCGGTGGTCGACGCCACAGGCGACGCGGATGTGGCGTTTTTCGCGGGCGCCGAGACCATGAAGGGCCGGGAAACCGACGGGTTTCTGTCGCCCATGACGCTGAACCTCATCGTCACCAACGTGGATGTGGACGCGGCGCGGAAGGCGATGGCCGGCGGCGCGTCGAAGCGCCTGCTCGACCAGGCGCGCTCGAAGTACCCGTTGCTGCCGGAAACGATGAGCCTGTCCCCGTTCCCGCTCAACAACGCGGTGACCATCAACCATTCCGGGACCAAGCTGCGCGGATCGCTCGACGCGACCAAGCTCGAGGACTTCACCGAAGCCGAGCGCTACTGCCGGCGGCAGGCCATTCAGATCGCCGAGGCGCTGCGCGAGTTCGGCGGGCCGGCGTTCGCCAGGGCGCAATTGGCCAACACCGGCCCGCAGATCGGCGTGCGCGAGACGCGGCGGGTGAAAGGCGCGTACCTGCTAACGGAAGACGACGCCAAGAACGGCAGCCGTTTCGACGACGCCATCGCCTGGCGCAGCGGTTTCCTGGATATCGGCTTTGTGCGCTACGAGCGGATGAAGGTTCACGACGTTCCGTACCGCTCGATCGTGCCCGCGAAAATGGACGGCCTGCTGGTGGCGGGCCGCTGCATTTCGGCCACCCACGTGGGCGCGGCTGCGGGCAAGAGCATGGGCAATTGCATGGCCACCGGCCACGCCGCCGGGATCGCCGCGGCCTTCTCCGTCGCGCGCGGGAAACCGCCGCGCGAACTCAAAGTCGCCGACATCCAGGCGCAGCTTGCCAAGGACGGCGTGGATCTGAAACGCCATCCCAACCAGGAGGACTTGAAGGCATGAGGACCCTCGCGAGTATCTGCTTCGCGCTCTGCGCGGCGCTGGCGGCCTGGGGCGCCGACCTGCCGCTGATGTTCACCGAGCCGTACCTGATGAGCTTGCAGCCGGCCGTTTCGATGGACGTCGCCTGGCTCACCAGCGAGCCCACTGCCGAATCGTTCGTCGAATTCGGACCCGGCGCCGACGACTCGAACCGGGTCAAGGCGGTGACGCGCGAGATCGAAGGTCTGCTCACCGTGGACGCGAAAGGCAACTATACGGTCCCGCTGCGGGTCTTCCAGCAGATTGCGCGGTTGGAAGGTCTGGAGCCCGGCGCGCAGTATTCCTACCGCGTTACCAGCGTTTCGGCGTCGGGATTCCGGAAATCCATGGGCGGTTTCTGGTTTCGCACCGCGCCGGCCGACGGCACGCCGGTCCGCTTCGTGCTGCTGTCGGACCTGCAACTGATGAAGCAGATCCCGCAAACCGTCCGGATGGCCGGCCAGCAGGGTCCCGACTTCATCCTGTTCAACGGCGACATGGTCAACGACCCGCGCAAGGCCGGCGAATGGTTCACCGTGCCGGGGACCAGGGAGGAAGACGACAAGCGCTTCTTCAACGTTTTGCAGCAGATCGAGGGCGGCGCCCGCCTGTTGCAGTACGCGCCCATCTACCCCACTCCCGGAAACCATGAAATCGATCAGCAGGACCTTTTGCGCAATCGCGCCGAGTGCAGCCGGGAGAAGTTGTCGATGCGGATCTACATGCAACTGTTCCCGACGCTGTACCCGGAACAGGAATCCGGCGCCGGCGGCAAGCACTGGTATTCGGCCGACTACGGCGGCCTGCACATCGTTTCGCTTTCGCTGAACCGGTGGTTTTCCTGGGCCGCCACGCTGAAACCGGGATGGTTTCTGTTCGACGACATCCAGGCCGGCAGCGCGCAGTACAACTGGCTGGAAGGCGATCTCAGGGCGGTGGACAAGCAGCGCGCCATCTGGGTCACCCAGCACTGGCACATGTTCAACCGGGCCACCGACATCGATGTGCCCTACACCGACCCCGCCGCGTCGCCGGCGGACCCGGACCGGATGACCTACGACAAGAGCGCCGACTACTTGATGCGCGACCTCAAGCCGCTATACGAGCGCGGGGGCGTGAACGGCGTCAGCTTCGGTCACTCGCACGTCTATGAGCGCTACCTGATCAATGGCGTCAACTACATCGAAGCCGCCAGCATCGGCAACACGTACCGCGGGGCGAAGGACCCGCCGTGCTCGACTAACCTGGACGTCTGCCCGGTTGCCGACGAGACGCGCTTCCGTTCCTTCCTGACCGTCCGGGTGGATCCCGTGCGGGGGATATCGGGCGAAGCCACGCAGAGCAGCTTCGAATCCGACAAGGTAGGTTTTCTCGGGCGCGTCTTCGACCGGTTTTGAGAGCGCGGCGAGAGCCGCGGGGACTTATTCCTGAGCCGGCATTTGGGCGTCGTTGTCGCCCCAGGCGCTGATCTTCAGACGACGGCAGACCCAGCACAGGCCTTCGGCCGAAATCGGAGCGCACTCGGAATCGCAGACGATGCACTTGGCGGGTCGCCGAAGGCGATCGGATTCGAAGGAGCGCTTGGCTCGTTCGAGGATTTCCTTCGGGATTACCGGGTCTGAACCCGCCCCAGGTTTTCGTCTCATCTTTGGTCCCGTAAAAACCACTGTACTACACATTGCCGGCCAACGATAGTCGGGGATTCACCTGATTTATGCCGCCTGCTGATGACGGAGCACGTAGCCGGCATCGAGCGACGCTGTGCAACGCGGGCACTTCTGGCCGGGTTTGACGCGCACCAGTTTGCCGGCGGTCTGCACTTCGGCCTCGACCGTGTGGGTACAGATCGGGCAGTAAACGCCGCCGGCATAGGTTCTGATCTCGGGTTTTTCCAGCGCTCTCATTTACCCCTCCTCCTTCTTCAGTGATATCGACGCGCGAAGTTCTCTCCCGGATGTCAGAAAAATGTAATTATTTTGTCGCTCCGGCGGTGGGGCCGGAGCGGGAGGGCGCACTACTCAGTCGCCGGCGGCCGGCGCGGGCGCTTCAACCGGGCTGGTGCGGCGGCGCGCCAGCCACGCCTTGACGTCCTCGACGTAGGCATAGCCCACCGGCACAACCAGCAGCGTCAGCATCAGGCACAGCGTCTGGCCTCCGATGATCGTGACGGCAATGGCGGAACGTTGCGAGGCCCCCGCTCCGATGCCGACGGCTGTCGGAATCAGGCCCGCGACAATCGCGAACGTGGTCATCAGGATGGGCCGCAGGCGCACCCGGTTGGCTTCGAGAATCGCCTGGCGCATGGGCATACCCTGGTGGCACAGGCGATTCATGTAGTCGATCTGAAGGATTCCGTTCTTCTGGACGATGCCCAGCAGCAGCAGTACCCCCAGCGCGCTGAACAGGTTCAGGCTGCGGCCGGTGCCGATGAGCGCAAGCATGGCGAAGGGAATTGACAGCGGCAGCGTCAGCAGGATAATGAACGGGTGAACCAGGCTCTCAAACTGCGCGGCCAGCACCATGTAAATAAAGATCGACGCCAGGCCGAAGGCCAAAAGCATGTTGGCCGTGGTCTCCTCCAAGATTTTCACCTGTCCCGAGAATTTCATCTGGTAGCCGGACGGCAGGCCGACACGGTCGATGATCTGCTGGGTCTCGGTGGCGGCTTCGCCCAGCGAGTGGCCCGGCGCGACGTTCCCGTAAATGCCGATGGAGAACTGCCGGTTATAGCGGTCGATGCGGCTCGGGCCCAGACCGCGCTCCAGACGGGCGATCGAGTCGAGCCGGATCAAACCCAGCCGGGAGCTGGGCACCAGCAAACGGCTCAGCACCAGCGGGTCGTCGCGCTGGGCGCTCGCCAACCGCATGGTCACGGGGTACTGCTCGGAGCCTTCCTTAAACGTCGAGATCTCATCCTCGCCCGACATCAGCAGCCGCACCGCGCCGGAGATGTCGGACACGCGCACGCCCAGGTCGCTGGCCAGCGCGCGGTCGATCACCACCTGGAGTTCGGGGTTGTTCAGTGAGATGTTTACGCGGATGTCGGTGATGGACTGGCCCGTGAGCAACTCCCGGTTGACTTCGCGGGCGATTCCGACCAACTTGCCCATGTCCGGCCCGAGCAGCATCGCGCGAATCGGCGCGAAGGTGTCGCGGCCGCCGAGAACGTTCGGAAACGTTACCCGCGGGCGACTCTCGGCGTACTCGCGCAGAATGCCGCGCACATTCTGGCCGATCGTGGTGAGGTCCTCGCGCTGGTCCTCGGGTTTCAGCAGCACTGTAATCTGGCCCTGCGTCACGCGATCCATGTGGGTCGAGCTCTGCGGCACGATGGTTGTCACGCCAGGGACGCTCTCGAGTTTGCGGGCGGCGGCCATAACCACCCCTTCAGTCCTATCCAAAGACGACCCTTCGGGAAGCTCCATCGAGATGGACAATTCGTTCTGGTCTTCCTGGGGCATCCAGTCCCGCCCGATGCCCTGATAGATCACGAATGTGGAGCCGAACGTCACCACGTAAACGCCAACGATGACCCAGCGGTGATTGAGCGACCAGTTCAATATCGACACATAGCCGCGCTGAAACCAGGCGGATTGCTCTTCGCCGTGTCCCTGGTGCTTCACGCCGCTTTTGCGCTTCAACAGGCGCGCGCTCAGCGTCGGGGTCAGGGTAAACGCCACCAGCATCGAGACCATGATGGCGAACGCCATGGTCCAGCCGAACTGGTTGAGGTAGCGCTTGGCATAACCCGACATGAAGGCGATGGGCACGAAAACGATGACCAGGCTGAGCGTGGTGGCCATCACCGCCAGGGCGATCTCCTTGGTGGCATCCACCGCCGCGCGCATCGGCGTCATGTCCTCTTTCTGAAGAAAACGGTAGATGTTTTCGAGGACAATAATGGCGTCGTCGATGACGATGCCCACCGCCAGGGTCAGCCCGAGCAGGGTCATGGAGTTCAGCGTAAAATCCATAGCCCGCAAAAGCGTAAATGTCGTGATGATCGACGTCGGGATGGCCAGCGAGCTGATCAGCACCGTGCGCCAGTCCCGGATGAAGAGAAAGACAATGATGGACGCAAAAAGACTGCCCAGCAATAGGTGTTCTTCCAGAGCTTTGACCGAATTCTTAATGTAAGTGGCCTGTTCCTTAATCACGTCGATCTTGACGCCGGAGGGCAACTGCGCTTTCATGCCGTCCAGGCGCGCGATAATTGCGTCCACCACCTTAACGGTATTGGTTCCGGTCTGCCGCCGTACTTCCAGAGTGACAGCCGGCTTGCCCTGGTAGTAAGCGAACGTGCGCCGTTCGGCCATCCCGTCTTCGACCTTGCCTACGTCCCGGACGCGGATAGGCGAGCCGGCGACGTTCTTTACGATGATGTCGTTGAATTCGCGAACTTCGTCCACGCGGCCGAGCGTGCGGACGCCGACCTCGGTCGCTCCGCGCACGATACGGCCTCCGGGAGCCTCGATGTTCTCCTGCTTGATGGCGGTGTGGACATCCTGCGCCGTCAGGCGGTAGCCCGACAGCTTGTCGATGTCCAGCAGAACGTTGATCTGGCGCTTGCGGCCGCCGGCGATGGATACGCCTCCGACGCCGTCCACCGTCTCCAGCGCGCGGCGAATGTTCTTGTCGGCGATCTCGGTCAGCTCGCGCGGCGTGCGGTCGCCGCTGACCGCCAGCGTGATGACCGGGTCGCTATCGGGATCGGCTTTGGCCACCGTGGGCGGGAGAACGTTCGGAGGCAACCGCTGCATCGCGCCGCTGACCTTCTCGCGGACGTCTTCGGCCGCTTCGCCAATGTCCTTCTCGAGCACGAAGGTGACGATGACCGTCGCACTCCCCTCGCCCACCATGGCGCGCATCTCGTCGATGCCGCTGACCGAGGCGATGGCCTCCTCCAGCGGCATGACCACTTGCGAGGTGACCTCCTCGGGGCTGGCGCCGGGGAGTCGCACGCGACAATAAACCGTTGCCGGGTCGCTGCGCGGGAACAGATCGACGTTAAGGTCGAGAAAACTGAAAACCCCCATCACCACCAAAAACATGATGAGCATGAAGGCGAAGACCGGCCGCTGGACGCAAATTTCGGAAAGGCGCACTGATGTATTCCCCGATAGTGAAAAGATGATTGTACCCTGGTAGAGGGTTACCCGTTTGTGAGCAAGATCGCATATCTCTTTCCCGGGCAGGGTTCGCAGTTCGCCGGAATGGGCTTGAGCCTCGCCGAAAAGCACCCGGTAGCCCGCGCCGTTTTCGAGGAGGCGGACCAGGCGCTCGGCTTCTCAATCTCGAAACTTTGCTTTGAAGGGCCGGAAGAAGACCTCAAGCTGACCGCCAACACGCAGCCGGCGCTGCTGACCGTGTCCGTCGCCGCCCTGGCGGTGCTGAAAGAAAAGGGGCTCCAGCCCGGCTACGTCGCCGGCCACAGCCTGGGCGAGTACTCGGCGCTGGTGGCCGCCGGTTCACTCCGGTTTGCCGACGCCGTGCGTTTGGTGCGCAAGCGTGGCCAATACATGCAGGAAGCGGTTCCGGCTGGAATCGGCGCGATGGCGGCGATTCTGAAACTGCCGGAAGACAGGCTGGAGGGCGTTCTGGGGGAGGCCGCGCAAGGCGAGGTGGTCGCGGCGGCCAATCTGAATTCGCCGGATCAGATCGTCATCGCCGGCCATGCGGGCGCCGTCGAACGGGCCATGGAACTGGCGAAGGCGGCCGGCGCCAGGCGCGCGGTCGCGCTGACGGTCAGCGCCCCGTTCCACTGCCCGCTCATGATACCGGCGCAGCGGAAGTTGAAGGCGGACCTGGACGCGGCCGAGTTCCGCGATCTCGATGTTCCGCTGGTCAACAACTGGCAGGCGCGGGAGATTCGCACCGCCGCCGAGGCACGCCAGGGGCTCTACGAGCAGGTGCCCAACCCCGTCCGGTGGGCCGATACGGTGCGCCTGCTGCGGCGCCTGGGCGTCGAGAAGTTTGTGGAAGTGGGAGCGGGCGGCGTGCTCTGCGGCCTGCTGAAGAATATCGATCCGGCGGCCAAGTCCGCCAGGTTCGGCGAAACCGCCGATTGGGAGAAAGTCAATGAACTCATCGCTTAGATTGCTGTCGATTCCCGTTCTGATGGCGGCCATGACGGCCGCTCAGACCCCCTCCGCGCTCGAATCCAACCCCAAGGGCTGGACCGACATCCTGCCCGAGGCATCGCTTAAGGGCTGGTCGCGCGCCGCTATCCCGCCCACCGACCCGCTGCGCGACTACGCCGGCTGGAAGGTCGACAAAGCCAGCCGCACCATCCTGTGCGAAGGCGACAAACTGGCTCACGAGTGGCTGCGCTGGGACAAGGAACTGGCCGACTTCATCTTTCACGCCGAGTGGCGGTTCCGCAAACTCGAAGGCGAGCCGCGCTACAACTCCGGCGTTTTCGTTCGCACCAGCAAGGATGCGGTCATCTGGCACCAGGGCCAGACCGGAGCCGGCGGCGGCTATCTGTTCGGCAACACGCTGGTGGCGGGCGAGGCCAAGCGCATCAATCTGCGCGAGCAGATGAAGGAGAATCGCGTGAAGCCCATCGGCGAGTGGAATACCTACGAGATTCGCTGCCAGGGCCGCACGATTGCGCTGTGGGTCAACGGCGCCGTGGTCAACGAGTTCGCCGAGTGCGACGTTGCCAAGGGATACATTGGACTGGAAGCCGAGAACTTCCCGATCGAATTCCGGAACCTCAAAGTGAAGGTGCTGGGCGGCGGGAAATAGCCGATGAGCGGGCGGAAGGTTGCGCGCTGGGAAGTCCTGGTCCTGGCCTGCATCCTGACCGCGCACCTGGCGGCGCTGGTCTATCTGGCCTGGCACACCGGCGTCACGGTGGACGAACCGAGCCACCAGGAGTCGTCCTATTTCTATTGGCACGGCAAGGACGAACTCAAGCCGCGCGACATGCCCCCGCTCATCAAGATCGTGGGCGGGTGGGAGCCCCGTTTGA
>JAUYBU010000163.1 GCA_030693045.1 Bryobacterales bacterium | reverse complement strand
GGTGCTTAACGATTCTGGGGGAGTCCGGTTCGCGTGTCCGCTCCCTGACGGTCGCGGCTCGGTAAATGCCTGGAAACAGGGCCCCCCGTTTCTGAGCCGCGACCGTCAGGGAGCGGATTTCGCGGCTGAACAGGCAAAATCCCCAAAACGGTTAAGCACCCGGCCCTCATGAGGCGGCGCCTCGTCCGTCCGATCGGCCGTCGCTCTTGGGGCTGGACAAGTCGGGAGACATATCCCACCTCGCGGCGCTTCGTCCGCCCGGATGGGTCAATTGCTTAGCGGCAGGCTCAGCAGCGCCTGGCAGCCGTGGCTGTCGGCGCGGTTCTCCAGGCGCAGCGATCCTCCGTGCGCTTCCGCGATCTGACGGCACAGAACCAGCCCGATGCCCGAGCCGCCCGGTTTGGTGGTGAAGAACGGCACAAAGAGGTTGGAGGTGTTCGCCAGCCCCGGCCCGTCGTCGCGGACCCAGACGTCGACATGGGCGCCGGCGCGGGCCCATCCCAGGGCCACCTTCCCGCCGGTCTCCAGCGTGGCGTCCACCGCGTTGCGGAGCAGGTTGATGAGCAACTGCTCGAGCTGATCGGGGTCGGCCGGGACGATCAGATCGGGACCCGCCGAGATCTCGACCTCCAGGCGGGTTTCCAGGTCCGCCACGCGCCGGACGCACTCCCGCATCCCCACCGGCTGGACTCGCGGCCGGGGCAGCCTGGCCAGTTGCGCGTACGCGCTCATGAAGCGGCTCAGCGATTCGCTCCGCGCGGCGATGACCGAGAGCCCGCGCCGCATGTCGTCTTCCCAGTCGCCGGGCTTCGCCTCCAGCGAGAGAATGCGTTCCAGGCTTCCGGCGATCGACTTGATGGGCGTGAGGGAGTTGTTGAGTTCGTGGCCCAACACCCGCACCAGCCGCTGCCAGGCCTGCAATTCCTCTTCGCGCAGCGGGCGGGTCAGGTCGGCGACCACCAGCAACTGGAGCGGCAGCCCGCCCTGGCGGAACGAGGCGCGAGTGATCCCCCAGCGTCCGCTCCCGCCGGGAAAGGTGCGCTGGAGGGTCTGGCTCGCCTCGCCATCCAGAAAACCGTCCAGGCCGAGCTGGGCGGCCGAAGCTCCCAGCGCACGCTCGGAAGGTTGGGCCAGTAGGCGTTCGCCCGCGCGATTCACCAGCCGGAGACGATGCTGGGGGTCGAAGGCGAAGACCGCGACATCGATCTCCTCCATCACCTTGCGCAGCAGGGCCGTGGCCTCCAGCGCGCCCAGCCGCTGCGCCCGCAGCGTGGCGCTCATGGCGTTGACCTGCTGCATCACCTCGCCCAGCGCGTCACCGCCGTCCGACCTGCGGCCGCGGATGGAATAGTCGCCCTCGCGCATGGCCTCCAGCAGATTGGCCAGCGTGCGCAGCGGCGCTATGACGCGCTCGCGCGCCGCATAAGAACCGCCCAGCCAAAAGCTCAGGATCACCACGCCCAGCGTCCACTGGACCTTGGGCGTGTAATCGCCGAGCAAGAGGATGATCGTCGACGTCAGCACCCCCGGCAGGCCGGCAACCAGGGCGTAAAGGAATACGCGCCGATCGTGGGAGACCCTAGGCCGGGGAAACGGCGGCATCGTCATCCGATATCTTACCCGGGCCGGCGGCCACGCCGCGCGGCAAGCATCTTACCCGGGCCGGCGGCCACGCAGCGCGGCAAGCTGGAATAATCTGATAATAGCTGGATTACACCATGGACCCCCACCTCGGATTCCGGTTTCTGCTGCTGGCCGTCATTACGGGAGTGAACGCGTTCTTCGCGGCGGCGGAAGCGGCGCTGCTCACGGCGCGGCAACACGCCCTGCGGCGCATGGCGGACCAAGGCAATGCCGGCGCGCTGGCCGCGCTGAGCCTGTTGGCGAACACCGGGCGGATGCTGTCGGTGGTTCAGGTCGGCGTCACGTTGGCGAGTCTGGGCATGGGTTGGGCGGGCGAGGAAACCGTTTACCACGCGCTGCTGGCGGCCTTGGCGCCGGTGACCACGCCCGCGACCGCGCTGCTGGTTCGCGCCGCCAGTTTCGTCGCGGCGTTCCTGCTGCTGACCCTGGTTCTGGTGGTTGCCGGCGAGGTTGTCCCCAAGAATATGGCGCTTGAAAACGCGGACCGGTTTGCCATTCTGGTTGCGCCGCCACTGCTGCTGCTGTGCCGGATTCTGGGGCCCTTCGTGTTCGTCGTCGAGAGGGCGGCCGCGGGCATTTCCCGGCTGTTCCGGTTCCGCAAGAAGCCTCCCGCCGGCGGTCACACGGCCGAGGAACTGAAGTACATCATCCGGTCGAGCCAACTGGAGCAGTTCGAAAACACGGCCATCGGGCGGCTGCTCGATCTGGACCATTACGTGGCGCGCGAGATCATGGTGCCGCGCAACAACATCGTCTCGCTCCCGGTGGATGCCGATCTGGACCGGGTCCTGCGCTTGGTCAACGAACAGCAGTACACGCGCATCCCGGTTTACGAAGGCGATCCGGAGCACATCATCGGCATCCTGCACGCCAAGGATCTGCTGCGGCGGCAATCGGGGCCGTTCCATCTGCGCCGGCTGCTGCGCAAACCGCTGGTCGTGCCGGAGTCGAAGGCGCTCGAGGAGTTGATCGACGAGTTCCGGACATCGCACAATCACATGGCGCTGGTGGTGGACGAATTCGGCACCATCGCGGGACTGGTGACGCTCGAGGATGTGCTCGAACAGGTGTTCGGAGAGATCGAGGACGAGTACGACGCGCGCCGTCCCGCGCCCGCGCCCGGCGCCGAGCGGGTCGAACTGGACGGCGCCACCAGCATTCGCGATCTGGAAACCCAGCACGGCATCCAATTGCCGGCCGACGCCGGCTTCCAGACGCTGGCCGGCTTCCTGCTGTTCCGGCTGGGTGACATTCCCGCGGCGGGCCAGACGCTGGAGCACCAGGGCCTGCGTTTCACGATTCTCGAAATGGAGCGCAACCGCATCGCCAGCGTGCGGATCGACAAAATCGCCCCTAATTCGACTACTCAATCCCCAATTAGTTGAGTTGGCGCCGCCGCCGGCTTTCCCCACCGCCCGGTTGTAACATTCCCGACGTAACCCATCGGCGACCGGGCCGCGTCCAACCTGTAGGAGGAAGGGATGCGGGATCCGTGGCCTCAAACTGTCCTCAGCCGGCGGGGCTGGCTGAACTTATTGGCTGGCGCGGGCGCAACGGCATGGAACCGCGTCTACGCTCGGCCCACCGATTTCTGGAACAAGAAACCGCCCGCGGAATGGTCGAACGATGAGATCGATCGCCTGATCACCAGTTCGCCCTGGGCCAAGCAGGTGAGCGCGGAGGGCGGCGCTTACGAGCGCGGCGGATCACGCGGCGGCGGCACGCCAGGCACGAGTCCGCGTGGTGGCGGCGTGGGCGGACCCAACATCGGCATTGGCGACATCGGATTGCCCAGGGGGGGCATTGGCGGCATAGGTGGGCCAGGGATGGGCGCCGGACGCGGCGGCGGCGGCCGTTCCACGGGCCGTTCCCAGGTTAAGGGAACAGTCCGCTGGGAGAGCGCCAAGCCAATTCTGGAAGCGCTGAAGACATCGCTCGCGGAGGAATTCGCCGGCCACTATGTGATCAGCGTGAGCGGGTTCCCGTTCCCGGCGGGCCGCGACCGCGGATCCGAACGTGATTCGGAAGAGGACAGTTCGCGGACCTCGCAGGACGCGCTCGACCGTCTCAAGAGCTTCACGTCGCTGGAGCCCAGAGGCAAGCGCGGCGCTCAACCCGGCGTGGTTCAGCGGCAGCCAGGCGTGGGAGGCGGAAGCATTCTCTTCGGGTTCTCCAAGGAGTTCTTGGATCTGGGTCCCGGCGACGGCGAGGCGGTCTTCTCGACCACCCTCGGACGGCTGTCGATCAAGACGAAGTTCGATCTGAAGGCCATGCTGTACCACGGGACGGTTGCGCTATGAGGTTTCCGGGATGGGGCGCGATTGCGCTGGCGGCGGGGACCCTTCTCGCCGCAGCGCAACCGCGGAGCGGAAAGTACGCGGTCATTCTGGAGGACGAGCCGGTCGGACCGCACATGGCGGGCAAGGCCGGCCCGCGGTCCGCCGCCGCGGCGGAGTATCGCGGGCGGGTGCTGGCCAGCCAGGCCGAGGTTCGCGGCGAGATCGAGCGCCGCAACCTGCGCGTAACCGGATCCGTCAATACCCTGCTGAACGCGGTCTTTGTGCAGGCAAGTCCCGACCGCGCCGCCGAGTTGCGCGGTGTTCCGGGGGTCAAGGCCGTGGTGCCCTTGCACACGTTCCGCATGCACTTGAACAAGGCCGTCGAGCTTGAGAACGTCCCGGCCGCGTGGCAGGCGCTGGGCGGCACGGCCAACGCCGGCGCGGGGGTGAAGATCGCCATTATCGACAGCGGAATCGACCAGGCGCACCTCGCGTTCCAGGATCCGTCGCTGAGTGTGCCGGCCGGATATCCGAAGTGCGCGGGCGCCGATTGCGCCTTCACGAACAACAAAGTCATCGTCGCCCGGAGCTACATTCCGCTGGTGGCCGCCGGATCGCCGCCCAATCCGGCCGCCGATTCGCGTCCGGACGACAATTCGCCGCGCGATCGCGTGGGCCACGGCACCGCACTGGCCATGATCGCCGCCGGTTTCACGAACGCGGGGCCCGCCGCGACCATCACCGGCATGGCGCCCAGGGCCTGGCTGGGAAGCTACAAGATCTTTGGTTCGCCCGGCGTCAATGACAGCACCAGCGGGGATGCGATTATCCGGGCGCTGGAGGACGCGGTCAACGATGGCATGGACGTGGCGGTGCTCTCGCTCGGCTCTCCGGCCTTCACCGGACCGCTGGATCAGGGCGCCTCGTGCGGCCAAACCGGATCGACCCCTTGCGACCCCGAGGCGGCCGCCGTCGAAGCCGCATCCAAGGCAGGCATGCTGGTCGTCGTCTCGGCTGGAAACGACGGCGACGCCGGAACCAACCTGCCGACTCTGGGCACCGTCGCATCGCCAGCCACCGCGCCTTCGGCGCTGGCGGTCGGCGCCTCGACCAACTCGCACGTTTTCATCTCGACCGTGCGGGTCTCCGGCACAAACCTTCCCTCAGGCCTTCAGTCCATCCCCGCGGTGTTCGGCGACGGCCCCTCTCCGGCGTCTCCGGTGACGGCCCCGGTGCTTGACGTCGCACCCATCGACGGCACCGGGAACGCATGCGCTCCGCTGCCTTCCGGATCGTTGAGCGGCGCGTTCGCCCTCATTCTGCGCACACCCGGCGGGTGCAGTTTCCTCACCAAGGTTGCGTACGCGCAGAATGCCGGCGCCGCGGGCGTTATTTTCGTGCAGGTGGCCGGATCGGACTCGATCCTCACACCCGGAGGGCTGACCGGGACTTCGATCCCGTCCGCGATGATCGGCAGCGCCGCGGGCGCGGCCTTGAAAGGCTACCTCCCGTCCCACCCCGGCCTGCAGGCGACGCTCGACCCCAGCCTGTCGGCCTTCAATGTCTCGACGTTCAATGCGGTCGCCGAGTTCTCGTCCCACGGGCCGTCGATCACGGGTTTGCTGAAACCGGAACTGGTGGCCGTGGGCACGGACGTGTACATGGCGACCCAGCGCTACGATCCGAGCGGCGAGATGTTCGACCCGAGCGGATACATAGCCGCGCAGGGCACCAGTTTCTCCGCCCCGATGGCGGCGGGCGTGGCGGCGCTGGCGAAACAGAAAAATCCCGGGTTCACCGCGGCGCAACTGAAATCCGCCGTCGTTAACTCAGCCACGCAGGATGTGGCCGAAGGCAGCGCGCTGGCCGGCGTACTGGCCTCCGGCAATGGCAAGCTCAACGCAGGTGGCGCGATTGCGGCGACCGTGACCGCCGATCCCGCGACCATCTCCTTCGGAATGCTCGACCGGAGTTCGGCGCTGCCGCTGGAACGCACTCTCACGCTGCACTACGGTGGAATCGGCCAGGCGGCGCTCAGCCTGCGGGTGGTCGCCGCGGACGTCTCCCAGAGAGCGCCCACGCTAGACCGCACGGAGCTGACTCTAACGGCGCAGGATCAGACCTTGCGGCTGACCTTGTCCGGCAGCCTGCCCTCGCCGGGCATCTATCAAGGCGTGGTCGAGATCCAAGGCGGGGGAGCGGTCTGCCGCGTGCCCTACCTGTACGTGGTCGGGGACGGCGTTCCGAACGATGTCATCGCCCTTACGGGAGCCGGCTTCGACGCGGTCGCGGGAGACTACATTCCAGGCGGAATCGCATTCAGGGTCATCGACCGCTACGGGGCTCCCGTGAAGGGACTGGCGGTTCAGTTTCGCGTCATCCGTGGCGGAGGAGTGGTGCGTAACGCGGATTCGAGGACCGATCAATACGGCATCGCGGGCGCCGACGCCATTCTCGGCTCGGCGCTCGGAACCCAGCAGTTCGCCGCCGTAGCCGGCAATCTGACCGTGCCGTTTGCCGGAAACGCGCGTGCGCGTCCCGCCATCTCTTCCAACGGCATCGTCAATGCCGCGAGTTTCCGCTCCGGACCGGTCGCGCCCGGCTCTTACATCTCGATTTTCGGAAGAGGTTTGAGCGACATCAGCGGGGTCGAATCGACAGCCTATCTTCCGCTTTCGCTGGCCGGCGTGAGCGTGAGCTTCGACGTGCCGTCCGCCGGCCTGAGTGTCCCCGGGCGGATTATTTTCGTGAGTCCGAGCCAGGTCAACGTGCAAGTCCCGTGGGAATTGCGCGGCCAGACCTCCGCGCAGGTGAAGGTCAGCATCGGCTACACGTCCGGCCAGCTTTACACGGTGCAGGTGGCCGATTACTCGCCCGCCGTGTACGCGGACCGCAACAACGGTGCCGCCGCTCTGAACGAGAGCAATGCGGTGATCTCGTCCGGGGTCCCCGCGCTCCGCGGCCACGTCGTGCAGCTCTACGTGAACGGACTCGGCCCGGTGAATAACCAACCCGCAACCGGCGATCCCGCGCCATCCGCCACGCTTTCCCGCACGCTGGCGACGCCTTCGGTCAGCATCGGCGGAAGGCCCGCGGCGGTCTCGTTCAGCGGTCTCGCACCGGGGTTCCCCGGCTTGAACCAGGTCAACTTCGTGGTGCCGGCCGATACCCCGGCAGGCGCGCAGCAGGTGGTGGTGACGATTGGCGGCCTCGCCGCCCCACCCGTCACTCTGCCGGTTCAGTGAGAGGCGTCCTGCCTCTCACACTCCGCCGGTTCAGCGCCTGGCGCAGCAAGCTCGCCAGCAGCATCAACGCCGCAACCAGCGCCAGACACCAGGCGGCGAGCGCCCATCGGGCAATGTCCGGATAGCGCAACTCGAGTTGGAACGGGAGCAGGCTGATGCGCCGCCACTCCGTCGGCAGGCCCTGGAAAAGCGGCGAAGTATCCGCCTGGCCCGCCACTACCAGCCACAGATTCACAAAGCGTTGCGGGATGGCCCACTGCAACCCGAAGTCGTGGAGTTGCTTTTCCTCCACACCCAGCATCAGTAGCACGGAGGCGATCTGCTGCACCACGCTCCAGGCAATCAGCGCCAGCGCGGCGGCCCGCGCGCGCAGGCGCAGCTCGCTCCCGGCGGTCCACAGCAGAGGCGCCGCCAGCAGGCAGAGCAGGTAGACCGGGGTCTGGGTGAAGCGGTCGCCCCAGGCCCGTCTCTCCGGTCGGCGTGAAGTGCTTGGCGTGGAAGCAGATGTGAACGGCGAGCGCAGCCAGGGCGCCGATGGCTAAGGCGCGCACCGGCGGGTCGATCCTTTTCCAGAAGGCGGCCAGCAATGCCAGCGACAGTGCCAGCAGCGGATCGAAGAGAAAGATGGAGCTGTCCGGAAACCACAGCGCGGCCCCGACTCCGTGCCAGAAATTGCCGGCGAAGATCCCTCTGCCGGCGCCGAATCCAAGCAGTGAAACACTCCCCCAGTAAGTGCCCAGCCAAGCGCCGAATAGGGCATGTTGGTACAGCCTTTCAACGAAGACGAAGGCGGCCAGAACCGGCAGGAAGCTACGGGCGAAACCGAGCCACCGCCGAAGTGCATCGCCGGTCCGGACCGGGGTCCAACGCAGAGCGAGGAACAGGAAGACCATCGCGCCGCCAGTGTCGGCCAGCGTGGTGGGACGAATCAGGAAGGCGTAGCCGAACGCCACGCCGGCCAGCGCGGCGTCGCGCGGGCGCGCGCTGCGCAGCCACAGCACGATTGAATGAGCCCCCGCCAGCGCGCAGGCCAGCATCAGGTTGGTCTCCTGGCAGTTCTGCACGTAGTGAAGAAACGTCGTGGCCAGCAGGAGAGTGAGAACGCCCAGCGCCGAGGGCGCGTGCGGGAATCCCAGCCGGCGCAGGAGCAGGTAAGCCAATAGTACGGCCGCCGAACAAATGAAAGCTTGCGAGAAGAACGCCACCAGTACTTCTCGCGCGCCCTCGGCGACGTGGTCCGACAACGGCGTCAGGCGCCCGGCCGCACTCAGCATCGCCGTTGCCGCCATGTCCGCCGGCATCAGAATCAGCCCATGCCCCATGCCGAACGTGGCACGCCGAATTCCGTCTTTGCCGGGGTAGCCGCCGCTGAATCCGTCCGCGCTCACCTCCGGCGCCGAGGTCCACCAGGAGCGCGACTGCTGCAGTCTTCGCTTCGCATCGACGCTCACCATGTTGCCGGCGTTCACCAGCGCCGTCAGCAGCAGGATGAATCCCACCAGCCGCGAGTAGAACCCCGGCGGGGCTGTCACACCGAATCGGGAGCCTGGTTGCCGCGAGTCCATGGATACTGCAACTCATGGTAACAGGCGGGTGGCACGGCCTCTGGGCGGGGGAGCGACAGCCTACCGCCTCAACAGCCGTACCGAGCCGTTTGAGGTGGTCAAGTCGATCAGCGGTCCGCCCGAGCCCAGCGTCCCTTCCAAATGGTTCTTCGACACCTGTCCGCCCTTGACCGTGAAGTCGTAGTCGGATTGGATCCCGCCGTTCGAGGTTCGCGCGATCACTTTCGCGTTCAGTGAAGGCGGCAGGCGCAGGGTGATGGACGAATTCGTGGTGCTGGCGCGGATCTCATTGTCATTCAGCGAGTCGACGGTCAGGTTGACGGAACCGTTGGAGGTGACCAGCTTGATCGGCTTGTGGGCTTCCGGTTCAACCACGCGCGCCTCGATCCGGGAGTTGGAAGTGGTCGCGTCGAAGGCGCCACGGACGCCGTCGGCGCGGATGGACCCGTTGGAAGTGCGCAGAATCGCCGCCCCGCCGGGTTCCAGAAGTTCGATGCTGGCGTTAGAGGTCTGCGCCTCGACCGCGCCCTTGATCCGATCCAGGCGGACGCTGCCGTTGGAGGTCTTCAGGCGGGCGCTGCCCTCGATGGTTTCCACCCGAATCGATCCGTTCGAGGTTTCGATCCGATCGAGTTCGGTGCGGCGGGGCACGCGGATCACATAGCGGGCGCCCAGATTGCCCCGGCGCTCGGTGGGCCGGACGGTGCGGATGCGGACGTAATCGGCGCCCGAGACGATGTCGATCTTCATGGCCTCCAGCAACTCGCGCGTGGGAGCCTGCTTGACGCCGGTGATCTCGACGGCGTCGCCTTCACCTCCCCGAATTTCGATGGAGCCGTTGAAATTTTCCACCGAAAGCCGCCCGCCGGGCTTCATCTGGAGGGTGCGCTGGAAATCCTCGGTTTGACGATTGATGCCGCCAAACTCCTCAATGTCGCAGCCGGTCAGGAGCACCAGCGGCGAGATCAGAAGAAGACTGATAACGAAACGAGACATGTGGTGTTCTCCAATCTTTCAATACGCAGATCCCTCCGGTTTGTTCCCCCAATGAAACCGCGTCCGCGCACGTTGTACCATGAAGGACTACGCATGAAGGCTCTCCTGGAAGTCCTGGCGCCCGGGAGTGAGGAGCGGACGCTGGCGGGCGCGATCGATCCGAAACGATTGCCGGCCCACGTCGCGATCATCATGGACGGGAACGGGCGTTGGGCGAAGCGGCGGAATCTGCCGCGCGCGGCCGGCCACAAGGCCGGCATCGACGCGGTTCGCGAGACCGTGGAAACGTGTGCCCGGCTGGGTCTCAAAGCCCTGACTCTGTATGCGTTTTCGGTCGAGAACTGGAAGCGGCCGCGGACCGAGGTGGACACGCTGTGGCGCTTGCTGCGCATCTACCTGCGCAGGGAGTTGCCGGTGCTGTTGAAGCACAACGTGCGGCTGTCGGCCATCGGGCGCTTGGGCGGGTTGCCGGACAGCGTCCGGCAGGAGTTGCTGGCGGCGGTGGAATCGACGGCCGCCAAGACCGGGTTGCGGGTGAACCTGGCGATCAACTACGGCGGGCGCGCCGAGCTGGTGGATGCCGTGAACGCTCTCCTGGCGGAGGCTCGCGCGGCCGGGACGCTGGGGTCTCTTTGCCTGGACGAAGATCTGATCGCGTCACACCTGTACACCGCCGGCGTGCCCGACCCCGACCTCCTGATCCGGACCTCGGGCGAGATGCGGGTTTCGAACTTCCTGCTTTGGCAAATCGCCTACGCCGAGATTTACGTCACCGACACGCTCTGGCCGGACTTCCGGCGGATCGACCTTTTGCGCGCCATCCTCGATTATCAGAAGCGGGACCGCCGTTTCGGCGGGATCAAGGCCGGCGCCGGGCTGAAAGCGGCCCTTCCGGTTGCCCAGCCATGAAGCGCATCCTGACCGCGGTGGTGCTGGTGCCGGTTGTCGTCTTCGTCGCCCTGGCCGCCCCGCAGTGGCTTTTTCTGGCCGCGCTATCGGCCGTGGCGCTGGTGTGTTTCCACGAATACGACAAGATTGTGGCGGCCCACGGCATCCTCAGCGCCGGCCCGGCGGCCTACGCGGCGGGCCTGGTGCTGTTGCTGGCGCCCCGCGCCGATCTGCCTCTTGTGACCGTCCTGGCCCTCATTCTGCTGACCCTGGGCATGCATCTGGACGACCTGGCCAAAGGCCTGCCGCGCGCAGCGGCCGCGATGCTGGGAGTGATCTACATCTTCGGCGCCTGGCGCTGCGGCGCGTTGCTGCGTGCCATCAGCCCGCATTGGCTGATATTCGGAATGGCGGTGAACTGGGTCGGCGACATGGCCGCTTACTATGTCGGGAGCACGATGGGCCGCCATCGCCTTGCGCCTCGCGTCAGCCCCAAGAAGTCCTGGGAGGGCGCCGCCGGCTCGGTGGTCGCCGGGGTCCTGTTCGGCGTGGCATACCTTCGATGGGCGATTCCGTCGGTTCCGATGTGGGAAGCCGCCGCGCTGGCCACCGCAGTCAACGTCGCCGGGCAGATCGGCGATCTGGCCGAGTCGGCCATCAAGCGCGGCGCCGGCGTGAAGGATTCCAGCAACCTGCTCCCGGGCCACGGCGGCTGGCTCGACCGGGTCGACAGCACCCTGTTCGGGCTACCGGCGCTGTACTTTCTTCTGGCGCGGCCGTGGTGACACAGCGCGGCAAGGGCGCTATTCGCACCTTCGCAGGATGTCCCAGTACGCGCCGCGGAGTCCTCGCCCGATGGCCTCGATGAGCCGCTGGTTGGCGTTGTAGTTGTAGTTCCGGTCGGGTCGGGATGGGTCGAAGAAAAGAAAACGTCGGTCGTCCCCGATGAGTGTGTCGAGCAACTCGAACACGAATGGGGCAACCTGGGGTTCGAGAAAGAAATGCGGCTCCTCGTCACTTGCGGGAAGCTGCCTGGCAAGCTCGGTTCCCGGGTAAACCCGCACGCCCACCGAAACGCCGACCCGGTCCGCATCCGTCTGCTTCATCAGTTCCACCGTCCGGACCAGGCTTTCCCGGGTCTCCCCCGGCGCGCCCAGCAGCAGATCGAGCATCACGGCCATGCCCGCCTCTTTCGCCCGGCGGGTGGCGTTCAGAATATCGGCCGGCGTGAAACTCCGGCCCAGCCGCCGCAGCATGTCCGGGTCGCCGCTGTCGGCGCCGAAGTTGATCCCCGCGCACCCGGCCTCTCGCATGGCCCGGGCCAGCTCGCCCGAAAACGGGGCGGGCGAGCAGTAAGCGTACCAGCGCATCCTTCCGCCGGCGCCCCGGCCCACGATCTCGCGGCACACCTGGGTGGCGTGCCACGGCGGCAGGTTGAACTCGCCGTCGCAGGTGTGGAAGTGGTCGATACCCTGTTCGAGAAGCCTTTCGAGTTCGTCCGCCACCGCGGCGGGCGGCCGGGTCCGCGTGCTGGCTCCCTTGGCCACGGGATCGGCGCAATAGACGCACTGACCGGGACAACCCCGCTTGGTCTCAAAACCCGCCTGGCCGCCGTGGCGGAAATAGCGCCGATTATCCACCCATGTTCGGCTCATCGCGGGAAGGCCGGACAGGGGCCATGTGGAGGGCGGGTTCCGATGCCACGCCCCGTCGCGGCGCCAGAGCAGGTTCGGCAGATCGCGCCACTCCTGTTTCCGCTCCAGTCTGGTGGCCAGTTCGGGGAGCACGAACTCCCCTTCGCCCCACACGCCGAGGTCGGCCTTCGACAGAGACAGGATTCGCGCGGGCATGACCGAGAATCCGACGCCGCCCAGAACGATCGGAGCGCCGGTGTGGGCGCGGATGGTCTCCAGCAGGTCCGCGAACCCGGGCAGGAACGACTGGCGGCTGGTGAAGCCGCAGTCGTCCGTGTTGCGTAGCGTCACGCCGACCAGGCCGAAATCGGCGCCGCCCAGGAATCGGGAGATGGCCGAGTGCGGGTCGGCTTCCCACGCGAGGTCCAGCAGCTCGGCACCGTGTCCCGCCGCATTCAGCGCTTCGGCCAGATAATCCAGGCCAATCGGCGCAATCGGCGGCTGCATCCGGTTCGTATTCACCAAGGCCACGCGCATGACGATCTTCCGTTATACCTCACTGGAAAGGGGGGGGGCGCACGGATTCTGTGTTCCGGAGGGGACACGCCTATGTCCCGGGTAAGCGATGGTTTCCGTAAGATCAGCCCGGAGTATCCCCGGAGTCTCTGAAGTGGGGACACGCCTATGTCCCGCGGTAAGCGATGGTTTCCGTGAGGTCAGCCCGGAGTGTCCCCGAGGGCTTCGCGGGGGACACGCCTGTGTCCCGGGGTAAGCGATGAGTTCCGCAAGGTCAGCCCGGAGTGTCCCCGGGGGCTTCGCGGGGGACACGCCTGTGTCCCGGGGTAAGCGATGGTTTCCGTAAGATCAGCCCGGAGTGTCCCCGGAGGCTGTTTCCGTAAGGTCAGCCCGGAGTGTCCCCGGGGGCTGTTTGCTAGAATCGGTACGTGATTCAGAAGGCGGCCCTGGCTGACGCGTCCTGGCAGGTGCAGCGCGAGCGCCTGATCGAACTTGCCCAACCGCTGACCATCTTCGGCGTCGCCCTGGTTGGGTTGTGGATCGTGCGCCGCGTGACGCTGAGATGGCTTCGGCGGAAAGCCGCGACCGAAGAGAGCCTGGCCGCGGTTTTCGCCGATACGATCCGCGTCCCTTCGCTGCTCTGGTGCCTGGCCGGCGCGATCGACGTCGCGCTGCGCTTTGCGGAGTTGACCGAGCGCCAGGTGCGCACGGCCGGCGTCTGGATCGTCATCTTCGTTATCGTCAGCCTGAGCCTGGCGGCCGCGGGCGCGGCCGCGCGGATGATCACGCTGTACGGGCGGCGGCGCGAAGTTCCGTTCGCGGGGCTCTCGCGCACGCTGACCCACGTCTTCGTTCTGAGCATCGGCGCGATGGTGCTGATGCACTACCTGGGCCTGGACATCCGTCCCATGCTGACCGCCCTCGGGGTCGGCGGCCTGGCGGTGGCACTGGCGCTGCAGGATACGCTCGCCAACTTCTTCGCCGGTGTCCACATCCTGGCCGAGGAGCCCATTTCGGTGGGCCACTTCATCCGGCTCTCGTCGGGCGAAGAAGGAACCGTGACCGACATCGGGTGGCGGACCACGCGCGTGCGCACGGGCTCGAACAATATCGTCGTCATCCCGAACACCAAGATCACCTCCGGCATCCTGGTCAATTTCAGCCTGCCCGAAGCGCGCGCGGTGGTGGAGATTCCGGTGATCGCCGGCCGCGACGCCGACGCCGCGCGGGTGCGGGAGATGGTCCTGGAAGAAGCGCTGGCCACCGAAGGGGTGCTGCGCGAGCCGGCGCCGCTGGTTTTGTTCGACCCGGGCCTCACGCCGACGCACCAGCAGTACCGGCTGTTCGTGCACGTCGAACATCAGACCCAGCGCGGGGCGGTCGCCTCCGCGGTCAACCTGCGGCTGCTCGCGCGATTCCGCGCCGAGAGCGTGCCGCTGGCGGCCGCCGATCAGATCGCCATATTGCGAAGCTAAGCCGGGGCCTTCGGCCGCGCGGCTTTCCAGCCGTCTTCGAGCATTCGGCTCAACTGGCGGACCAGCGCGGCACTGCCCGGCTCGCCGGCGATGTTCACGTTCCCGAGCGGGTCGTTCTGGTAGTCGTACAGCTCGACCGCCAGCCAATTCTTGGCCGGCACGCGCCATTCGGTGTAGCGGTAGCGGTCCGTGCGCATCGAGTGGCCCATGGCCTGGCCGACGCCGGGCACCGCGCGCGGGTATTGGCTGAAGGCCGCGGTCTTCCACTCGCGGCCGGGGTCGGCGACCAGCGGCGCGAAGCTGGTCCCTTCAAGCTGGCCGGGAACCGGCACGCCGCACAGCTCGCACAGGGTCGGGTAAATGTCGACAAACTCGACCAGCGCGGCCGACTTGCGCCCGGCGCTCTTCTGCCCCGGCACGCTGATCACCAGCGGCGCACGGGCGGCGATCTCGAAGTTGGAGTGCTTGTTCCACAGGCCGTGCTCGCCGAGATGCCAGCCGTGATCGCCCCACAGAATTACGATGGTGCTCTCGCGCAGTTTCAACCGCTCCAGTTCGCCGATCACGCGGCCGATCTGCGCGTCCGTGTAACTGGCGGCGGCATAGTAGCCGCGGATCAACTCGAGCGCCTTCTCATCGGAGACCGGGCCATCCTTGGGAATGTCGGAGTAGGAGCGCAGTTCGCCGAAATTGTGCAACGCCACCGGCGGCACGTTCTTGGGCGGGAACGGATTGGGAGCCAGTTGGAACTTCGCGTCCTTGTACAGGTCGTGATAACGCTTGGGCGCGATGAAGGGCAGGTGCGGTTTCAGAAACCCGGTCGCCAGAAAGAACGGTTGGCCGCGCAGTTGTTGAAGCGCGGCAATGGCCGTGTCGGCGGTCTTGCCGTCGGCCAGCGCGTTGTCGGCGACGTCGGGAGCGGCCCACGACGGCCCGCGGCTGGCCTGAGCAGCGGGCTGATTTCGGAGACCGCGTTCCTTGAGCGACGCCGCCACACGCTCGAACCGCGTGGCGTTCTCCGGGGAACCCCACGCGGGACCGTTGGGAACCCACGACGGAATGCTCCAGGATTGCGCGTCATCCAGTCCGCCATGGAAGACCTTGCTCAGGCCGGTGGTAGCATAGCCGTGCTTGCGGAACTGCTCGGGCAGCGTCACGGCGTCCGGGAGGTTCTTGCGGAAGTGGGTCTGAAGTTCGTAAACGCGCGTCGTGTCGGGCCGCAGGCCGGTGAGCAGCGACGTGCGCGAGGGGCTGCAAACGGCCTGCTGGCAGTAGGCGCGGCTGAAGACCAGGCCGCGGCTGGCCAGCCGGTCGATGTTCGGCGAATGGATGAGAGTGTTGCCGTAGCAACCCAACTCCGGACGCAGATCGTCTACCGCGATGAACAGAACGTTGTAGCGCGGCCGGCGGCCGGTCTGCGCGGCCAGCGCCGGGGGCAATCCGCCCAGAGCGGCCAGCGCGCCACGGCGAGAGACGGTAGCGTTGGTCATGCGGCGCGTCCCTATTGCACCGTGCCGCCGGGAGCCTGCTGCTCCAGCTTCAGCTCGCCGAAGGCGGTCTCATACTGCGAGACGTGCTGCTGCAAAACGTTCAACAGCGCCTTGGCCTGCTGCGGGCTGAGATAGACGCCCTGGAAATTCGAGATCTGCACCGCGTCCGGCGCGGTCTGGCTAATAAGGCCGAAGCTGAGGAAGAAGTCCCACAGGCTGGCGCGCACCTGGACGCTGTTGGCGTAGTTCTCGCGATAGAACGGTCCGTTGGATACTTCGATTCTGGGTTGCGGTAAAGGGTGCATGATGGTCTCTCCACGGATCTTACAAGGGTTGCGCGGCTACTGCTGCTGTCTCACGGGGTTGCCGGAGCCTTCCTTGGCCAGCCGGACCCGCGCGCCTTCCAGTTTTTTCTGGATTTTGGCGACTTCGGCCGGGTCGTTCTCGGCCGCCGAAGCGCTCTCCCACTCTTTGAGCGAGTTCTGCCATTGGACGATGGCGTCCTTGAGCCGCCCCTGGCGGAAGCAGACGTCGCCCAGGTGATCGTGGATGGTCGGATCGCGCGGAAAGCGCTCCAACGCGCGCCGCAGCGTCTGCTCGGCCTCTTCGAGCTTGCCCATCCGGTAGTAGACCCAACCCAGGCTATCCAGGTAGGCGCCGTTGTTGGGGTCGCGCTCGAGCGCCTTCTGGATGAGTTGCTGCGCCTCGCTCAACCGCACGTTGCGGTCGGCGAGCATATAGCCAAGGTAGTTGAGCGCCGAGGCGTTGCCGGGGTTCAGCGCCAGCGTCTTGCGGAACTCGGTCTCGGCGGCGTCCCACTGCTTGAGCTTCTCGTACATCGCTCCGCGCATGAACAGCACGGTCTCCCGCTCGTCGTTGGACTCGGAGAGTTTTTCGGCGGCATCCAGCGCCTTGGCCATTTCGGGGTAGTTCTTGGCCTTCTCGTGCGCCTGCGCGATAGAGAGTTGAATCTCGCGATCGGACTTTCCGTCCAGCAGCGTTTTCAGTTCCTCCACCGCCTGGGCGGGCTTGCCGGTCTCGGCCAGCACCGAGGCGCGCACCATCCGCAGCGTCCGGTCGTCGGGATGCTTCTTCGCCGCTTCCTCCGCCTCCCGTTCCGCCTTGGCGTAATCCTTGGCGGCGCGGTAGGTCTCGATCACCTGCGCGGCGACGCGGGGACTCAGCGTGGCATCCAACTCGCCAATCTCGCGGAACGCCGCCACCGCTTCCTGAGGCCGTTCGTTGGAGCGGTACATCACCCCCAGCCGTTCCAAAAGGGCCACTCGGTTGGCCTTTTCGCCGGTGCTGTAGGACTGCTTCCGAGTGGAGCCGAGCATGTCCTTGAGGAGCGTAAGGGCTTCGGCGATCTTGCCCTCGGCCTCGAACAAATTGACGTCGTTGAAGCGAGCTTCCAGGTTGTCGGGATCGATTTCGAGCGCCTTGCGGCTGGCCTCGCGAGCCTTGGCGAAATCGTTCTTCTGGCGGTAGATCTGCGACACTCGAAGCTGGCTCTGGGCGTCTTTGGGATCCTCGGCGATCAGATCCTGGTAGACCTTCAGCGCCTCGTCGTAGCGTTCGGCCAGCATCAGGTTCTGGGCCAGCGCGCGCGTCAGTTCCGGATTCGAACCGGGCGAGAACTCCAGGGCCTTCTTGAGAGTCTCGGCCGCCAGGGCGTATTCGCGCATCTGCTCGTAGGTCCCGGCGAGCGCCGTCAGCGTGCGCATGCCGGGGCTCTTGTCGGCCACCTTGCGCAACATCTCGCTGGCGCTCTTGTTGTCTCCCAGGTCGGCGTAAACCATCGCCAGCCCGGTCATCGCGTCTTCGTTATTGGGGTCCAATTCGAGGGCCTTCCGGTATGCCTTCTCGGCATCCACCGAATTCTGCGCGACCTTGTACAGGCGGCCCAGCATCAGCCAGGTGTCCAGGTCGGCCGGCTCCTTTTCGGCTACCTTCCGGTACTGTTCGATGGCCCGCTTCACCATATCCTCGTTGATCTTCCGCTGCTGCGGGTCGCCGATCATCCGGGTGTAGATGCGGCCCAGAATACGCCGGGCGGTCAGATCGTCCGGATTCTGACGGATCGCTTCCTCGGCTTCCAGCACCGCCGTGCGGGTCTGTCCGGCCTGAATATAGAGATCCGAAAGTTCGTCCGCGAGGAACGTCGCGCCCGGGTCGGCCTTGAGCGCGAGCCGGTAGTTCTCGATGGCCTTGTTCAAATAGTCGCCCTTGTTGCCATAGGCGCCGGCCAGTTCCGAGTAGAGATGCCCGAGGGAAAAGTGGTAGTAGGCGGCGGCGCGGTCCGCGTTCTGGGCCGGCGCCGGGGCGGTCTGCCCGCATCTGGCGATGCCCGCAGCCACCAGCAGCAGGCTGAGTATGTTTGTCACTTTCGACCGTTGGCTCATCGGAACCCTCACGCCTCCCAGACGCTCTCTCCTCCAGTATACCGCCCAAACCACTGGGGGCTAAGCGGAGTTCGCGCGCCGGGCCGGCCGGACAAGCTGAGGCTTGTCCCACCGCCTGCTAAAATAGGTCATGGGCAATAGCAATTCGATGCCGGTTCCAGACCTGGGGATGGGATTGAGTCCGGCGCTGGGAACGACACCGCGCATCACTTCGCTACTGATTAAACCCGCTTCGGCGGTCTGCAACCTGGATTGCGAGTACTGTTTTTACCTGGACCGCGACGCCGACCCGTATGCATCGCTGCCGGCGCGCCTGATGAGCCTGGAGACTCTGGAGCGGCTGGTCGACAAGTTCATGTTCTACTCCTACCCGAACAGCGTGTTCGCCTTTCAGGGGGGCGAACCGATGCTGGCCGGGTTGAAGTTCTACCAGAAACTGATCGAGTTGCAGAAAGAGTACGGGCGCGACGGCCAGAACGTCAGCAACGCGCTGCAAACCAACGCCATCCTGGTCGACCGGGACTGGGCCCAACTGTTTCACGCCTACCACTGGCTGCTGGGCGTATCGATGGACGGCCCCGCCGAAATCCACGACCTGTACCGTCTCAACAAGGGCCGCCAGCCGACCTGGAAGCGGGTCATGGAGTCGGTCGAGATCCTCCAGCGGGAGAAGGTCGACTTCAACATCCTGTGCGTGCTGAACAATGCGAACGTCGAAAAGCCGCGCGAGTTATACAAGTTCTTCAAGGGGATCGGCGTCGACAACGTCCAGTTCATCCCCATCTCGGAGTTCTTCGAGGACGGCAGCCCCATGCCGTTCACCATCACCCCGCAGCAGTACGGCCGATTTCTGTGCGAGATTTTCGACCTGTGGTGGCCCGACCGGCGGAAGATGCGCATCCGCTTCTACGACAACCTGGCCGAAGGGCTGGCCGGGCAGAGGCCGGGCAGTTGCACGATGCACGAGACCTGCGACAGCTACGTGGTGGTGGAATACAACGGCGACATCTACCCCTGCGACTTCTTCGTCGAAAAGGATTGGAAAATCGGCAACCTCACTCTCGACTCCTGGCCCGAACTCGCGCGCCGCCAGCGCCGCTTCAACTTCGCGTCCAAGAAGACGCTGGCCCGCCCCGAGTGCCAGGTTTGCGAGTATCAGGGGATCTGTCGCGGCGGATGCCCCAAATTCCGCCACGCCCGTCACCGCCGTTTCGAGGACCTGGACTACTTCTGCGCGGCCTACAAGATGATCTTCGCCAAGGCCGCGGGCCCGTTGCGGGAAGAGGTCAAGAAGATCCTGGGCCGCGACGCGCCGGAACTGGCGCTGCACTCGATCAGCCCGTACTGAGGCCGGCATTGCGGGGACAGCCGGCGCCATGGCGCGATGCGCCACCCCTGACGTCGCGGATGTCAGGCCAGCCGGTCCACGATCCGCTCGTTTTTCCGGTCCCAGTACAGCTTCTTGCCTTCGCGGTAGCCGCGGGTGGCCATCACCACCGCCACCGCGTGCGCGAACCCGGTCTGGATGTTCCCGTTCGGAGTCCCCCGGCTGCGCATCGAGCGGAACCAATCGTCGGTGTGGTACTTGAGGTCGTCGCCTTGCTCCACCGGCGGCGTTTCCGTGAGCCCCGGGACGGTGACCAGTTGAGGCTTCGGCTTGCCCGCCTTCAAATCGAAAACCGTGTTCGAGCGCCAGCCGCTTCTGGTCTCGGGGACGAACCACCACTGAGGACTTCCTTCGCCGCCCGGCGAATACAGCGTGCCGCGCGTCCCGCGGATGATGCTGTGATCGCCGTATGCGTTCCCGAAAGTGGTGCTGTAGGTGTACAGAACCTCTTTCGCGGCGAACGTGGACAGGCACGAGAAAGTATCCGGATTCTCGCGCACGTCATGCCAGGCGAAGATGCCGCCGTTGGCCACGATGTCGTCCGGAATGAACGTGTCCAGGTAGAAGTGCACCAGCCCCGAGCCGTGGCTGAACCACTGGTCCGTAAGGCCTCCGGAGAAATCCTTGAAGATGCGGAACTCGAAGTAGACCCGCGGGTCGAACGGCCGCCGCGGCCGCCCCAATAGCCAACGGTTCCAGTCCGTATCCGCCTCGCGAATGGTCAGAATGTTCGGGTCCTTCGGGACGTCCCAGCGCGGCCCGTTGAAATTCCAGCTCTGGCTGATCGCGACGATCTTGCCAAGTTTCCCGCTTCGGATCATCTCCCGCACCGCCTGCTGGTACGGGCAACTGAGCCACTGCGAGCCCATCTGCACTACCTGCTTGCTCCCCAGCACAGTATCTCGCGCCAGCTTGGCGTCTTCGAGGGTATTGGCCATCGGCTTCTCGCAGTAGCAGTCTTTGCCGGCCCGCACCACCTCGGCCAGGATCCTGGCGTGCTGGTGGTCTCCGGTGCCGATCATCACGGCGTCCAGTTCCCGATCCGCCAGCATCTCCTCGGAGTATTTGTAGGTCTTTGGCCGCCTGCCGAAAAGTTCCCCGGCGTCGTCGGCCGCCTTCTCCCGGTTCACCGACCAGATGTCGCACACGCCGCGCAGATCGAAGTTGGGGTCGGTACCCATGGACAGCTTCAGCATGCGCCGGTGGCCCGACGCCCGGTGACCGCATCCGATCTGGCCTACTTGTATGCGATCGTTTGCGCCGGCGATCCGGCTATAGGACGATGCCGTCAGGGGCAACACCGCTCCCACGAATCCCCTGCGTGAAACCGTATCCGCCATTTCACACCTCCTTGTGACAAACTGCTGGCCGCGGATGAACGCGGATGAACAATTCTTACTCGAGTTCGTACTTCTTGAGCAATGCCTGCCAGTAGCCCTGGGCCTTGAGCAGCAGCTCGCAGACGTCGCGCACGGCGCCCTGGCCGCCCGCGTGCTCGGTCACGTAATGCGCGATGCGCTTGACCTCGGGGCGCGCGTTGGCGGTGGCGATGGCCAGGCCGACGCGGCGCATGACCACGGCGTCGGTCAGATCGTCGCCGATGTAGGCGACCTGGGCGGAGGTGAGCCCGCAATCGGCCATGATCTGCTCCAGAATGGGGATCTTCTCGATGTGACCCTGGTAGATGTAAGCGAACTTGCACTGGCGGGCGCGCTCTTCGGTGGCGGGTGAAACGCGGCCGCTGATCAGGCCGGTGCGGATGCCGTTCCAACTCAGCCACTGAAGCGCGATGCCGTCCTGCGCCTCGAAGGCCTTGGTCTCGAAGATGGCGCCGTCGGGGCCGGGGACGTTATAGAGCTTGGAGTCGGTCATGACGCCGTCGACGTCCATCAACAGCAATTTCACGCGCTCGGCACGGGTTTGAATATCGGTTGACATATTGTTCGTTGACCGCTCACTGACGGTCGCGGCTCAGAAACGGGATCCGAGCCGCGACCGTCAGGGAGCGGAGCCGTTCTACGCTGTGTACGTGCTGGCCGAGACGTCGCCGCCCTTGCCGGTCCAGTTGGTGTGGAACCACTGGCCGCGCGGCTGGTCGACGCGCTCGTAAGTGTGAGCGCCGAAGTAATCGCGCTGGGCCTGGAGAAGATTGGCTGGCAGCCTATGGCTGCGGTAGCCGTCGAAGAACGAGAGGGCGGTGGTGAACGCCGGGACCGGGATACCCATCTCGACGGCCCGGATCACCGCGCGCCGCCAGGCGGCCTGGCAATTCTCGACCACGCCGCGGAAGTAATCGTCCAGCAGCAGGTTGTCCAGGTTCGGGTTCTTGTCGAAGGCTTCCTTGATCTTGCCCAGGAAGACCGAGCGGATGATGCAGCCGCCGCGCCAGACCATCGCCACGTTGCCGAAGTTGAGGTCCCACTTGTACTCCTTGGAAGCCTCGCGCATGAGCATGAAGCCTTGGGCGTAGCTGACGATCTTGGATGCCAGCAGGGCGCGGCGGATGTCCTCGACGAACGCCTGCCGGTCGCCGGTGAACTTGGCCTGGGGTCCGGAGAGCACTTTGGAGGCGGCCACGCGCGCGTCCTTCAGGGCGCTCAAACTGCGCGCCAGCACGGCCTCGGTGACCAGGGTCAGGGGGGTTCCGGCGTCCAGCGACGCGATCACGGTCCACTTGCCGGTGCCCTTCTGGCCGGCCTTGTCCAGAATCTTATCGACCACGTACTCGCCGCTGCTGTCCCGGTAGCCCAGGATGTCGCGAGTGATTTCGATGAGGTAGCTGTCGAGCTCGCCCTTGTTCCAGGCGGCGAAGGTTTCGTGCATTTCCTGGTTGGACATACCGGCGCCTTCCTTCATCAACTGGTAGGCCTCGCAGATGAGCTGCATGTCGCCGTACTCGATGCCGTTGTGCACCATTTTGACGAAGTGGCCCGCGCCGCCCTCGCCGATCCAGTCGCAGCAGGGCTCGCCGGCGGGCGTTTTAGCGCAGATGGCCTGGAAGATGTCCTTGACCAGGGGCCAGGCCTTGTGGCTGCCGCCGGGCATGATGGAGGGGCCGGTCCGCGCGCCTTCCTCGCCGCCCGAGACGCCCGTGCCGACATAGAGAAAGCCCTTGCTTTCGAGGTACTTGGTGCGGCGGATGGTGTCCTGGAAATTGGAGTTGCCGCCGTCGATGACCAGGTCGCCCGGCAGCATGTGGGGCAGCAGCAGCTCGATGAAGTCGTCCACCGCCTTGCCGGCCTTGACCATCAGCATCACCTTGCGGGGCCGCTTCAGCAGGCTGAAAACCTCCTCGATCGACTTCGCGCCCAGGATGGTATCGCGTCCCTTGGCCGCGCCGTTCAGAAAATCGTCCACCTTGGAAACGGTGCGGTTGTGAGCCACCACCGTGTAGCCGTGGTCGTTCATGTTCAGGCTCAGGTTCTGGCCCATGACGGCCAGGCCGATCAATGCGATGTCGCCTTTTGGTTCCATGCGAATGCTCCTTGGTTCGGCGAACCCTCAGCGCCGCCGGCCTTCGAGACTTACTAATGATTGCGGAGGTATCGAAGCGGCCTTGGTCGGAGGCGTTGCCGAAGTCATCTCATTTTACAACATGTTCGATTCGGGCATGGGTTGCGCGGGCTCGCCGGCGGCGGTTGTGGGACGTGTGCTTCAGCTTGTCCGGGGGATTGCGTAGCGCGGTTGTCAATCATTGACAACCTTCGCTGAGGAAGCTATTGTCGGCGTAGGCGGCATTTCGTCCGAGGAGGCAGCGATGAACGGCAAAGTCAAGACCGGGCGCTACAACTCCGCGAGCGAGGTGGTGCGCGAGGCCCCTCGGCTACTCGAGGAACGCGACCGCGATCCGGCTCTGCGCCGCCAGGAACTGCGCCAGAAGATTCGAGAGGGGATTGATTCGCTCCGCCGAGGCGAAGGCGTGGATGGAGAGGCTGTTTTCGCCCGCCTCGACGTGGAGATCGATCAAATGGAGCGAATCAAGGCCGAATGAAACGCCATGTACTCTCGAAAAGGCTGGCCCGCGGGTTGCCCGGGAGATCCTTCATGGGATCGGAGCAGCCGTCCGGTTCGTAGCCTCAAGGCCCGAGAATGAAAGCCCCGGATACAGGCCTGAGTGAGCGCGTTGCGGGGTTCATCTCCAGGCACAACATGTTCGCTCCCGGCATGCCGGTTGGCGTGGCGGTGTCGGGCGGCGCGGACTCGGTGTGTCTGCTGCACGTTTTGGCGGAACTGGCGCCGCGGTGGGCGCTGAAGCTGCGGGTGCTGCATCTGGATCACAGGCTGCGCGGCGAGGAGTCGCGGGAAGACGCGGGCTTCGTGGCGGGGCTGGCGGCGCGGCTGGGGCTGCCCTTCGAACTCCGCGAATTGGATGTCGGCCTGGCGGCGGACAACCTGGAGCAGGCCGCCCGCCGCGCCAGGCGCGATTTCTTCTTGGAGGCCATCTCGGCCGGGCGGGTTCAGCGCGTGGCTTTGGGCCACACCCGGGACGATCAGGCCGAGACGGTGCTCTATCGCTTCCTGCGCGGGTCGGGGACCGCCGGTCTGGCCGGCATGCGGCCGGTGACGCGGGAGGGCCTGGTGCGGCCGCTGTTGGGGGCGACGCGGGCGGAGGTGGAGGAATACCTGCGCAGCAAAGGTATTGGATGGCGGGAGGATTCCTCGAACCGCGACCTGCGCTTCCGCCGCAATCGCATCCGCCACCAGCTTTTGCCGGCGCTGGCGGGGGAGTGGAATCCGGCGCTGGGGGAAACGCTGGCGGGCGTGGCGCGGGTTGCCGCCGACGAAGAGGAGTACTGGCGCGGGGAAGTAGACCGGCTGGCCGGGGAGGTCTTCACTTACTCGCCGCCGGAGGTGGTGATGGACGGCGGCCGGCTGGGCGCGCTGGCGCCCGCCGTGGCGCGGCGGCTGATTCGCAGGGCCATCGAGACGGTGAAGGGCGACCTGCGGTCCATCGACGTCCGGCACGTCGAGGCGATTCTCGGGCTGTCGGGGAGAGCCGGCGGGCACGGGCGGGTGCAGGCTCCGGGCGTAGACGTAATGCGGTCGTTCCAATGGTTGCGCCTGACGCCCGCGGGATCGCGCTCGCGGCCGGAATTCGCGATTGCGATTTCAGCGCCGGGCCGCTACGCCTTTCCAGGCGGGGAAGTGGAGATTTCGGGCGAGATCGGCGCGCCTCTCGAACTGCGCAACTGGCGGCCGGGGGACGCCTACCGGCCGGCCGGCGCCTCGCGCGCGCGCAAAATCAAGGAAATGTTTCAGGACGCGCGCATCCCGCTGTGGAGGCGCGGCGCGTGGCCGGTGCTGACGGCGGACGGCCGAATCGTGTGGGCGGCCGAGTTCGGCCCCGGGTTTTCCGAAACGGGCCGCTTGCTAATATCGTCTCAATAAATGACGATAGATATAGGGGACAATCAATCTCCACGGCAGCAGGGAAACGGAATGAACTCTTCGAATGTCAAGACCGCGGTCTTTTGGGTGGTGCTGATTTGTGTGGCGGTCCTGGTGTGGGTGGTGGTGAAGACCGGAAAGACCAAGGTGGAGCAGCCGCTGACCTTTTCGCAATTCATGGACGCGGTGGAGTCCGGCAAGGTGAAGCAGGTGAGCATCGCCGGCAGCGAAGTCCGCGGAACCTACCGGGATGAACCGGCCGGCCTCAAGACCCTGGTTCCGGTCAACTACCCCGACCTTTACAAGGCGCTGCGGGACAAGGGCGTCAATGTGGAGATCAAGGAAACCGGCTCGGGCAACTGGGTGTCGCTGCTGGTCAACGCGATCCCGTTCATCCTGTTGCTGGCGTTCTGGATCTTCATGATGCGCCAGATGCAGTCGGGCGGCAACAAAGCCATGAGCTTCGGCAAGAGCCGTGCGCGCCTGCATTCGTCCCAGCAGAAGAAGGTGTCGTTTAAGGACGTCGCGGGGGTGGAGGAGGCGAAGGAGGAACTGCAGGAGATTATCGAGTTCCTGAGGGAGCCGCAGAAGTTCCAGAAGTTGGGCGGCCGGATTCCGAAGGGGGTTCTGCTGATTGGGCCTCCGGGCACGGGCAAGACGCTGCTGGCGCGGGCCATCGCCGGCGAGGCCAACGTCCCGTTCTTCTCGATCTCGGGTTCCGACTTCGTCGAGATGTTCGTGGGCGTGGGCGCCAGCCGGGTTCGCGACCTGTTCGAGCAGGGCAAGAAGAACGCGCCGTGCATCGTTTTCATCGACGAAATCGACGCGGTGGGCCGGCATCGCGGCGCCGGTTTGGGTGGCGGGCACGACGAGCGCGAGCAGACGCTCAACCAGTTGTTGGTGGAGATGGACGGGTTCGAATCCAACGAAGGGGTCATCCTGGTGGCGGCCACCAACCGGCCGGACGTTCTGGACCCGGCGCTGCTTCGGCCGGGCCGCTTCGACCGGCGGGTGGTGGTGGGCCGTCCCGACGTCAAGGGCCGGGAGATGATTCTGCGCGTACACACCAAGAAAGTTCCGCTGTCGGACGATGTGGATCTTTCGGTGGTGGCGCGGGGAACGCCGGGCTTCGCGGGCGCCGACCTGGCCAACCTGGTCAACGAATCGGCGCTGATCGCCGCACGCCAGAACCGCAAGGTGGTGGCGCACGCCGATTTCGAACTGGCGAAGGACAAGGTGATGATGGGGGTGGAGCGCAAATCGCTCATCATCAGCGACGCCGAGAAGCGCAACACCGCCTTCCACGAGGCCGGGCACGCCCTGGTGGCCGCGCTGCTGCCCAACGCGGACCCGCTTCATAAGGTGACCATTATCCCGCGCGGCATGGCGCTGGGCGTCACCATGCAGTTGCCGATCGA
This sequence comes from Bryobacterales bacterium, assembly GCA_030693045.1. Taxonomy (GTDB): domain Bacteria; phylum Acidobacteriota; class Terriglobia; order Bryobacterales; family Bryobacteraceae; genus JACQZT01. The sequence goes on along the minus strand of JAUYBU010000163.1, from coordinate 1,557 downwards.
CGACAAGCACTCCTACAGCAAGGACTACCTGGAGACTCAGCTCACCATCCTGATGGCCGGGCGCATCGCGGAAGAGAAGCACATACACCACCTCACCACCGGGGCGGGCAACGACATCGAGCGCGCTACCGAACTGGCCCGCAAGATGGTTTGCGAGTGGGGCATGAGCCAGTTGGGCCCGCTCAGCTTCGGCAAGAAGGAAGAGCAGATCTTCCTGGGCCGGGAGATCGCGCAGCACCGGGATTACAGCGAAGCGACCGCGATCAAGATCGACGAGCAGGTGCGCGCGCTGGTTGAAGACGCCTACCTTCGCGCAAGCAAGATTATCGCCGATCACGCCGGCGCGCTGGTGCGCATTGCCGAGACGCTGCTCGAACGGGAGGTGCTCGACGGCGCCGAAGTCATGGCGCTGATCGAGGGCGCCTCCGCGGCTGCCGCCGCCCAGCGCGCCGAATCCGACGACCAGGGCTCGCAGCAGGTGATCCGGCCCGAAGGCGGCCGTCGCGTGCCGGGCTTGATCGAAGGGGAGCGGCCGCAGCCGGCGTGATCCCCCAGTTTCCCATTTACCTGTTCGACGTCGACGGCACGCTGCTGGATTCGGCCGAGGATATCTGCGGCGCGGTGCGCGACACGTTGGCCGGTTCTGCGCACGCTTCGATCAGTGAGGACTTCCTGCGGGGCTACATCGGGCTGCACCTGGTGGACCTTTACGCGGACCTGTTTCCGGACTATTCGGCCGGCCGGATCGACGATCTGGTGGAGACCTACCGCCGCATCTACCCTCAGCGAAAACACCATTCCACGCGCGTTTATCCGGGCGTGAGGGAGACGCTGGAAGCGCTGGGAGGCCGCAAGTCCACCGCCACCACCAAGCGCACATGGATGGTGGAAGAGGTGCTCACGCAGTTCGGCCTGGCGCAGTACTTCGACCACTTGCAGGGGACCGACGGCTTTCCGGCCAAGCCCGCGCCGGACGTGATCTTCACGGCCCTGGCCGGACTGGGAGCGCGGCCCGAGGAGTGCCTGCTGGTGGGCGACGCGCCCTCCGACATCCAGGCCGGCCGCCGCGCGGGCGTCAAAACATGCGCGGTCCGTTACGGCTACGGCGATCCGGCGGAGCTGGCGCGCTCGACGCCGGACTACTGGATCGACGACCCGCGCGAGTTGCTATCATAGGGTCGGAGCGGGAGACTTGGGAGCGGGCAGATGGGAACCACGCTGAACTTCGTGTGGGAGATTGCGGACACCTCCCTGGATCCGGCCTTGGAAGCGGAACTGTTGGCTGCCGCCAAGCAGGAGACGGCACTGCGTCTGTTCCGCGACGGTCGCATCAGCGGCGGTCTGGCCGCGCGTTTGCTCGGCCTGACGCGCCTTGAGTTTCTCGATTTGTTGCGCCGGCATGGAGCGCCGTTCGTCGCTTACACCGACGAGGAACTCGAAAGGGACCTGCGCGATTTGTCCCGCTCGGCGCGACCGGGAAGCGGGTCGTGACAGTCGTCGCCGACAGCACTCCTCTCATCTATCTGGCGAGCCTGTCCCGGTTTGAGGTTCTCCGCT
>JAUYBU010000092.1 GCA_030693045.1 Bryobacterales bacterium | reverse complement strand
CGTGATGCTCAGCGGCTTCTCGCAATACACATACTTGCCCGCCTCCTGGCACGCCGCGGTCATCTCGGCGTGCAGATAGCACGGCGTGGCGATAAACACGGCTTCGAAATCCTTGAAGTCGAGAAGTTTGCGATAGTCGGTCAGCAGCCGCGGATTATCCCGCTTCGCCAGGCTCGCGGCCGCGTCGCGCGCCGCCGGGTCCGTGTCGCAGATGTTCGTGATCTTCACGTTCGCCTGTTCCAGCACCTGCTCGACCAGGCTGGTTCCCCGTTTGCCGACGCCAATAAACGCGGTCCGGATCTCCGGCGCCGCCGCCGCGCGCAGCGACGAGTGCAAGGCCGCCACCGAACCCGCCAGAAAATCCCTTCTTCCCGTTCCGCTCATAGTCCCATCCTTTCAAGAATTCTTGAGAGAACCGAGTTCCAGCCTATCAGGCAGCCTCGGGTTCCGCAATGCGCCCGCTCCCTGACGGTCGCGGCTCGGAAACGATTCTGAGCCGCGACCGGGTGCCGGGCGCCCTCGGGGCGGGGCGGGGGAGCGGGCGGCACGGTTGTTTCATGACCAGTCCTCACCACTGCAGGCGCAGGGTCAATTGCAGATTGCGCGGCTCGTTGTTGGATAACTGGTTGGAGAGTATCCCGTCACCCGCCGGCATGGTGGTGCCCGGCATGTTCAGCACGTTGAAGAAATCCATGTTGATGCGCAGCGTGAATTGCTCGTTGATGCGCACGGCCTTGAACAGCGAGGCGCTCAGGTTCCAGGTCTTCGGCCCGAGCACGAACTGGTTCCGCCACGGGTTCAGGTTGGGGTTGAAGGCGATGCGCTGCATGGTCCCGTTCTTCAACGGGACCATGACGTTGTTGCTCTCGTAGTACTGGTAGAGCGGGTCGGCGGGGTTGCCGCCGTCGGCCGGCGTGGGGATGAACGGGCGGTTGGATGGAACGTAATTGGATGGCACGCCCATCACCCCGTTCGGCTTTCCGGTTCTGGGGTCGGTGCTGTTGATGCGATTGGCCGGGATGTAGCCGTTCCAGTAGAGGTACCCGTCGTAGCAAACGCCGCTGCGGCAGTCCTGAATTGCGTACTGCTTGCCGTAGATTTCGACCTTGCCCACGTTGTAGTTATTGGCTGGCAAGGTAAAGTAGCGGCTGTTCAGGTTGCCGTTGCCGGCCAGTTGCCAGCCGCCGATCACGCGGTCCGCCAGCCCGCCGGCGTTGGCGCCGAACCGCTTGCCGCGGCCGAAGGGCAGATCGACAATCCAGTTCCAGCGCATGCGGTGCTTGGCGACGTCGGTATCCCGCCGGTAGTTCAGGAAGCGGTTGCGCGCGTCGATGTCCTCAGGCACGGCGCCCGGCAGAAACACGCTGGTGGTGGGAATGATGTCGTCCTGCCAGCCCCTGCCTCCCGCGCGGAACGCATTGGTCATGGTATAGAACAACTGGAACGCATAGCCCTTGGCGTAGCGGCGCTGCACCTCGGCCTGGAAGGCGTTGGCGTTCGACCAGCCGGTCTTCTGGTAGCGCTCGATACTGCCCAGGACCGTGTTTTCGAAGGGGCGGTTGGCGACGCCCGCATACACACCGGTAGGCAGCGGCAGCCCGGTGGTGGTGTACCAGATGAAAGAGTTGGGGCCCTCGTTGTAAGAGTAGTATTGGCCCAGCCTGGCGCCGTGCGTGCCCACGTAACCGAAGCGCAGCACGTTGCTGTCCATGAACTCGCGCTCGAAGGTCAGGTTCCACTGGTGAGCGCGGCTGGTGGGCTGGTTGACGTCGAAATACACGACGCTCAAGTTGCCACGGTCGATGCCGCCGGGCTGGCTGAGGTCGATCACGTCCTTGCTGTTCACGCCGGCCACCACGGTGGGCACCGAACGCAGGCCGTAGTTGCGCAGCCCGTCCGGGCTTTGCGTGGCGGCGTTGAGCATTCGGCTGAACTGCGCGGTGGTGGGCGGATTGGCTCTCATGCGCTGGTCGAACTGAAACGTCGGCATGGGGTGGCCGAACAGCGCATAGCCGCCGCGCAGCACCAGCGGGCGCTTGCCCGCGCTCAGCTTGTAGGCGAAGCCGGCGCGCGGCCCGAAATCGTGCGGGTTGCCGTTGACCAGGCGGCTGGGAAGGCCAGCCTGCTGGGGGCTCTCGAACTTCACCCCGATCTGGGTAAAGGCGTCGACGATGGCGGGCATGGTAGCGCTCACTTTGTACATGGTTTCCAGGGGCGCGCCGTTGACCACCGCCTTGGTCTTTTCGTTGAAGCCGGTCAGCACATTGTTCTTCTCGCGGATGAACGGATAGAACTCCCAGCGCACGCCGAAGTTCAGCGTCAGCCGGGAGTTCACCTTAAAATTGTCCTGGAAATACAGCGCATACTCGCGGTTCGTGTTCCGGTACCACTTGCGCACAAACTGCGCCGAGTAAGTGCCGGCCACGCCCAGGAACAGGTTGGCGGCATCGTGCCCGGTGCGCGGCAGCGCCGCCAGGGTATTGCCGGAAGTCGGATCGTACAACGCCGTCGCCAGGCTGCCGAAAGCGTGCGCGCCCATCACCTGCTGCTGATCCGGAAGTGAGTTGAGCGTTTCATAGCGGAATCGGCCGCCGAACTGGATTTCGTGCCGGCCGCTGATTTTAGTCAGGTTTTCGTCGGCGTTGTAGACCCGGATGATGTAGTTGCGCGCATTGATGCCCGGCCGGTACGTCATGTTGAAGCCGACGCTGGTGAGCTGCGGGAACGCATTCTCGTGAAATGGATTGGGGAGCCCCAACTTGTCGGCCACGTTGACGCTCTGGCCGATGGGGAACAGGATATTGTCTTCGCTGGCGGCGTTGAACAGGGTTTCGCCGAAGAAGGTGGGCGAGAAGGTGTGGGTCCAGGAGACCACGCCGCTGTCGTCGGTGAAATTCTGCATGTTGCCGTTGGCCAGTTTGTCCAGCGTGATGGGCCCGGCGCCCTGCTGCAGCGTACCCTCGCGAATGCCGTGCGAGTAGCGGAAGAACAACTGGTCGCGATCCGACAGCCGGTGATCGAAACGCGAAGTGACGGTGTGTTCGATGCGGTTGTTGAGCCCCGGTGCGAACCAGTTGTCGGCGACCATCGGGTTCACCGCCGGCAGCGTGGGCGCCGGCGTCACCTGGTAGATGTAAGCGGCCAGCGGGCTGCGGCGGCTCACCGGGATCCGGTTGTTGGGGAACGGCTGCCGGCTCCATTGGGCATTCGTGGTCCAGGGATCGTAGAGCGTGGTGGTGCGTCCCTGCCCGTCGATCAAGCCGCTGAAATCGCCTTCCCGCATGGGCAGGGTCGGCATGCTGGTGCTGATGGTGGGCGAGGTGATGCTGCGGAAAGCTTCGAAGGCAACGAAGAAGAACGTTTTATTCTTCCCGTTGTAGATCTTGGGCAGCCAGACCGGGCCGCCCCCGCTAACGCCGAACTCATTGCGCACCAGGTGCGGCGGCTTCAGATAGTAGTCCTCGCGCCGGCGGGCGAGACCGAAACCGTTGTTCTTGGCGGTCTCGAAGGCCGCGCCGTGAAACCGGTTGGTGCCTGCCCGGGTGTTGACGATCACGCTGCCGGGGCGGTTCATCTTGGCCGAGGAATTGTTGGTTTCGGCGCGAAACTCCTGCACCGTATCCAGCCCCGGCGGACGCCCCATGATCTCGCCCGTTACGCGGTTGGCGAGCACCGCGCCGTCCTGCATGAACTCCGTCGCCCAGCGCAGGCCCCACAGCAGCGGAGCCGCCGCGGCGCCCTCGATGCCCGGCGTGGTGGCTGCCACCAGCGACTGGAAGAATCGTCCGCTCAGCGGCAACTGCTCGATGCGGGTGCGCTCAACCACGTTGCTCAGGGTGGCGCTGGTGGTGGTGACCAGCGGGGAAACGTCGCCCGCCACCGTGATCTCGGTGGCCGTCGTCCCGAGTTTCAGCACCGCGTCGATTTCCGCCGTCTGGCCGGTTTGCAAATTGAAATCGCCCTTCCAGGTTTCCATTCCGGCACTCTCGACAGCGATGCCGTACGACCCCATTTGCACGGATGGGACCAGGTAAAACCCGACGTTGTTGGAGACGGTGTTGTACTGCCGCGCCGTCTCCTTGTGGGTGACGGTTACTTTTGCGCCGGGCACAACCGCACCCGTAGCGTCCTTGACGGTGCCTTGAATATTGCCGGTACCGGTCTGCGCGCACATCGTGCCCGCGCACACCAGCGAGAGAATCAATATTGACTTTGGAGACATGAGAGCTCCTACCGGGCCGCCGAAATTTCAATGCGCGGGCGGTCCAAAGAATCCTTGCCGAACATGATCGTGTACCTGTTGCCGCCGGAGTCGATCTCGGCGCCGAAACTGTCCGCCGTTTCCTTCTTGCGGATGACGGGAAGCTTCGCGTTGGGGTCGAGCGACGGCTTCAGCAGGTTAAGAAAGAAATCGGTTTTCGCCGGCGTCGCGGGTTCCACTTCCAGGCGCCAACGGCCGTAACCGGGGCCGTAGACCGGGATGTAGTCCCTGGCCGCGATCTCCAGTGGCGCTTCCGGCGCCCAGTTCACCGACTTGTGATTCGGAATTACGCCCTCGCTGAAATCCTTCACCCAGAAATCTTTCACGTGCCGGTGGAGATGTCCGGCGTTCTTGCCGGGCACGTACAGGTCGGGGTGCGGAGTGTCGGCCGGCTCGCGCCCGCCGATCTTGCGATAGCGGAATTGCGCTGGGAAGAGCGTTTTCACGAGCAGCGTTGCGTAGCCCTTGCGCAAATCGAAGGTGGTCTGATACTTGTCCGAACGGTCCGTGTCGTCCACTACGACGCGCGCTTCATCCGCAGCGCCGCCGGTCTCGATGCGATCCAGCGCGTGCAGCAGCCACTTCTTCTCGAACGCCGGGTTAGTGCTCTCGACCGTGTCGCCCACCAGCAGGATGTCGGCGCCGCGCAGGTACACCAGCCGCCGCCACACCCGGGCCACCTTGGGCTTGTTCCCGGCGCTGGAAAACCGCGGGTTGTTGTAGGCATTTGTAATGTCGGCCACCACCGTGACCGCCTTGCCGTCGTCCTGGAACGAGACCACTCGCGCGGTGTCGAAAACATCGCGGTAGGTCTCGAACATCTCCGCGTTCTGCGAAGCCAGCGATAGTGGTGTCATGGTGCGCTGGCCGCCGTCGTTGGGCGGGCAGATCTCGTCGCCGCCGCCGGGCGCGGGGAGTTTCGGGCCATTGCCCTGGCCGTCGCAGCCCCAGCCGGCATTGAAGCCGCGGAAAATCTCCGCGGGGTCGCCGATCAGCAGAGCATTGGCGCTGACCGTGCGGGTGTACCAGCCCAGACCGTGCGAGGACCGGATGGTGGTGTCGTAGTGGCCGGTCTTGGGCGCCAGGTCGCGGCGCTTGAAGATGGCGAAGGCGCCCTGATCCAGGTGCTGGTGAGTGTCGATGTGCGGCCCGGCCCAGAAGGCGATCCAGGTGGCGTCGGGCGAATCCCAGTCCGAGCGGATGTAGACGAACCCCATGCTGGGGTCGAAGAACGATAGTTTCGACGGCTTCACCAGCCGCGGCCGCGGACTGTAGGACAGCAGTTCGGCAACCGGGTCGCCGGGGTCGCCAAGTCCGTCCACGGCTGGTTGCCGGTACACCCAATTCCAGATCTCAGCCTCTGGCGTGTCCCGAAACCGGCGCGAGAGAATCAGGCCGTTGGGCCGCAGCGCCGCGCTGTGCCAGGAGGCCGCGCGCCGGCCGTCGCCGCCGATGGAGGCCTGCTCGACGATGGGCCGGTCCGGATAGCGCACCACCGCGTCCGGCCCGCCGATGTGGCCGGGGTAGGCGGCGAAGGCGTCAAACAGCAGCTTCTGCCGGAAGAAGGCGTGACTGAGAAAAAGATCTTCGCCGGAAGCGTAGTAGACCAGGTTGGCCGCGCGGATGATGCTCGCTGCGGTGGGCGACGCGCCGTAGGCGTTTCCTTCACCGGAAGCGCCGCCCTTGCCGATGACGTCCAGCGCCGCCAGGGTCTGGTCCCACTGGTCGCGGAACCAGCCGAGCACTTTGCCCGCCTCGGGATTTTCGCCCAGCGTGGCGTAGGCCGCGGCGGCCAGCCCGTAGGTGACCGCGGCGCCGTCGTTGCGCATCACCGACTGCGCCGAGCGGTTGAAGCGATAGTTGTAATCCACCGCCTCGTTGAGCCAGCCAATAATGTCCTGCCGCTGTTCGGGCGTCAGTCGCGCGTAACCCCAGTCGTAGAGCAGCGCCATCTGGCCGGCGAACTGCCCGCCCTGAAAGGCGGCCTTGTGCTGGTCGCCGCCGTAGATTTCGATGAGGCGCACCACGCCGCCCGAGCGGTCTTTGCCGTTCTTGTAGATGTTGGGCGCCGCCAGTGCCCAGGCGGCGTCGAAGAGTTCCTTCTCGCCGGTGACCAGGTGCGCCAGCAGGTAAGAGGTCCAGAGATTCGCCTGCATTCCCTGTCCCCCGGCCGCGGGCCGCGATTTCAGGCGGTTGTAGAACCGCTCCCAGAGCGGATCTTTGGCGCTGCGCAGTAGGCGGATCTGCGCGAGCATGCCCTCATCCACCTGCAGGCGCGGATGCGGCCGCAGCGCCGTCTCGACGCCGGCGGTGTCTTCGTCCGATTCGCCGGTGGCCGGGTTGGTCACCCGCAGTTTGACCACGTAGTAGCCGGGCGCGCGGAGCGAGAACAAGACCAGGGGGCCATCGCCGATCTTCTCCCCCACGCGATAGGGCGAGCCCCACGCGGGCCTCGCGATGGTCCAGGAATAGCGCAGGCCGGACTTGCCGCCGTCCGGCAGCGCCGACTTGCCGCCATCCAGACGAATGGCGCCGGGGCGAAGTTGAAATACCGCGCCGCCCGCGTCGGCCCGCGGCGCCGTGCCGCTGTACTCGATTTCCAGCGCCGCCCGGGAGATGGTCGCGCCCGGGTTGGCCTCCATGCCGGAGATGCCGACGGCCACCGCGGACTTGCCGCGCACCAGTTTCGTCAGATCCACCGCGTATTCCCCGGGGCCCTTCACCACCAGGTTGGCGGCGCGCGCCTCTTCCACCGT
>JAUYBU010000065.1 GCA_030693045.1 Bryobacterales bacterium | reverse complement strand
CCCGGCCTGGTGGGTCAGTACTGCGATCCGGCGGCCTGGCGGATAACGGAAATCCCGCTCCAGGCCGCGCTCCGCATGGAACCCGAAGATCAGTTCCTTACGCGCAAGGTGAACGCGTATCCGATTGCGCGGATCATCGAGAAAGTTGTGCCGCCCCAGGGGACGGTGTTCGCGTTCTCCCCGGTGGCCGAAGCCTACACCAGGCGCAACGTGCCGGTCCTGTATCAATCCGCGTGGGGAGAAGCGCTGGGCGACGTTTTCTACTCGGCGCTGTTCCCCGACCTGGCAGCGAAAGAATCGCTGCGCTTTCGCTTTGCGCCGCGGCCGGCGCGGAAGATTCGCGCGTCGCAGACGGCCGCCGGAACGGACATTTGGAGCATCACCGAACTGCGTGTCTTTCGCGCCGGCACGGAATTGGCGCGCGGCGACGGCTGGCGGCTGCGCGCGCGCCCGAATCCCTGGGACGTTCAGTTGGCCTTCGACAACAGCCCGGTGACGCGCTGGCGAAGCTGGGAAGCGATCCGGCCCGGAATGTTCGTGGAACTGGATTTCGGAGCCGTGGAAACCGCCGACGCCGTGTTCCTCGACACCGTTCCGGACCAATACCAGGCGCGGTGGAGAGTCGAGGCGCAGGACCCGGACGGCCGCTGGAGCGTGCTCTCGGATGCCCCCGAAACCGCTGCGCTGAAGCCGAATGCGGGCCTGAAACGCGCGGCCATGCGGGAGTTCAAAGCGCGCGGCGTCGGCTACCTGGTCCTGTTCGAAGCCGACCACGCCTGGATCCCGGTGACTGCCGAGCCCGCCGCCTGGGGACTTGCGCTTGCCGGTGAAGCGGGCGGCGCGCGGCTCTATAGAATCGAATAGGGGGACCGCGATGAGCAGACTCTTTCTTGGCGTCGATGGCGGACAGTCGAGCACCACCGCCATGATCGGCGATGAAACCGGCCGGGTGTTGGGCAGCGGGCGCGGCGGGCCGTGCAATCACGTCGGCGCCGCCGAAGGCCGCGCTAAGTTCACCAATGCCATTAACGGGTGCCTGGCGGGGGCCTGCGCCCAGGCGGGGCTGGATCCGGCCGGCGTTTGCTTCGAGGCCGCCTGCCTCGGATTCTCCGGCGGACCGGCGGACAAAGTGACCCTTCTGCGCGAGATGCTGCGCACCGGCCGCATGATTCTCACCACCGACGCCCCCATCGCGCTGACCGGCGCCACGGCGGGGGAGCCCGGCATCATCACCATCGCGGGCACCGGCTCAATCTCCTGGGGCCGCGACCGAAATGGCCGGACCGCGCGCGCGGGCGGCTGGGGCTACCTCTTCGGCGACGAGGGCGGCGGGTTCGACCTCACGCGCGAGGCCTTGCGCGCCGCGCTGCGCCAGGAGGAAGGCTGGGGACCGCCGACCGCACTGCACGCGAAGCTGCTCGAAGCCACCGGCTCGCTTGACGCCAACCACCTGCTCCACCGCTTCTACACCACCGAGTTCACGCGGCCCGAGATCGCTTCCCTCGCGCGCCTGGTGGACCAATGCGCGCGCGCCGGCGACCAGGTCGCGCGCCGCCTGCTGGACCACGCCGCGCGCGATCTCGCCGGGATCGCCGGCGCCGTCCGCGCGCAACTGTTCGCGCCCGGCGAGCCGGTCCTGGTCGCCTACATCGGCGGAGTGTTCCAATGCGGCTATGTGTTGGACGGCTTTCGAACCCTGGTGGAATCGGTGGAAGGATGCCGCGTGGGCGCGCCGGTTTACGGCCCGGCGGCGGGCGCGCTGCTGGACGCACTGGCGTCCGCGGGCCTCAAACCGCGGCTTTCCAACCTGCCGGATCGGGAGAAGTAGAGCGGCCCCGTGATACCATCAGTGATTTAAGAGGAACTATGCCGAAACTCTCCATCAAAGACCTCGACCTCAAGAACAAGGTCGTTTTCATCCGCGTCGATTTTAACGTGCCGCTGTCGCCGGACGGACAGGAAATCACGTCCGACAAGCGCATCAAGGCGTCGCTGCCGTCGATCAAGTACGCGCTCGAACAGGGCGCCGGTTTGATCCTGGCCAGCCACCTGGGCCGGCCCAAGGGCAAGCCGAACCCGGCCATGAGCTTGAAGCCGGCGGCCAGGCGCCTGGAAGAACTGCTGGGCCGCCCGGTGAAGATGGCGCCCGATTGCGTGGGACCGGAAGTCGCGGGCCTGAAGCCCGCCCCGGGCGAAGTGCTGCTGCTGGAGAACCTGCGCTTCCATCCCGAGGAGGAGAAGAACGATCCCGGCTTCTCCCGGCAGTTGGCCGCGATGTGCGATGTGTATGTGAACGACGCGTTCGGCTCGGCGCACCGCGCGCACGCCTCGACGGAGGGCATCACGAAGTTCGTTGCGCAATCGGCCGCCGGCCTGCTGATGGACAAGGAACTCGAGTATCTCACCATGGCTACTCAGAATCCGCCCCGGCCGTGCGTGGCGATTCTCGGCGGCGCCAAGGTGTCCGACAAGATCGAGGTGATCGAGAACCTGATGAAGTTCGTCGACAAGCGGTTGATCGGCGGCGCGATGGCTTACACGTTTCTGAAGGCCAAGGGCGCCCCGACCGGCAAATCGCTGGTCGAGCAGGACAAGGTCGAACTGGCGAAGACGCTGATGGAGCAGGCCGGCGACCGGCTGGTGCTGCCATTGGACCACGTGGTGGCCGAAGT
>JAUYBU010000022.1 GCA_030693045.1 Bryobacterales bacterium | reverse complement strand
GGCGAGCCCGGCGTGGACCAGGTGCTCGATGGCATGGCCGCTTCGGCCGCCCACGGTACCGCGCGGGCCGTCGGCGGCGGCGCGCTGGCCAAGACCGGCACGGCGCCTTGCACACACGCCCGGCGCGCGCCGGGCGACGGTTTCGCGATGGTTCTGTTTCCGGCGAAGAGCCCGGAGTTCGCGCTGCTGATCCGCATCCACGGCGCGCCGGGATCGGAAGCGGCGCGCAAAGCGGGCGAGCTGTTGCGCCTGTTTCGGGAGCCGCGATGAACTGGCGTTTCGCGCTGGCGAGTCTGGTTGCCGGGGGCGCGGCTTTCGCCGGCCAACCCGTGCGCGTCGGCGTTTTCTCGCTGTTCCGGCCTCAGCGCCTGGTGGTGAAACCCGCCGCGGCCGAAGTGCTGCGCGTCGAGATCGACGGGCGCGCGGTGTATTTGGAAGGCGCGCAATCGGCGGCGTTCCGCCGGGTGAGCGATTCGGTGGACTGCTTTGTGCGCCGCGAGTTGGTGACGGCGCGGCGCGCCCGCGTCGCAGCCCGCGATGGCGGCGCGGCGAACTTCCTGCTGAGTGTGCCGGGGCGCATCGAGCGCCGGTTCCGCGGCACGCTCGAGGTCGCCTCGCGCGGCGGCGCGCTGGAAGCCGTCGTGTCGCTCGATATCGAGACTGCCGTCGCGTCGGTCGTCGCCGCCGAGAGCCCGCCGGGCGCGCCGATCGAGGCGCTGAAGGCGCAGGCCGTGGTCGCGCGTTCCTACTACCTGGCCACGCGCGGACGCCATGCGGGCTTCGATTTCTGCGACACCACGCACTGCCAATTCCTGCGGGAACCGGCTTCGGACGAAAGCGCCGCGCGGGAAACCGCGGGGCTGGCGCTGCTGTATCAGCGTGAGCCCGTGGCCGCGCTCTACTCGGCATCGTGTGGAGGCCGCACGAAATCGCTGGAAGAAATCAGACTGCCGGCCGAGGGGTATCCCTACTACTCCGTCGATTGTGCAGCCTGCCGGCGGGAAGCGCGGGAATGGACCGCGCGATTCTCGGGCCCCGACGCTCAGCGTCTGCGGGCGCGTCCGCAATCGGAGGCCGTGCGTCTGGAGATTGTCCGCCGGCTGGGCTGGAGCGCGCTGCCCGGAAACAATTACCAGATCGAGCCGGAAGAGGACGCCGTGGTCCTGCGCGGAAGAGGCGCGGGGCACGGCGTGGGCTTGTGCCAGCAGGGCGCGGCGGCGATGGCCGCCACGGGCGTCGATTTTCGAGTTATCCTGAATCGCTACTTCCCGGCGACAACGATTGCAGTGAGGTGAGAAATGAAACTGACACGGCGTGAAATGCTCAGCGCGCTGGCCGCGCCCCTGGCAGCGAGTACGGCCGCCCGCAAACCGAATTTCATCTTCATCCTGATCGACGACATGGGCTGGACCGATCTGGGCTGCTTCGGCAGCACGTTCTATGAAAGCCCCAACGTCGATGCCCTGGCCCGGGGCGGCGTGCGCTTCACCAACGGGTACGCCGCCTGCCCGGTCTGCTCGCCTTCGCGCGCGGCCGTCATGACCGGCAAGTATCCGGCGCGGCTAAACCTGACGGATTGGATTCCGGGGCGCAAGCAATGGCCGGCCGCGAAACTGCTGACGCCGGAATTCAATCAGCAGTTGCCTCTGGATGAGGTGACCATCGCCGAAGCGCTCAAAGGCGCCGGCTACGCTACGGCGAGCATCGGGAAATGGCACCTTGGCGCGGAGGGCTTCGATCCGACCAGGCAGGGTTTCGACCTCAACGTCGCCGGCACCCGGAGGGGCAGCCCGGCGTCCTACTTCGGCCCGTTCGATCTAGCCGGGCTCAAGGGCGGCACCAGCGAAGACTATCTTACCGACCGGCTGGCGGATGAAGCTTTGAAGTTCATCGACGTCAATCGCGACCGGCCGTTCTTTCTCTACTTGCCGAATTTCGCCGTTCACATCCCGCTTCAGGCGAAGAAGGAAATGATCGCCGGGTTCCAGGCGAAAGTGAAGCCCGGCGCCGGGCACAACAACGCCATTTACGCGGCGATGATCAAGAGCATGGATGAAGGGGTGGGCCGGGTGGTGCGAAAACTCGACGAGCTGAAGCTCACCGCGAACACGACCATCGTGTTCACTTCCGACAACGGCGGGCTGCGTTACGAGGGCCGTTCGAAAAGCCCGGTGACCTCGAACGCGCCGCTGCGCGCCGGCAAGGGCCACGCTTACGAGGGCGGCATCCGGGTGCCGCTGATCGTCTCCGGCTACGGCGTCGCCAAGCCCGGCACGGTGTGCGACGCTCCGGTCTCGGGTGTCGATTACTTTCCGACCATCACCGCGATGGCCCGTGCGCGCGGCGCAGGAAATGTGGACGGCATCGACATCGCGCCGTTGCTGAAGGGCGGCA
>JAUYBU010000020.1 GCA_030693045.1 Bryobacterales bacterium | reverse complement strand
GGGCATCAGGACGATGAGCTGCGTATAGTTCCGGCCGTTCACCGGGATGCGTTCCAGTTGGGAGGTGGAGATGACGCCCCCCACCGACGCCTCCTGGGTCTGCATGATGGGCGCCGTGCTGACGACCTCGATGCTCTCGGTCACCGCACCCACTTCGAGCTGGAAATCGACTTTCAGAACCGCCGCGACCTCCAGAGTCACGGCCGGCTGGATCTTGGTTTTGAAACCGGTCGTGGAGGCTTTCACCTGATACGTGCCTGGGTTCAGCGGATAAACACGGTAACTCCCGTCCCCCGCGGTGCTCACTTCGCGGGAAACGTTGGTGCCCTGATTGGTGACCGTGATGGCCACACCGGGGACCGCAGCGCTGGATGGGTCCGTTACCGTACCGACGATGGACGCATTGGAGGTCTGAGCCAAGGCAACGGGAGCTATCGCCAACACAGCCGCCACCAGGACGGCAAGCCGACAGACGATCTGCTTAGGCATGTTCGATTCCTTTCCGAAAGCATCTGTAATGATCGATACAGTCATCGTTAACTCTGGAGTTCTGAAGGGAGTATAGCTCCACGCCTTCGGCGCTGTCAAGAGAGCGCGACCTCCCTGTGCGATTCAGACACTGGGGGGGAGCGTTGGAACACTAAGAAACCAAAGGTGGTTGCAAAAAACATGCAGGAGGAAGAATATTTTTTCGGTGGAGAGAACGAGCGTCCATCCACTTCGGGTCCGATACGGTGTAGGGGTGTTGAGAAGGCCGCCAATAGCTCTCGTGGTGGCAGGCGGCCGGTCTGGGCCACACCCAGGGTCCTCAACGGGCTGGGTGGGTTAGACTACTGTCTGAATCGCGCGACCTCCCGACCAGACCGGTCCGGCGCTTCTTCGGGTCGGCGCTTTCGTCGCCCAACTCAGCCAAGCCGCTCGGGTGCGAAACGAGCCAGTTTCGCGCGAGCGCCCGGATTTGGGGCGGTGATCATCTCATAGAGATACGGCCAGTATTCGGTCGCGTGAAGGGCACTTCGGTCAACCCTGTTTGTCGGCGCGCAACACAGTCACGGAAACCGGGCTGGATGCGTTCGACGCGAAGCCGGTAGCAATAAGAACGGCCCGCCCCCGGGGTTCCGGGAACGGGCCGCTGTAGACTGCGCTAAGCCGGAGACGGCCCGCTGCGCCGTGAGGCGCGCTGCCGCCCTGCCAGGGGCTTAGTAATCCATGCCGCCGCCGCCGTGGTCGTGGCCGCCGGGGCCGCCGGCCGAAGCCGACTTCTTCTCCGGGATCTCGGCCACCAGGGCTTCGGTGGTCAGCATCAACGCGGCGATCGAAGCGGCGTTCTGCAACGCCGAACGGGTCACCTTGGTCGGGTCGATGACGCCCGCGGCCACCAGGTCTTCGTAGACCCCGGTCTCGGCGTTGAAGCCGAAGTCGGAGCTGGCGTTGTTGCGGACTTTCTCGGCCACAATGGCGCCTTCGAAGCCGGCGTTGCCGACGATCTGGCGCAGGGGCTCTTCGCAGGCGCGCCTGACGACGTCGACGCCGATCTGCTCGTCGCCAACCAACTTCAGGTCGGCCAGCTTAGCCGCGGCGCGCAGCAGTGCCACGCCGCCGCCCGGAACGATGCCTTCCTCAACCGCGGCGCGAGTGGCGTGCAGCGCGTCCTCGACCCGAGCCTTCTTTTCCTTCATCTCGGTCTCGGTGGCCGCGCCGACCTTGATCACCGCGACGCCGCCGGCCAGCTTCGCCAGCCGCTCCTGCAATTTCTCGCGGTCGTAGTCGGATGTGGTCTCTTCGATCTGGGCGCGGAGCTGCTTGATACGGCCCTCGATCGCCTTCTGGCTGCCGCCGCCGTCGATGATGGTGGTGTTGTCCTTGTCCACCGTGACGCGCTTGGCCTTGCCCATGTCCTTCAACTGGACGCCTTCCAGCTTGATGCCGGTCTCTTCCATGATGGCGTTGCCGCCAGTCAGGATGCCGATGTCTTCGAGCATCGCCTTGCGGCGGTCGCCGAAGCCCGGGGCCTTCACGGCGCAGGCGTTCAGCGTGCCGCGCAGCTTGTTGACCACCAGGGTGGCCAGCGCCTCGCCTTCCACTTCCTCGGCCACGATCAGCAACGGCTTGCCGCTGCGGGCGATCTGCTCCAGTACCGGCAGCAGGTCCTTCATGTTCGCGATCTTCTTCTCGTGGATGAGAATGTAGGGCTCTTCCAGGACCACTTCCATCCGGTCCGGATCGGTGATGAAGTACGGAGACAGGTAGCCGCGGTCGAACTGCATGCCCTCGACCGTGTCCAGTTCCGTGGCCATGGTCTTGGACTCTTCCACCGTGATGACGCCGTCCTTGCCGACCTTCTTCATCGCTTCGGCGATGGTGTTGCCGATGGTCTGATCGCCGTTGGCCGAAATCGTGCCGACCTGCCCGATCATCTCGCCGGTCACCGGCTTGCTGAACGTGCGGACTTCCTCGACCACCGTCTCGACGGCCTTCTCGATGCCGCGCTTCAGGGCCATCGGGTTAGCGCCGGCGGCCACGCTCTTCACGCCTTCGCGATAGATCGACTGCGCCAGAATGGTCGCCGTCGTGGTTCCGTCACCGGCGATGTCGGAGGTCTTGGAAGCCACCTCGCGCACCATCTGCGCGCCCATGTTCTCCAGCGGGCACTTCAGCTCGATCTCCTTGGCTACCGTGACGCCGTCTTTGGTGATCGTCGGACCGCCGAACTTTTTCTCCAGCACGACATTGCGGCCCCTGGGGCCGAGTGTGACCTTCACTGCGTCGGCCAATTGGTTGACGCCGCGTAAAATCGCCTGCCGCGCATTCTCGCTGTAGATAATTTGCTTTGCTGCCATGTTTTTTCTTTCTCCTCGCCTGGACTAGCTTTCGAGAACGCCGAGGACTTCGTCCTCGCGCATAATCAGGTAGTCTTCGCCCAGTTCCTTGGGCGCTTCGCTGCCCGAGTACTTGCCGAACAGGATCTTGTCGCCAACCTTCACATCGAGCGGTACCAGCGTCCCGTCATCCAGGCGCTTGCCCTTGCCCACGGCGACCACTTCGCCTTGCTGCGGCTTTTCCTTCGCACTGTCGGGGATGATGATACCGCCGGCGGTTTTCTCTTCACCTTCCACGGTGATCCGTTTCACTACAATCCGATCATAGAGCGGACGAATTTTCATATTTGCCTCTACCTCCCTTGAGAATCGATTTCGGTTCCTAGGACTCGTGTCGATGGGTCTCGCTAAGGTCTTGCGGGAGACCTCAGTTACTATTATTAGCACAAACGCCCGAGGAGTGACAAGAATTACTTGTAAAGCATTGATACATAACGGAAATCTTACGTTGACAGAAGATCGTTCGCGACCCGACTTAAGAACCGGGCCCGCCAGCGCGGCCCTTCGAACCTTAGGAAGTCCCGATCCGTGGTGCTCCACGCACAGCCGTGCTCGACGGCCAGGGCAGCGAACCAGGCGTCCTGAACAAGGTTCCCTTTTGCCCTGGCCTGACGGCAAAGGTCCCGCAAGAATCGTCCAATGGCGGGAACCGGGCCGAACCATTTCCCGGGG